>JAWLEN010000076.1:0-10920 GCA_041686095.1 Candidatus Aminicenantota bacterium
CGCCCTTATTGATGAAAAAATGCCCACCATGGTGATATTGCCTAAGGACAGAGTGGTGGAGAAAGTATTGAGCAATATTTCTGAAGTCAAAGCCAGACTTGGAACCGTGGTGGCTGTTTCGAACAAAAGTCAGAAACAAATATCAAATAAGGTGGATAAAGTCATCACCATTCCTGATGTTCATGAACTTTTTTCTCCATTTCTCACAGCCATTCCTGTACAGCTTTTTGCCTATTACATTGCTGCGGCGAGAGGGGCTGACGTGGATCAGCCCAGAAATCTGGCTAAAAGCGTGACTGTGGAGTAAAAACCGCCTCTAAATTTTTGTTCTATTTTTTAAACTTCACTGATCAAAATACGGCTCTTGTTGAGTAATTTGGGTTGTGATATAATCGATTTCATTGAACTGCCGGGGTGGCGGAATTGGTAGACGCAAGGGACTTAAAATCCCTCGGAGGATTTCCTCTGTGCGGGTTCGAGTCCCGCCCCCGGCATTTCTTTTAGTTTTTATTTATCCTTATATCATTATGATCAATCTCTGTTATAAGGAGCGATCATGAAAAAAATTCCCATTTTATATATAGTCTTTGATTATTGATTGCTTCGTTCTATTGAGATGGTCTTTGTCATTTTTTGTTGACACAATTAAAACAAGTTTAGATACTTAAGTTACAAAGGATAGATTTCATAAGTATGCAAAAACATCAAACAACGCGTGAAAAATTGAAGTATGCTCTTCAGCTAAACAGAACCCTCTCATTTGTTTGGAAATCAGCTCCGGGAGCAGCTTTATTATCAGGAATTCTTGTTGTTATCCAGGGTGTTCTCCCATTAGCCATGCTCTATCTCATAAAAATGATTGTTGACGCTGTAGATGAAGCTATTTCTTCTCCAGGAACCGAGGGCCTTAGTTATATTCTACTATTGGTGGGGATTGCTGCAGGAGTTAGTCTGATCCGTATAACCTGTCAATATATTGCTGGGTATGCCAACGAAGCTCTCTCTGTGAAAGTAGAAGATCATGTTTATGATCGACTCCATGAGAAATCTATCACCATGGATCTTGAGTTTTATGAGAATCCCTCTTACTTTGATACTCTTCATAGGGCTCAAATGGAGGGTCCTTATAGGCCTGCTAAAATTGTCAATGACCTTATCAATCTGGGCCAAAGTGGAGTCTCATTGATAGCTGTCACAGGTCTTCTCATATCTTTTCACTGGGCCGTTCCAATTATTCTTTTTTTGGCAGTTCTGCCAGGCGTATTAGTAAAGGTAAAATACTCTGGAGTAATGTATGAGTGGCAGCGCCAAAGGACAGGAACTCAAAGAAAATCAGGATATTTAAACTGGCTTCTTACAGGATATGTTCATGCCAAGGAACTGCGGATGTTTGGACTTGGGAAATTATTTGGGGAAGAATTTTCCAACCTCCGAAAGATTCTCAGGGGAGAGAAGCTGGGAATAAGCAAAAAAAGAGCGATCGCTGATATTCTGGCCCATATACCTTCCATCGTTGCTGTATTCGGAGCATTGGGATTTATAGTGTACCGAGCTGTTCAAGGCATTATATCCATAGGTGCTCTGGTTATGTATTATCAAGCCATTCAACGCGGTATGGAGTTTTTCAGAGGCGTTCTCACCGGACTCACAGCCCTGTATGAGGACAATCTTTTCATTTCCTATTTTTATGAATTTCTCGATTTCAAAGAAAAGATTAAGGACCCTGATCAACCCCTTAAAATTCCCGAAAAGATGCAAAAAGGAATATCTTTTAACAAAGTCAGTTTCAGCTACCCTTTGTCCAAAAAGAAGGCGCTAGAGGATGTAACTTTTTCTATCAAACCCGGCGAAGTCGTGGCTCTGGTCGGTGAAAATGGGGCAGGCAAATCCACCATTGTCAAAATTTTGTGCCGGCTTTATGATCCGGACTCAGGAACTGTTTTTATGGATGAAAAAGATATCAGGAAATATGCAGTGAGTGAGCTTAGAGGAAAAATTGGAGTGATGTTTCAAGATTTTGCGAAATATCATTTCACAGCCAGAAAAAACATTTGGATAGGTAATATTAAGGTTCCTTATGAGAGTAAGCAAATAGATAATGCGGCTAAAAAAGCGGATGCCGATAAAATGATTCAGAATCTACCTGAAGGTTATGATACAATTCTAGGCAAGATGTTTAAAAAGGGAGAAGAACTCAGTGTTGGACAGTGGCAGAAGATCGCTTTGGCCAGGGCGTTTATGCGTGATTCAGAAGTTGTTGTGCTTGACGAACCGGCCAGCTCTCTGGATGCTGATAGTGAATATGATATTTTCCAAAATTTTAAGAAGCTTTTGCAAGGAAAGAGCGCTGTGCTTATCAGCCATAGATTTTCGACAGTGAAAATGGCAGATAAAATCATTGTATTGAAAAAGGGTCAAATTCTTGAGCAGGGTTCACACTCCTCTCTTTTAAAAAAGAAAGGCCATTATGCGAAATGGTTTGAGAAACAATCCATTGTAGCGGGGGCGGAACAAATGGTCAGTTTAAGAAAATAAAAAAAATCAGGCCTTTTTTTCTTCGTTAAGCATTTTGGCTCTTTCCTGAGCTGTCTCACAGAAGTAATCCACAAAACCATCCAGTTCTCCGGTTTCCAAATAAGCATGGGCAGGGCACCAGAGGCAGAGATTTATAATCCGGCACTGTCCGCATTTTTTTATGTATTGTTTTCTGTCGGAGCGCATGGCCAGGACTTTGGGTACAAAGTTATAAAAGGCATCCTTCAGGGTTCCCTTTCTCAGGTCATAAATGGTGTCAGGATGCCATAGAGAGTAACAAAGTCTGTAGATTCCATTATAACTTATCACACAGCTGTTGACCCCGGCTCCGCATAGAAATAAAAAATTTTGGGGATTTTTATTATCTTCTTGAAAAATATATTCATCGCAGTGGTCTTTAAGGGTTTGAAACCTCTCCTGGTCTGCTTTTTCAATTTCAGCAATCGTTTTCGGTGTTAACCTTTCAGATAAAATTTCTTTGTTTCTAGTTTGATTTCTATCATATCTGAGATGAAGCAGGGGATCAAAGCGGTAATAATCTTTAGTGTACTTTCTGCAGAACTGAGCGATCTGGTCCAATTCATGGATGTTGGATTTCATCACCATAGCCTTGAATCTAGCTTTTAATCCACTTTTTTTTATGAGTTCAATGCCGCTTAAGAATTTTTTAAAAGAGCCAGGCGTTCTGGATATTTTTTCATAGGTGTTTTTAGTAACTCCATACACAGATATTTCAATATTTCTAGGAGGATATTTTTTAAAAAGTTCTATGTGTTTTTCTGTAATCGAGCAAGCGTTAGTGAAAACAGAAACCAAGAGCCCCTTTTTTTTGAGCATCATATAGATTTCAAAAAAATCTTTCCTTAATAAGGGTTCCCCTCCGGTCAAAAGGCACCACACAGCTCCCAAAGAAACCGCTTCATCCGCTATGTTGTTGATTTCTTCCAGGGTCAGTTCCTCTTTTCTTGCTTTTTGGTCATGAGAAGGCAGGTTTATGTAGCAGTGGCGGCAGTTGTTGCTGCATCTTGCGGTGATTTCCAGACTGAAGAACAGGAGTTTTCTTTTTTGGCTGATTTTCTCCCAGAGTTTGAATTGAGTGATGGGAATGCGGGAAATATTATTTTGGCTCATGGTTTCTCATCTGGGCATTTCTCAAACCGGTTTTTTTCAATTTCTTCCGCTTTTAAAAGCGCGTATCCTTTGATGTCGTTGGTAGGGAAATTGATTTTGAGCACCTCAAAGCCGCCTTCCTCAAATTCACTGACCAACGAATCCTGGGATACGAAACGATGGATGAATTCATAACTTGTAAAAAAGATGTCCCCTTTCTCATAATGAAGGTTGCCCAAACTTAAAAAAGCCGTGATCTGTTTTAATTTTTCTTCGATAGGGGAGAATTCCTGATTGAAGTCAAACTGAAACGAGCCGAATAAATACCCTCCTGGCTTGAGTGCTTTATTTAGAGATTTCAGCATGCGAATCCTCTTTTTTCTAGAGGGAATGCAGGAATACAGACTGGCGGACATCCAAACAATGTCATAACAATCCTTTGATAAATGGGGGTTTGAAATATCAAAGACCTTTCCTTTGATTTCCACTCCATGTTTTTGAGCGTTTTTAACAGCATTTTGGACCATTTCTTCCACAAAATCCACTCCTGTGACCTGGAATCCCATTTTAGCTAGAGGAATCGCCTCTCTTCCTCCTCCCACTCCCAGCAAAAGAAGAGAGCCCTCTTTGAACGGGATGTCATCAATGCCTTTTTTTTCCTCATCCGATAAGCCCAATTCAAGGACTTTTGGATCACACCAGCTCCGGATTATATTTTTTTTACGATAATTTATTTTTTGGTATTCGATAATCTGATTCGGGTTTAGGATAAGCACTGGAATATCAAACAAAAAGCGGCTCAATCGAAGAAAAAACTTAACCAGTAGAATTCGGATCTTCATTTTTTATCGCTGTTTTTTGGATGAGGCTTGTTTTGCTCGATGCGGTCTCTCCAGTCCTTGACTTCCCAGCCTTTTTCATGCTCATCAATATACCCTAAATACCTAGCCTGGGCATGTGCGATCTCACAAAAATAATCCACTGGAGTATCCAGAGTGCCGTGTTCGAGCCATGATCTGCCCGGGCACATTTCACAGAGACCTCTTAAAAAACATTGGGCGCACCGGTCTAAATAATCCGGGTTTTTAGCTTTTTTCTCTCTTAAAGCCGGGAAAAACTCAAGGAAAGCCTGTTTCAGAGATCCTTTTTTCAGGTCAAAGGCTGTGGAGGGGTGTTTGACGAGAGAACAGGGATACAGATAACCATAGGGATCAAGGGTGGCTGAGCTTTTTCCCGCTCCGCAGGTAAAAAGACGGTCTCCCTGTGGATGCATCAGTTGGGAACAGTATATTTTCATATCCTCTGAGAACCGCGGTTCATTCCTGGTGAGAACCGCTAAGCTTTCTTCCGGGCTGGTCCGCAGTTTTTTTATGGATTTGTTCTTATTCATTGAATCATGCCGGTGCCTTAAGTTTAAAAAGAGAGATAGGGGAGGGACATCCTCCATCCAGGGAATTTGTTTTGCCCAGGAATCAAAAAGAGGAAGTTCTTTTTTATTGGGAGGGAGAAAAGCTCCTTTGACTACGAAGGGGATTTTATTTTTTAAAAGCAGATCGATTCCTTTTCGGGCTTTTTCAAAGGACCCGGGAGTTCGGGTCACGGCTTCATAGCTCTGTTTTTTCATGCCGTAAAAAGAGACTTCTATTTTTTCTAAAGGAGGGATTTTCAAAAATAAGTCAACCATTTCCCGGTTGATCAATGAGCCATTAGTGAAAACAAGAACCCCAAACCCCAATTCCCTGCTGAATTTATAGAGTTCCCTGAAGTTTTCTTTTATAAGGGGCTCTCCGCCTGTGAAGCGGACATGGATGCACCCGAAATCCGCGGCCTCTCTCAGAATTCTTTTGAGAGAATCCGTAGAGAGTTCTTTGTCCCGGATTATGGTGTCATTGAGGGGCTGGTTAATGGAGCAGTGAATGCAGTTGTAATGGCACCGTTCCGTCAGCTCGATATCTAAACTTGGAAAGAGAAGCCGATTGTTTTTCCACAGACTGTGATCTTTTAGATTTTGCTTCTTGGAGTATTTTGGTTGAGCCACATTAGAGATGATATATTTTTATACAGAAAACTGCGCTATTAATCACAGCATTTACTGTCATAAATTCTATTTTAGTTAAGACGTCCCACCACCACAAGCTTGACAGGCACCACATTGACTTGGCCCTTCTCTTACTTTGCAAGTTTGACCAGTTGCGGCTATTTCGGTATTTGAGGCGGGTCCATTTACAGCTTTGCATTGAGTGAGCACGTTTTCTTCAGGCTGACCTTTTACTAATACAACTAGTTCTGGCTTAGCCCATTCTTCCTTTTCCATTTTTTCTCCTTAAAAAATGCGAATTCCTTTTATCAATATGCTATAAAAACACAGCTTTGTCAATACCTAAAACTTATTTATCAAAATTCGATCTTGTTGCTTTTCTGGTTTTTCTCTGATACAAAGTCAGTTAAAAGCTCAATCACTTCGCCGCTTTTGTTAAAATCGAGTTTGTATACAGGCACATGGCTGATTAATTCCTGCACAAAGTCAAGATTCTGTTCCCACCATTCCCTGGTGAGAAGAGGTTTGATCAAGCAGGCTGATAATTTGGAAAGCGCTTGTGTTTTATTCTTTGCAGGATCGAGGCTGTTGGTTTGTGATTTATTCAAAAGAAAAATTCCCTTTAGAGGAGCCGAAGAGTTGGAAACCAAGGGGACTTCACCGTGACTCCAGGTGCCAAAGACCCTGTATCCTTCTGGAAATTTACGGATGATGTTCCTGTCATCGCACAAAATTTTGGCTTTGTCTTTGAATAGTTTGACCATGGTTGACTTGCCTGCCTCAGAATGCCCTACAAAAAGAAGACCGTTTCCTCTGAAATCAACCGCACTTGAGTGGAGCAAACAACCGTTCTTGTGCGCTAAAACCCAGGCTAAAAAAATCTGGTCTGTGCTCATCATGGTCAAAGAATTCATTCCGCCTTTTAAAAAATAAGAGTTATCTTTGTGGTATATCCGGGCTCTTGTATGATCGTGATTGAAAACAGTAACCTGAGTGAAATCTTCTTCTGATTCATCACTAATGGTGAGATAGATCCAGGAGTTCCCCTTTTTGTAGATGGCGTAAGGAGGGTGCTTGAATTTCAGCTCACCGAAATCGCTGCGGTCTATTCCATCCAGATTAAAATGGTGCGAGAGAACAATATCTTTTTTGGTCTCCCGGGTATAAAAATCATTGAAACTGGACCGGAAGGAGTCCTTTTTAAAGGGAAGGTCAGAGTTAACCTCAATGACCAGGTCTCCCACACTGAAATATCTTCGGTGATGTTTTTTCCAGTTCAGTTTGTAGTTTCGAATTTCTTTGGCGATCTCACACAGGTATTCCACTTTAGCGGTGTACCGCCTTTTTTCAAGATAGGAACAAGCCGGGCACCACTCGCACTCTTCTCTTAAGTCGCAGTTTCCGCAGTTTTCATCAAATTCCTTATTAGACTTCACTTTGTCAGTCAGAGTCGGTATGAAATTCTCCCATCCGTCTTTGAAACTGCCCTGTCGAAGATCATATTTCAATGACGGGTCCTTGATAAAGCTGCAGAATGTCATTAGTCCGTACGGATCAATATGAAAACTCCGGTTAAAAGTCACACAGTAGGCAAAAAGATTATCCTGTTCAGGATTTATTTTTCTGCATAGATCATCTCGGGATGCCATAGATTCATTATCTCTGGGAGGATGACTCATAAACTGAGCCACGATTTTTGGGTCCAATCTCTGTGCTTTGATTTCTTTGTTTTTAACCGGATTTCCTGAAGCCGAGAGATAAAGCCAGGAAACTCCGACACGCCAGAAAGGGCTTAAGGATTCAGCAAGCTCGACCATATCCTGGTATTGATGGTAGTTGTCTTTCATGGGAATTATTTGAATAACAAATCCCACTCCGGCTTCTTTAAGATAGGAAATTCCTCTCATGGCCGCTTCAAAAGACCCGGGATTTCGGGTGATATGGTCATTGACCTCTGGTGTGGCTCCGTAAACAGCGATCCATTTATGTCCTTTTCGCTTCATCAATCGGGCGATTTTCGGAGTGATCAGAGTGGCGTTGGTGTTCAAAGTATAGTGAGATGAATTTCGTGTGATATAGTCGAAAATATCAGGAAAATCACTCCGCAGCATGGGCTCTCCTCCTGAGATGAACCACTTGGAACATCCCAGAGACTTGGCCTCATTCACAAAAGTTTTAATCTCATCGAAAGTGATTTCTTCTTTTTTTAGAGAAGAGTCAGGGGGGATTCTCAGCCAGCAGTGACGGCAGTCGTTATTGCAGCGATAAGTCAAATCGAGATAGCCCTCCATAGGGATCCTGGGCAGTTCTGTTCTTGTTGAGATTCTGGAATATTTTTTCATTTGATTAATAGTTTATAAATTTGAATTATATATCATTAGGACAGATAAATCTATTGAGGAGAGTTGCTATTGGGAAAGAATAGATTCTTATAGAGCACGGTTCATATAGAAATAAATTGACACTGCGATCAATATATGGTATTCAAAAAATAATGGTCCTCTATATCGTATCTTTCGTCGCGGCCTTTTTCTCTTTTCTATAAATGTTATAAGAGGAGGGCCCTGAGAGGAATCCTCGTTAAGATTCTTTGGAATGCCTTGGAAAAGGCCCTCCTCGATGGTCGGGAATAATTAAACTCGCTATCATGATGTCATTAACCAAGGTCTTCGTCAATCATCTCAGAGGAGTATTTTAGGGGTGAAATTGAGATAAACCATCTCACCCCCCTCGATGACCACTTCCCAAATTAACCTGACCTATTAGTTTGAAAAGGGCAAAATCATGTCATTTTCATTGTTGGTGGTGTGTTAGGCACATGATTCATTCATAAATTGAAAGATGAACCCAACAAACGCAATTAACGCATTCCTATGCCCTCTTAATTATCGGCCCAATAGATTCTATCATGAAATTAGAAATACTCACCTTTGGTCCTGAAAACTTTCTAAAACCGTGATGAACGCGATGTATATTATTCATTAAGGGGAGAGGGCAAGGGATGAGGAATCCCCTGTGAGGGCTGAGCGGGCATGGTTCCTCTTTAGAGGAGAGCGAAGCCGAACCGGGAGAGAGATTCCACGCTGGGGAATCGAGCGGGTGACGAATCCCTTGCCCTTCCCCTTAGCTGTCAAATAAGCTTTCAGAAATACTCACGCTTGGTCCTATGAAATTGACATATGAGGGTAAATCTGCTATTTTTTTGGTTCCTCTTAAGTGGCGCTATCGTCTAGGGGACTAGGACGGGTGGTTCTCAGCCATCAAACCGGGGTTCGAATCCCCGTAGCGCTACCAACTTCTCTCTCCATTTAAAGCCTCGATAATATTTGTTTATGAATAAATATTATGCAGGACTTTAGAATTCATGTTTAATTTTCATGTCTGAGGGTATATAATTTTTTTATGAATTATTCAAGTAAAAGGAGTTATCATGAATATTAAAAATTTTGTTTCGAAAAAAGTGGCATCCATTCCCAAATCAGCCATCCATGAGATGACCGCTTTATCTAAAAAAATAGAGGATGTGGCTTTTCTATCCTGGGCCAAGCCTACCTCCGGTACACCAGAAAACATAAAACAGGCCGCCTCTGAAGCCATCCACAAGGGATTGACCGGTGGTTATTCTGAAACAGCCGGTTTAGAAGATCTGCGAGTAGAGATTGCCAAAAAACTCAAACGCAAGAACAATATTTCAGCGGATCCATCTGAGATTCTGGTTACCGTCGGTGCGATTGAAGGTTTGTCTGCGGCCATCATGGCCGTGGTGGATCCCGGAGATGAAGTGATCATTCCAGTGCCTGGATATTCAACCCATATTCGGCAAGTTGAGTTGGCTTCTGGAAAGCCTGTTCTGGTTCCCACCATTGAGGAAAAAGGCTTCAAGCTGGACTTGAATCTAATCCAGGATGCGATAACGTCTAAGACCAAGGCACTTGTTTTCAGCTCTCCTAACAATCCAACAGGAGCGGCTTATAAAGAAGAAGAGCTGCGCGCAATCGCTGAAATCGCCCAAAAAAATAATCTCATTGTCATCACTGACGAAGCTTATGAGTACTTCACTTTTGACGGAATCAAGCATTTTAGTATTGGCTCTATTGAAGACATCAAGGAACAAGTGATCAGCACATTTACTTTCACCAAAACCTATGCCATGACCGGGTGGCGTGTTGGGTATGTGCATGCATCCAAAGAGTGGATTGATCAGATAAAGAAAGCTCATATTCCATTGTGCATCTGTGCCCCTGTGGTGTCGCAGTACGCAGCCCTTGAGGCTCTGCGCGGTCCCCAGGACTGCATCGATCAGTTCCATGCCCACTACCTGAAAACCAGAAACCTCATGTGTTCGCGGCTGGACAGGCTGGATCATGTGTTTACCTATCAGAAGCCCAAGGGATCTTATCTTATGTTTCCCAAAATGATCCGACAGCAGGATCAAGATTCCCGCACATTTGCCATTGATCTGCTGCAGAAAGCCCATGTTTCAACCACCCCTGGAATTGCCTTTAAGGGGGAAGGTCATGTGAGGATGTCTTTTTGTGTTCCTGAAGAGGAAATCAACAAAGCCTTTGACCGGATGGAGGAATATTTTTCTTCATAAAATAAAGTATTAATACATTTTTTTGAGGAGTCGACTGTGAATCAAGAAAAACCAAATCTCTGGAAAAAATTCGCATCATGGATTTCAAGAAAATGGGAAAAAGTCAAACCTTCGCCAGAAGTGAGAAAAGGGGCTGCCGCGGCATTGATGGTGCTGATTTTTATAGTGGCGGTCGCTAATGGTATTTTTGTTCGTCCCGGACTGCCAGGGCTTCTAAGTCCTTTAAGCGGGGCTCTTTTTTATTTGATTGCAGCCGCGGTTATGGTTTTATTGATTTCTCTTTTTATAAAGATCCTATTTGTGATACCCCGTTTCATCACCTTTACCGGGATGGCCGCGTTGGCTGTTTTTGTCTATTATATGGCGGAGTTTCCGCTTAATCAGAGTCTTCTCAAAGGCATTATGTTGGGATTAAGCTGGGCTCTCATGGGAGGAGCCTTGGCTCAGATTTTTAAGAAGAAATTCAGCCGGAATTCTTTGATGAAAAAGATTTTTGTCATTGCAGCTCTTATTTTGACTGTGGGATTAAACATTTATATTTTTTTCTGGCTGAGTAATCCCGGGAGCCGAGACCATCTGGTTGAAGCCAAAGCATCTGTTTCTGAAGTTGAAACTCTGGATATGCCAGATCCCTCCTTAC
>JAWLEN010000077.1:0-10890 GCA_041686095.1 Candidatus Aminicenantota bacterium
GCTGCTTTTTTCCTAAGCACCGGATTGCCGTATGTGATGATCTTCACTTTATGATCAGATTTTGTATCCGTTGCATTGAATTTGTTATCTCTCATGACCAATCTATTCTATCAAAATCCGCCTATTATTTGAATGTGATGAAATTATTTCTGTCAAGACTTTTAACAAACAAAGATATGCGTTCTAAAACAGGTTCTGCTTTTCTGCCAAATTTTTCCTTGTGAAGTTTGACGATTTCTCGCATTTTTTTTTCACCATCACAGTTTTTCCAAAAATAGCTCCCCATTTCATCCAATTTGACCTTGTAAAAAGGACGCTTCAGGCGAGGGAGAAGATGTTTGACCAGGAAAGGGTTATTGAATTTTGGTTTGAGGATGATCACCTTTCCTTGACCGTCTGTTTTCCATTTGATGTTCCGAACGGGCACCAGTTCAAGAAGATTTAATTCTCTATTCTTTTTCTCCATATTCACCTGATTCGATCATTTTTTTGTATGGAAAATAAATCAAAATAAATCCCAGTATAGCAAATATGATCAATCCTAACCACGGTTCACTCCAGGATTCAGGAAGATTCAGCTTGGCTCCTTTGAGAGCGGCTGTGATGATTCCCATAAGAGCTTGTCCGGCTATCAGACCTGAAGCCAGAAGAAGACCAATGTTTTCTATGATTTCTTTGCCTTTTTTATTTGGTTTCTTTTTTCCGGTGAGACTTTGGACAAAATATTTCACCACCCCACCGAAGAATATACAGGCGGTGGAGCGGAAGGGAAGATACATCCCTACAGCAATCAGCATAGGAGAAGGAGATCCGATGAGAATAAGAACTACGGCCAGCAGCATTCCAGCTATAACCAACGGCCAGGCCATTTCTCCACCCACAATGCCTTTAGCCATGGTGGCCATAAGTCCTGCTTGGGGAGCGGGAAGAGTTTCGCTTCCAATGCCGATGGTGTTGTGTAAAAGCTGGAGCGAAAAGGTAAGGGTGACACCTGCAGCGATCACACCGATGATTCCTCCGATCTGCATTCTCCAGGGAGTTCCACCCAGTATATGTCCTACTTTCCAGTCCTGGATCATATCCCCGGCCACACCGGCTACACAGCACACGACTGCAGCAACTCCAATGACGGCTGCAATGCCTGCTTTTCCGGTTTGTCCCATAATAAGCATCATCAAGGCAGCGATCAGAAGGGTGGTCAAAGTCAACCCGGAAATAGGATTGGATGAAGAACCTATGATCCCCACTAAATATCCGGCCACAGCAGCGAATAAAAGCCCCATAATGATCATAACAAGGGCAGAGACCAAGGAGGACCCAAGATTGCTGGTAAACAGATTGTAAAGAAAAATCATAGGAATTATCAGAGCCACGATGGAGATGATAACCGAAGGAAAGGGAAGATCTTTATCAGTCCGTGGAAGGTCAGCAGCTCCTTCTGCCTGAGCTTTTTTGACATCAGCAAAAGAACGGCCGATGCCGGTAGCCAGACTTTTTCTCATCTTAAATAGAGTGTAAAAAGCTCCCACCAGCATGGCTCCCACAGCTATGGGTTTTATCTGGGCATTGTATGCAGAGATAGCGATTTCTGACCATGAGCTCAGGTCTTGAGCCACAATGGTCTTTAGTTCTCCGCTGATAAAGAGCAGTATGGGCATAAGAAACATCCATCCCAGAACTCCACCTGAAAAGGTGAGCGCCGCGAGTTTGGGGCCAATGATGTATCCAACCCCGGTAAGAGCCGCATTGGCCGCAGGAGACTCGATGAACATTCTTCCTTTTATGGAAGATGTTTTGTATATTTCAACATTGTCCCCATTCAAGTAGGTTATACGTGACAATCCTGGTATCCGAAAGACACTTTTCACATAGGGTTTTATGACCTGAATTCCATTTTCACTGGTAAAAAACTCGATAAGAGCTCCCAATCCCATAGACCAGAACATGAATTTAGCATTGGCTTTGGCTTCCTGCCCTGTTTTGACCATAGCTGCGCAGGCCACACTTTCGGGGAAAGGAAGAGTGGCGTCTTCGACCAGAGTGCGTCTCACCAGGATGATGAGCAGAACACCCAAGACACCTCCTACCAGCATGAGCATAGTGGATTTGAAAATATCAAATTTTTGCCATACTCCGGACATGATAAAAGCAGGGATGGTAAAGATAGCCCCGGCAGCCAGGGCTTCTCCCACAGCGCCAGTGGTACGGGCAAGATTCTCTTCTAAAATGGTTCCTTTTAAAGGGCGAAGGACTGCCATAGAGATCACAGCAGCTGGAAATGTGGCTGCCACAGTCATTCCCGCCATAAGACCTAAATAAGCATTGGCCGCACCAAGAACAATAGCCATAATAATTCCTAAGAAAATCGCTTTGAAAGATATTTCTTTTATGGATTGGTCTGGGGATATATAAGGCTTATAGGAATTGTCACTCATAATACCTCCTACATAAAATTTTGCTTTGTGCTTGTCTTGTTCTTTTATTTATATACATGAATCATTCACGAGTCAATATTTTAGAAATTCAGGTATGGCTGGCACTCCCTTCAGATTTTTAACGCCATTCTTCTTCGTTTTTCTTGGCTCCTGCGCAACTCCCCCCGTTCGTTTTTAGTGAAGGGTTAATTGAAAATTGTGAATTGTATTTCATTTAATAAGTTTAAGTTATTCAATTTACCATTAACTGTTTTTGATGTCGCTTCAGCCACACCTGAATTTCCTTGAGTGTGCGTTGTCAATATATGAAATGAATATCATGGATTATTCACAAATCGAGATTTCTTATGAGGGAGAAGGGCATGAGGTGAGGAATCCACTATGAGGGCTGAGCGGGCACGGTTCCTCTTTAGAGGAGAGCGAAGCCCGAATGGGAGAGAGATTCCGCGCTGGGGAATCGAACGGGTGACGAACCCCTTGTCCTTTCCCTCAGGACGTATTAATGGAGCACAAGCCAAACCGGAATTTCATTTTTTTTTGTTTGCTTGTCAGCTAAATTTATGATAAAAACTCTTTTAGGAAGCGATAAAATATGAGTATACTAACATGGTTCAAGGAAAGGCTTTTTTGTGACCTAGCTATCGACCTAGGGACAGCCAATACTTTAGTCTATCTAAGAGGAAAAGGAATCATTGTTCAGGAACCCTCTTTGGTGGTGATCAATAAAAGAACCGGAAATGTTGAGGCTGTAGGAATCAGAGCCAAGGAGATGCTTGGAAAAACCCCAAACAGTGTGTTGACCATAAAGCCGATGCGGGACGGGGTGATTGCTGATTTTGAAATTGCAGAAAAGATGCTTGATTATTTCATAAAAAAGTCCACAAACAACAGGAGTTTTCTTCTCAGGCCCAGGATTGTTATTGGAATTCCAACTGGGATCACTCAAGTCGAAAGGCGTGCGGTCAAGGACGTGGCCTTGAGGGCTAAAGCATCTGAAGTTTATCTTATTGAACAGCCTATGTCAGCATCCATTGGAGCAGAGCTTCCTATTTCGGAACCGACAGGGAATATGATTGTGGATATAGGAGGGGGGACCACAGATATTGCTGTGATTTCTTTGAATGGCATTGTCTATAACCACTCTGTTAGAGTGGCTGGGAATGAAATGGACGAGTCCATTATTCAGCATATAAAAAAGAAATACAATCTTCTCATAGGGGAGAAGACAGCTGAGCAGGTTAAAATGCAGATTGGATCTGCTTACCCCTTGGATGAGCCCATGACTCTGGAGATAAAAGGAAGAGATCTACGAGAAGGTATTCCCAAGACAATTGTGGTGGATGATCAGGAGATAAGGGAGGCTATCGAAGATATTGTGGAATCTATTATTGAAGCCATAAAAATATCTTTGGAAAAGACTCCTCCAGAGCTATCTGCTGATATTATAGACAGGGGCATTGTGATTACTGGAGGAGGAGCTTTGCTTAAAAACCTTGATAAGCGGATAAGAGAAGAAACCCAGCTTCCGGTTTTTATAACTGAAGATCCTCTGACAACAGTGGTTCTGGGAGCAGGGAAGATGTTAGATGATTTAGAATTACTTAGAAAGATTTCACTCATATAAGATGGTATTTGTATGCCCTCTTTTCTAAAAAAAAATAAAAATCGGCTCCTGTTTTTTTTATTGGTACTTATACATATGATTCTGATTTCCATTCAAGTTCCCAAAGGAACAGAGGGAACTTATTTTGAAACCTTCGTATTTTCAATTTTCTCTCCCATCCAGCATGCTGTCGTGTCTATCTATAAAACCGTGGGAAAAACTTGGAATGATTATTTTTATTTAAGGGAGGTCCAAGTAAAAAACAGGAAACTACTCACAGAAGTCACTCAATTAAGGCAGGAAAATACAATCCTTAGAAATATGCTGGAAGAATATAAAAAGGAAGAGAAAATCAAAAATTTTTTAACCCATATTTCCGAAAATCTTGTGAGCGCTCGAATTATTGGATTTGATATGTCAAATTTATTCAAATCTGTGGTCATCAATAAAGGAAGTCACCAGGGATTAAAAAAGAATATGGTTGTTCTGGATGAGTCTGGTAATTTAGTGGGAAGAATAGTCGCTCCCATAAGCTATCATCAAGCCACGGTTCAATTGATAACTGACAACAAATCAGGTGTGAGTGTTGTGAAGCAAGGCGGCAGCTCCATAGGGATTCTTTCAGGAAATAACACAGCGATGTGTGAAATGAAATATATTTTATCCACAGATGAGGAAGTCAATACAGGTGATACCCTTGTCACCACTGGACATGACGGATTGTTTCCTCCTAATCTTAAAGTAGGCAGGATTCTTTCTGTAAAAAGGACACCTGAAATGTTTAAGGAAATCAAAGTAAACCCGTTTTTCAGACTTAACCGGCTCCATCAGGTTGTGGTGCTCAGAGTGGACATTAAGGAAATTTTTTAAACATATTTTTATGAAGATCTATCTAAAAATAATTTTAGCCATACTGGCAGCCTTTGTTTTGCATACATTATTTTGGGAAATATCTAATAAAATATTTCTTGTGGTCAATTTATTCACCATCATAGTCATCTATTTTGCTGTTTTAAAAGGGGAGATTTATGGTGCAGTGACTGGTTCTGTGTGTGGTCTTATTCAAGATTCTTTTTCTCTAGGGATATTTGGTGTGGCTGGACTTGCCACCACCATTATAGGTTATTTAGCGGGCATTATATCAAGAAAAATTTATGTGATGTCGTTTTTTAAGATTTTTTTGTTTATTTTTACTCTCACCGTGTTTCAACTCACTGTTTGGCGGCTGATTCATTCATTTATTTTTTCAGAACCGTTTCTCTCAGGAAGCACTTTCATTCTTTTTCAGCCTTTTTTTAATGCTTTAGTGGGCGGTCTTCTTTTTCCGATATTTAGAAAGTTCCTCAGATCATCGCCAATGGAAAGTCAATGAAGGACAGTAAGATATATGAAGACCTGTCTCTGATTAGACACAGGTCCAAAATAGTGTTTACAGTCGTTAAAATCATTTTTGTTTTACTGCTGGTCTATTTTTGGAAAGTACAGATCATTGATCACCAAAAATATTGGGAAAGGTCTGAGGCAAACCGGATAAGAAGGATTCCGATTCCCCCCCAAAGAGGTCTTATTCTGGACAGAAATAACAACATCTTGGCTAAAAATATCGCTTCGTTCAGGGTTTCTTTAATAAGGGAGAAATGTGAGAACCTTGAGGAATCCTACAAAAATATCTCTAAACTTCTCAATATTGAGATTCAGGACATTAAGGATAGGATTCAGAGATATAAATCATTCCAACTCTTCCGCCCTATAGTTATTAAAGACAACCTCACCCAAAAAGAAGTGGCTCTTATTGAGAGCAGAAAAGCGGAGTTCCCTGAACTGATTCTTCAGACAGAACCTAAACGGTTCTATCCTTATCATAGTCTGGCTGCTCATGCACTGGGCTATTTACAGGAGATTTCGCCGACGGAATTGAAATTAGAAGAATATAAGAATTGTGAAATAGGCGATTTGATAGGCAGAAAGGGCATTGAAAGAGAATATGAAGACAAGCTGTCAGGACAAAAGGGAGTGGCATTGGAAATTGTGGATAGCGAGGGCCGCATTATAACTAAGTTTAATCAAAAAGAGGCCCTAAATGGAAATAATTTAAAGCTGTCCTTAGATTTAGATTTACAAAAAGAAGTAGAAAATATCATTGAGGAGAGAGAGGGAGCTGTCATTGTCATGGGAGCGAAGACCGGTGAAATCCTAGCTATGGCCAGTTATCCTACTTTTGATCCAAACAAATTTATCAATAGATTCACTCCGGAGCAGTGGGTGGAGCTCATACAGGATCCCGCATTTCCTCTGGAAAATAGATGTATAAGAGGACTTTATTCTCCCGGTTCTCTTTTTAAACCTTTAGTGGCCATAGGAGCTCTGGATTCACAACTGATATCAGCGCAAAGCACTTACTTTTGTAACGGAACAGCATGGATCTACAATCACCCCTTTTCCTGCTGGTATAAGCCAGGCCATGGAAGGATGAATCTTTACCAGGGAATAAAAAACTCCTGTAATATTTATTTTTATAATGTCGGGAAAAATTTAGGCATTGAAAGGATTGCCCTTTATGCTCGGATATTTGGATTTGGTTCCAAAACAGAAGTCGATCTCCCGGGAGAAAAAAATGGATTGGTGCCTGATCCAGAATGGAAGAAAAAAAACAGAAATGAGCCTTGGTATCCCGGGGAAACCATTCCTGTGTCCATTGGACAAGGACCTTTACTGGTTACACCTCTTCAAGTGGCGGTGTACACTTCTATCATTGCCAACAGAGGCAGAAGAGTTTTTCCACATCTTTTTATTTCCGAATCTGATTCTGATGGCAACAGTGAAGGCAAAAAGGGGCCTTTTTTAATAGAAATTTCTAAAGAAATAAAAAAATCTCACTTTGAAGAAGTGATCAAAGGAATGTGGATGGCTGTTAATGAACAGGGAACGGCTAGAGCTGCCAAAATAAAGGATTTTAATGTTTGCGGGAAAACTGGTTCAACCCAGGTGGTCAGCACAAAGACTCAGAAAAGAATGGAGGAAAGAGGAACAAAGATTGAAACGCACTCATGGTTCACAGGATTTGCTCCTCGAAATGACCCGGAGGTGGTGGTCACTATCATTATTGAATATGGAGGAATGGGTGGAAGCACAGCCGCTCCCTTAGCTAAAAATTTATTTTCGATTTACAAGAGCAAATATGTTAGATAGAAGTCATTTTAAAAGTCTTGACTGGTGGTTAATATTTCTTGTTCTAGTGAATTCTTTTATTGGGGTTTTTATGATTCACAGCAGTTCTCATTATATTCCGGGCAATTATGCTCAGAAGCAGTTATTCTGGATCTTAGTAGGCCTCTTGTTTTTATTTTCATTTGTTTCAGTGGATTATAATTTTTTTGTTGAGTATTCGGCATATATATATGTTGTAGCGGTTTTAGTTCTAGGTACAGTGCTGCTGTTTGGCTCGTTAACAGCAGGCACTAAGAGTTGGATTAAACTTCCTTTTTTCCAAATTCAGCCTTCCGAAATCACAAAGATCGTTGTGATACTGCTGTTAACGTATTTATTTAAAAAACTAAGGAGTCCTTTTGTTTCAATGAAGTTGAGCCTTGTTTCTTCGGGACTGGTTGTCATTCCTCTGGTGTTGGTAGCTCTCCAGCCTGACCTGGGAACCGCACTGACCTATGTACCGATTTTACTAGGAGCGTTTCTGCTGGCCGGGATGAACAAAAAAATCGTGGTTTTACTTATTATTTTCGGGTTGGTACTGGGTATTTTTGGATGGAATTTTTTTCTAAAAGATTATCAAAAAGACAGAATAAGGACATTGATATTTCCAGAAAAGGATCCCCTTGGAACAGGCTATCATATCATTCAGTCTAAAATTGCTATAGGTTCAGGGGGATTGTTTGGAAAAGGTTATAAAAAAGGCACTCAAAGCCAACTTAAATTTCTGCCAGCAAGACACACAGATTTTGTTTTTTCAGTGATAGGAGAAGAATTTGGTTTTGCAGGCGTTACGGTAGTGCTTTTTCTCTATTTCCTTTTTATATCCAGACTTCTTCAGTCTGTTTATAAATCCAGGGATAGAGCCGGAGTGTACCTTGTTTTTATGGTATTTTTGATGTTTGTCAGCCAATTTTTGATCAATGTTCTTATGACTGTGGGGCTTTTTCCAGTAGCGGGGATTCCTCTTCCTTTTTACAGCTATGGGGGCTCTTCTTTGTTAACAAACTATATTGCGGTGGCTTTGGTTTTGAATGTGAAGATGAGAAGATTTGTCAATGTTTAAACTCAGTCAATGATAAAAGGTCCTTGTGAATGAAAAATAAAATTGATTTTGAAGAGATATTAAAATCGGTTCAGAAACCTGGAAGATATATTGGGGAAGAATGGAATTTAAAGAAAAAAGATCCTGAAAAAGTAAAAGCAAAGGTAGCCCTGGTCTTTCCAGATACTTATGAAGTGGGAATGTCTTATCTGGGGCATAAGATACTCTATCATAGCTTGAACAAGCAGCCTTGGATTTTAGCTGAGCGGGTGTATGCTCCTTGGATTGATTTTGAGAATGTGCTTAGAGAGAAAAAGATCCCATTATATTCTCTTGAAAATAAAATTCCTTTGAATGAATTTGATGTCATTGGATTTTCTCTTCTTTATGAGTTGAACTATTCCAATATACTGACCATTCTTGATTTAGGAAAAATTCCCCTGTTTTCTGAACAACGAGATTTAAATCATCCTCTTGTCATCGCTGGGGGACCGGCTGCATCTAATCCTGAACCCATTTCTGATATTTTCGATATGTTCTTAATCGGAGATGGTGAAAAAGCTTTTATTGAAATCATTGATCGCTATTTATCTGAGAAAAAAAAATCAAGGAACCAAAAGGCTGTTTTAAAATCACTGACCCGGATTAAAGGAGTTTATGTCCCTTCTTCTTATAAGCCTTATTTGCCGTCTGGATCCAGAGTTCTTGCTGAAATACCTGATGGAGATGTTCCTCCTAAAATAAAGAAAAACGTAATCCGTTCTTTTGAACAAGAGCATATCCCCTCAAATAGAATCGTTCCGAACATAAAAACAATATTTGATAGGATAAGCGTTGAGACATCAAGAGGGTGTGCTCAAAATTGTCGATTTTGCCAGGCAAGAAGTGTTTATTTTCCCCTAAGGAACAAGAATCCTGGAATGGTAGCGGAAGAGATCATAAAGGGATTGAATTCCACGGGTTATGAAGAAGCTTCTCTTTCTGCGCTTTCAGTAGGTGATTACCCAGGTTTGGATAAGATGGTTGTCTGGCTTATGAATGAGTTTGATAAAAAAAAAATTTCTCTATCCCTTTCCGCATTAAGACCCAAGTTTCTCACAGAAAGGGTTGCGGAGAGCATCACTAAAGTCAAAAAGACAGGATTCACCATTGTTCCAGAAGCCGGAACAGATAGGCTCAGGAGTGTCATTAACAAGAAATTAAAAGAAGAGGAGATTTTTGATGCGGTGTCTTCTGCTTTTTCAAAAGGATGGAGAAAACTGAAGCTGTATTTCATGGTAGGTCTGCCTACAGAAAAAAAGGAAGATTTAGAGGGAATCATCAAACTTGTTGAAGAAATCATTGGCTTGGGTTATAAGATTTTAAATAGGCCGCCTCAAATAAATTTGAGTGTTTCTTCTTTTATTCCCAAACCCCATACACCTTTTCAGTGGATAAAAATGAACAGCTTGGAAGAGTTGAAAAAGAAGCACAATTTTATCAGAAAGAGGTTAAAAAAGTATGGTTTTGTCTGGTTTAAGGATCACCCCATTGAAAGCTCTGTTCTGGAAGCCGTATTTTCAAGAGGAGATAAAAGATTAAACTCTGTGCTTTACAGAGCTTGGAAAAACGGAGCTCGATTCGACGGATGGGGTGATTTATTTGATTTTTTTATCTGGGAAAGATCGTTTAAAGAAGAGGGTTTGGATTATAAAATTTATCTCTCCAGTCTGCCTCAAAAAGGAGTTTTGCCTTGGGATCATATTGATCTTGGGATAAAAAAGTCCTATTTTAAACAAGAATTAGTCAAAGCGTTTAAAGAAACTTGGACCTTAAACTGTGAAGAGCAGGATTGTGAAAAATGTAAGGGATGTTCTTTTCCTGGATTTGTCAATAAGGTAGCTTCTTCGGACATTCCCAAAAAATCTTTATCTAAATATAGATTTGGCAACAAATCAGATAAGAATATACGTTACAGATTTTTTTACAAAAAAACAGGTCCTGCCAAATATTTATCTCATATTGATTTAAGTCATATCCTTCAAAGAGGTCTCAGACGGGCTGGGATTCAGGTTCAGTATACCCAAGGATTCCACCCTAAGATGCAGGTTTCATTTCCTCCAGCTCTGGCTCTTGGGATGCAGGGGAAAGAAGAGGTGCTCGAGTTTAAGTCAAAGTATGTATTTGACAGCCATCAATTTATTTCTCATATCAATTCATACCTGCCTAAAGGAGTCAAAGCCATAAAGATTGAAGAAGTGGATCCAAACAGTCCTTCTTTAACTAAAGATATCGCGAGCATAGTGTATTCTCTTGATTTAAAACATCCGGATGTGACAAAAGCTTTAATAGAACAAGCCAGATTAAAGACTTTGAGTGCTGAAGCTGCCTTCAAGTTTGTAAAAACAGGCTTAAACAAAGAGTTTTCAAATGCTCTTCATAAAGTTTATTTAGATAAAAAAGAAAATAAAATACTGATTGATTTCATGTTTTTTCCGAATAAGGCTGTCAGGCTTAAGCCAATAATCAAGAAAATCTTAGGAGTGGAATATCCTCATTTCTTGATAACAAGAGAAAAAATTAATTTTAAATCCTCTTAATCTGAACTGTTCCCAAACTCCACC
>JAWLEN010000078.1:0-10869 GCA_041686095.1 Candidatus Aminicenantota bacterium
ATTTTAGAATATTTAATTTTGATCTTATTTTAATTCAAAAGTAACAGTGACGGTGAAAATAACGGGGCGGGGACGGCCGTTAATGACCATGGGCTCATAGACCCATTGACGAACCGCATCTTTGGCAGCCTGGTCCAGGAGAGGTACTGATTTAAGAACCTTGACTGACTGCACCCGACCATAGATATCGGTGGTGGCTTCAATGATGACCACTCCTTCCACTCGGGTCTGTCTGGCGATCTCAGGATACTCAGGAGGCACACTATAAATAAGCTTGGGCCTTTTGACCTGACCTCCCACTCTTACTGGAGCCTCGATTTCTCCTACTACACCCCCTAATACACCCCCAACAACTCCACCCAGAACACCGCCTTCCACTCCGCCTTCCACTCCGCCTTCCACTCCACCTTCGATACCAAAGTCTGTGAGCTCTTCTTCCATGATTTCGTCTGGGATATCAACAGGAGCGACTAACTGACCGGGCTGGATGCTGGTTTTGGCTTTAACAGGTTTGATTTTAGTGGTTGATTTGCTGCTGGTACGTTTTTTAGCTGGAGGTGGAGGAGGAGGCGGAGGAGGAGGCGGAGGAGCTAAAAATGCGCTGTAAATTTCGACTTCAGGGAGGTCCCCTGTATTCAGAAGAGGAAATATCAAAAGCATCAAAATGACTATCACATGTGCGGTCACAGATAAGGGGAATATGATAGCCTTAAGGCCTGTATTTTTTTCTTTTTTGAAAAAGGAGTCTTTATACATTTTCGCCTCCTTTAACATATATTCCCCATCTTTTTCTGGCTGCTTCATGCTCGCTACTATATAATATCCAGATGAAACAATGAAATATTCCCTAAAATATTACGTTCCCTTTATTAATATAGTTTAAAGGTATGGTTAAGTCAAGACAAAGAATAAGCAGGCAAAAGATATATCCTATAGATAATAAACGATTAAGGAGCATAAGATGAAATATTCTATCCAGGAGTTAGAGAAAAAAGTTAAAAAGTTTCAAAGAAAAAAACTGCTTTACAGACCCACCCCTATCTCCAGCCTCAGCAGACTGTCCAAGTATTTAAAAGGTCCACATTTATTTATCAAAAGAGAAGACCTTGCCGGACTGGCTTTAGGCGGCAATAAAACGCGAAAATTAGAGTATATCATTCAGGATGTGATGGACAATCATTCCGATGTGATCATTACATGGGGGAGTGTTCAGTCAAATTGGTGTCTGCAGACAGCAGCCGCAGCCAGAAAATACGGGATTAAACCTATTCTGCTGTTATTCAAAACCTATGAAATCCAGAAAGAAATGGATGGAAATCTTCTTCTGGATTTTATATTGGATGCGGACATCAGAATCATGGAAGCCAAAAAGGGTAGAGTGGTGAAAGCTGAGGATGTGGAAGGTATTCTTGAGGAAATTCTCAATGAAATCAAAGAATGGAGACACAAAGCGTATATAGCCCCTATCGGTGGTTCACTGACTGGCTTTTCTATGAAAAATCCTTTGGGAACCTTGGCATACGTGGATGCCTATTTGGAATTGAAAAAGCAAATGAAATCTATCAATAAAGACATTGATTATATTATTTTAGCTTCTGGATCTGGCAGCACTCAGGCCGGGCTTATAGCCGGAGCCAAATTATGCGGGGATGATACAAAAATATTAGGAATCAGTGTTTCTGAAGAGAGAGAAAGCTTTAGCTATGAGATCAAAAAAATCACAAAGCAAGTAGGGGATTGTTTAGGATTAAAAATGGAATTAACTGATAAGGATATCATTGTTCTGGATGATTATATTGGAGAAGGTTATGGAGTTTTAAATGAAAAAGTTTCACAAGCTATAAGATTGATGGCCATTAAAGAGGGGATTTTCATTGACCCTATATACACTGGAAAAGCTTTCTCTGCCCTTATAGATCTAATAAAAAAAGGAACTTTTAAAAAAGGGGATAATATATTATTTATGCATACAGGCGGAACCTCAGCCTTATTCCCCCATAAACAGGGAATCAAGAAATTTCTTTACAAAAAATAAAAAAATCCGGAACAAGTCTTGAAACTTTCTTGTTCCGGATTTTGATGTTCGGTTACTTAGAAGTCTTTTTAAGATATTTTAAGAATTCAGCTTCAGTCGAGAGTATAAGCCAGGTCTTTTGATCCATGATTTTGCGGTAAGTCTCCAGGGTCTTCATAAACTGGTAAAATTCAGGATCCCGGTTATAAGCCTGGGCATAGATCTTGGTTGCTTCTGCATCGGCTTTACCCCTAATCTCCTGAACTTGCCGGTAGGCTTCCGATTGTATCTTTTTCAGCTCTCTTTCTTTCTGTCCGCTGATTTCAGCAGCTCTTCCATCTCCTTCTGAACGGTATTTGGCTGCGATGCGCTGTCTTTCAGAAATCATTCTGTCAAAGACTTTCTGCTGGACTTCATCCACATAATTGATTCTTTTAATCCGCACATCCCTCAGTTCAATACCGACTTCTTTTGTTATTTCCGATGATTTGCTTAATATCATTTCAGCGATCTTTTCTCTGCCGGTATTGATTTTTCTTATCTCTTCTTTATCCAGAATGAATTCAAGTTCTTCTGTGATATCAAATGTTCTGTTGGTGGAACGAACCAGTTCGATCAAGTCATAACTGGCCACTATATTTCGGGTCTCTCCGTCAATAATGTCATCCAGCCTTGATTGGGCTCCTCTTTCATCAAAAACTCGCTGGAAAAAAGTCAACGGTTCTTCGATCCGCCATCTGGCATAAGTATCCACCCAGATATATTTTTTGTCTTTAGTGGGAATTTGATTGGCGGCTCCATCCCATTCAAGCCATCTTTTTTCAAAAAAGTTCGCTTTTTGAATAAAAGGCATTTTGACATGAAGGCCTGCTTTTGTGATAGCATCTCCCATTGGCTGACCGAATTGAGTGATGATCACCTGGTTCATTTCAGACACCACAAAAAGTGCATCGGAAAGGATTATTAAAATAAAAAACGCCACTACAGTGATTATCAGATACTTTGTCTGCTTCTTCATTTCTCTGCCTCCTTTTTTCCAAAATTGAGTAGAGGCAGTATGTTTTTCTGCGCCTCATCAAAAATAATTTTAGTGTCAATATTAGGCAATATCTCTTCTATGGCTTCAAGATAAAGTCTTTTTCGGGTCACTAAAGGCGAACGGGAGTATTCCCGGTAAACATCTATAAACCGCTGTGAGTCTCCTTGAGCATTATTCACCCTTTCTGTGGCATATCCTTCAGAAGCTCTGATGGCCTGTTCTGCTTCTCCTTCTGCTTTGGGAATGATCTGGTTGTAATCAGACCAGGCTTCATTTATTTTTCTTTCTTTTTCCTGTAAAGCTTCATTCACTTCATTAAAAGACGGTTTCACAGGATCTGGCGGATTCACATCCTGGAATATAAGCTGACTGACTCTTATCCCGATTTCATAAAGGTCACACATTTTTTGAAGTTCTTGCTGCGCCTGGAGAGCGATCCGGGACCTTCCAATCGTTATCACCTCATCCACAGAATTGTCTCCCACTATTTCTCTGACTACAGCTTCAGTCATACACCGGAAAGTGTAGTCCACATCTCTTATTTTGAATAGATATTCATAGGGGTCCTTAATTCTGTACTGGACGATCCATTCAGTAACCACCACATTCAAATCTCCGGTCAGCATGACAGATTCCTTTTCAGTGTTCTGAGTTGTTCTGTATTCGGTGCGTATTCCAGGGTCTGCGGTTCTGAATCCGAATTCCATTTTAAGCTGTCTTTGAACAGGAACCTTTAAAACTTTTTCTATACCGGGAATCTTCACATGAAGTCCTGGATTCGTGGTGCGCACAAATTTACCCAATCGAAGAATGATGCCAGCCTCTTCCGGCTGTATTTGATACACAGAGCTTGCTATGAGGATGATTACGACCACAGCTGCCACACCCATTTTTACATATTTAGGGTTGATTTTTGGCATTTTAAATTCCATGCTTGGAAAATCATTAGCCATTTATACCTCCTGCTTCAATGGATTTAAGCTCATCATATCACAGAATGATTTGTTTATAAAGAAGAGGGAAGGGCAGGGGATTCCTTATCCCATGCCATTCCCCTCATACCGGCATAAAAGGTTCTTTTTTTTTGATGATTTTTGTCTATCCGACCAAGGAGGAAATCGTGTGACCCAGTTTTTTTAAAGATGTCTGAAGGATTCTCATCTTAGAAGAATCCAATATCTTGATGTTTTTAAATCCAGCTCCTGTGATGATTAGAACGATCCTATCCTTAGGATCCAGTATATTTTCTTTTTTTAGTCTAAAAAGTCCGGCCAGGGTGGCGGCAGAAGCAGGCAGGCAAAAGAGTCCCTCATACAAGGCTAGAAGAGACTGGGCTCTGAGTATTTCAGAGTCTGAGACCTTAATGATTTGTCCATTTAATTCTTTAATCATCTTTAAAACAAGATTCCCTCCAGGCGGCGCTGGATTGTTTATGGACTGAGCCACAGAACCAGCCTTTTTTATCCGGGTGTATTTGGACTCTCCTTTTAAAAAAGCCTCAGCTATAGGTGAGGCTTTTTCAGGCTGGACCCCGATAAAAGCAGGGTATTTATCAATCTCATGGCTCTTTTTCAGTTCTTTAAATGCTTTCATAAGTCCTATGAAATGGCCTCCTGAACTGACTGGAACAAAAATATGAGTGGGAATTTTTTTCCCAAACTGCTCAGCTATTTCAAAGGCAGTGACTTTGTATCCTTCAATACGAAAAGGATCAGTAGAGTTTATAAAATATATATGATTTTTTCTCCCCGTCTCAAGACTTTTGTAAAAAAGCTCACCGTAATCTCCCTTGACTATGATGAGGATGGCTCCATGTACGGCTGCAGAATAAAGTTTCTCATCAGAGGTTTCTTCTGAAACAAGAACAAGTGTTTTGATTCCAGCTCTAGCGCCATAAGCTGCTGTAGATACGGCCATATTTCCGGTAGAAACAGTGCCTATTGTTTTGATTCCCCTTGAAATCGCATTTTGCACGGCGATGACTGTCCCCCTGTCTTTAAAACTTCCAGTAGGATTCAGCATTTCATTTTTAGCATAAATTTCAGGCAAATTGAATTGATCCCTCAACCTATTCAGTTTTAGGAGGGGAGTGCTGCCTTCTCCCAGACTGATCCCAGGATTTATTTCATCTAAGGGAAGAAGATCAAGATATCTTTCTAATGGAGATTTCTTTTCCGAATGAACAGGCAGCAGTTGACTGGGAGGCTTTACTAAAAGAGGCTCTCTGCATATAGGGCAAAATAAATTAAATAGATCCAAGGGATATGTTTTTTGACAAAAGATGCATTCCATCTGTTTCATGCTTATCTATCCTGACCTATTCATAAAAAAATAGCGATGTTTTTATTATCAATTTATTTTCAGCGATACACAAGGTTTTTTCAAAAATGAAGATTGGAACTATTTTCCTGTTTAGGTATTTTATTTTAATCGCCATTTTTTTACCATTGAGGCGAGCCGATCTGAAATTCAGATGTAGCTTGTGCTCGCTAAAGATTTTTAACGCCATTCTTCTTCGTTTTTCTCGGCGCCTGCGTAACTCCCCCCGTTCGTGGGTCAGACATACTCGGCGCCCGGCTTTGCCGGATTCCCTCAAAAAACTCATCAGAAGGCTAAATCTTTAATGTCGCTTCAGCCACACCTGAATTTCTTTAAGCTCTATATAATCTCGACTCGTGAATAATTCAGGCTATTTGTACAGTTTAAAACTTTATGGTTTAAGTATAAAGGGAAAAAAGAGAGGGAGAACATATTGAAATGTTATTTGTAAATCATGCGGAATATAAGTAGAATCAAGACGATGCCAAAAGATGATCGTTATTTTATGAAGCAGGCCTTTAGAGAAGCTCAAAAAGCTTTGAAAATAAATGAAGTGCCGGTCGGAGCGGTCATCGTATCAGAGGGAGACATTGTGAGTCGGGCTTACAACCAAAGTCTGTCACTTAATGACCCCACGGCTCACGCAGAAATAACAGCCATTCGAAAAGCCTGCTCAAAAAAAGAAAATTACAGACTGAACGGCTGTGAAATTTATGTGACATTGGAGCCCTGTCCTATGTGTATGGGAGCGGTTGTTTTATCCAGAATAAAAAGACTTGTTTATGGAGCTCCAGACCCCAAAGGAGGAGGAGTTCACTCTATCATGGAGTTTCCGTTTGAAAAAACCAATCATAAAATCGAGATAAGAAGTGGTATTATGGCTAAAGAATGCGGTAAAATTTTGAAAGATTTTTTCAAGTCTAAGAGACATTTTTTTTGATGCTCATTGGAGAGGTGGCCGAGTGGCTGAAGGCGGCGGTCTCGAAAACCGCTATCCGGAGTATTTCGGATCGTGGGTTCGAATCCCACCCTCTCCGCCATGAAAAAAATAGGGTTTACCGCGATGGTGAACTCAAAGATTTAGAACAAGGTTTAATAAGGTATATATCTGCAGCCAGCCGACCTAAAGTCATTGAAATCGCCGCACACACAGCTCCCACTAAACCCAAATATTTTATGGTTAAGACAAGCAGGGCAACCACACTTATCAGCTCTATGGCTGTGGCAATGGTCACTGGTTTGGTGTTTTCATTTTTTATGATAATCGCTCGTTGAAAACAAAGAATCACACTAAGTACAGGTAATAAGGCAAGGATCTTGGTGGGTAAAATGGCAAAACGGGAAAGTTCATGAGAAAGTCCGGATATTTTCTGAAACCAAACAAAAGATAAAGGAGTGAAAGCCATCACAGTAAGTCCTGCAGAAGACAATGCTCCAAGCATAAAAGCAAATTTTTTAAGCGCAGGAAAGCCCTGATTGTTTTCTCCAAGAAGTGCTATGACGACTTCCTGAAAAGAAAGTCCCATGCTTTTAAATATAAAAACCAAAGAGTTAATAACAGGGAGAACAGCCAGAGATTCTATAGGCATTCGGCTTTGTCCCATAAAAAAAGTGACCAAAGGTTGAATACCCAGACTGAGGATAGAGGTCAGAGCCAGAGGATAGTAAAATTTTGTGATGAATCTGTATCGAAATGGTTTTACTTTAGTCTGATTCACCTTATTGATTTTTTTTATCGAGGAATGAGCCATCACACGGCTGACCGCTGCTTCAGCAACAACTCCGCAGCTGAGCGCGGCTCCTCCCACAAAAGCCCCTTTGAATGATGTGGAAAAGTAACAGATAACAGCGGCAGAGCTCATAGACAAAAGACGAATGACAGTTCCATAAGCCACCCGTCTGGTGAGATTACTCCGAATGAGAATCCCCTGATAAAAACGTCGGTATCCGATGGCTGCTGCCCAGGGAATAAAAAACATGGTGGTGCGATGGGTCAATTCAGCAATAGACTTTTCAAGGCCCATAAGATTCTGGGTGACAAAAAAGAAAATCTTTGGCGTAAGAAAGAGCAGCATGACTAAAGTGGCGGCAATATTTAGAGAAAAAGTAAAATTTCTTAATTTAATATAGGATTCTTTGTCTTTCACCAGGGCTGTGGAAGCACTTGTGATCATGATAATCGGAGACTCGATCAAAATGGCAAAAGAAAAAGCCACTCCATAGGCAGCTAGATTGTATTTGGGATCATGAAGTCGAGCGATCACAGCAGCAAGAAAAGGACCTTCAGCCGCCATCATCAACCAAGTTGAAGCCAGAGGAACCCAAAAGAAGAATATTTTTTTTACAGATAATTCATGCTCATGATTTGACATTAGTCATAAATCTCAACCTTCTTCCTTTACTCTTTAAGTTATTTTTGGTAATTTAAATATCCTGATTAAAAAAAGAAATTCGGAGAGGTGTCCGAGTGGCTTAAGGAGCACGCTTGGAAAGCGTGTGTACGGTAACTCCGTACCATGGGTTCGAATCCCATCCTCTCCGCCACTCAGTCTTTCTTCTCTGAACTAAGTTTTCTTTTATTTCCTATTTTTCAAAATCTTCAATTTTTGGATATTTCTTAAAAAATTCTCTGGTCGTGGCAGCCACAGTTCCGCTTAAGAGGGCTAGGGCAATGAGATTGGGAAAGGCCATGAATGCATTGGCGATATCTCCAATATAAAAAACAAGCTCAATTGAAATTAGGGCTCCTAAAAATACCAGACTCACATAGATGACCTGGTAAGTGTATGCGACTTTCTCTCCAAAGATGTATTTCATGCACTGTTCGCCATAATAATACCACCCTAATAAAGTGGAATATCCAAATAGAAATGAAGATAAGGCCACCACCAAACCTCCGACGACAGGAACTGTATCAGAAAATGAGGCTGCGGTCATAGCGGTTCCGTCCAGTCCACTCTGCCACATTCCCGAAGACAAATTAATAAGAGCGGTGATAGTGCAGACGATAATGGTATCTATAAAAACTTCTCCCACTCCGATGAGCCCTTGATGAACTGGGGATGGAGTCTGAGCCGCCGCATGGGCAATGGGAGCGCTTCCCAGACCCGCTTCATTGGTCAAAAGACCCCGTCTGAATCCCATTTGAATAGCATGTTTTACAGCAGCTCCCATAAATCCTCCCACTGCTGCGGTGGGAGTGAAAGCTTGTTGAAATATCAGCACAAGAACATGAGGGACCCTGCCAATATGGGAAAATATGACAATAAAGCCAAAGACAAAATAGACAATCACCATAGTAGGAACTAATTTTTCAGCCACAGAACCTATCCGCTTGATCCCTCCTATGATAACCAGGCTTACCAGAACGGTTATGACAATACCAGTCAGTAATTTTGGGACTCCGAATTCACTGTTGAAAGCCAGAGCCATCTGATTGGCCTGCATCATGTTTCCAGTGCCGAAGAGAGCAGCAAAAGCTCCGCATATGGCAAAGGACATGGCCAAAATACGGCCCAATTTTTTATTCTTTAAACCATTTTTCATATAGTACATGGGGCCGCCTGCGATCTTTCCGTCAGAATATTTTTCTCTATATTTGACCCCTAATACAGCCTCTGAGTATTTGGTAGCCATCCCCACAAAACCGCATATCCACATCCAGAATATGGCACCCGGGCCTCCAGTAAAAAGCGCTGTTGCCACTCCTCCAATATTCCCATTGCCTACGGTTGCGGCAAGCGCTGTGGATAGAGCGGCAAAAGGAGAGACATCCCCGTCTAGTTTCTTTAGAGACTTTTTACCCATAAATCCGCTGAATATAAGCTTAAAACCGGCTTTTAAACGGGTGAACTGAATAAAGCCTGTCTTTATTGTCAGCCAGGCACCTACAGCAAAAAGGATAAAGAGCATGTATGACCAGATAAATTCAGCAGAATTAGTGATCAGTTTTGTCAGGCCCATATAAATTTCTTGCATCAGTTTTCTCCTTCAAATTCAGGAAATGGTTTTTCTGTCATTCTAATTTATTGGTAGCTTTATAGCATAAAATTACAAGGTCTACAACCTGAGACATTCATAAGAAATGACAATGTTTTTTATTATTAATTTTTTTTTGGTGATATACAAGATTTTTTCAAAAACAGTTCCTTGGAAACTTCTCTTTATGAACAACCAGGACAATAAAGGATTGAAATTGATTGATGATTTTTGGTATAAATCATATTAACAATCATAAACAAAGAAAATAAAATCAATAAAAGGAAAGAAAAATGGACACGAAATTTTATGTGGATATGGAAGATATTTATGGAGCCCGTAATTATGATCCCCTTGATGTTGTCTTAACTAAAGGGAAAGGAATTTGGGTTTGGGATGTGGAGGATAATAAATATCTTGATTTTTTGAGCGCCTATTCTGCGGTCAATCATGGTCATTGTCATCCCCGTGTCGTCAAAGCTCTTAATGATCAAGCTAAAAACTTGACATTAACCTCCAGGGCGTTCAGAAACAATCAATGGCCTCTGCTCACCAAAGAGCTTTGTGATCTGACGGGATATGAAATGGTTCTGGCTATGAACTCAGGGGCGGAAGCTGTAGAAACAGCCCTAAAAGCAGCCCGGATGTGGGGATACCAGAAAAAGGGAATTCCAGAAAATCAGGCGGAGATCATCACATGTGAGAATAACTTTCACGGAAGAACCATCACTGTTATTAGTTTTTCCACTGAAGAACATTACAAAAAGGATTTTGGTCCTTTCACTCCTGGATTCATTCAAATTCCCTATGGAGATACAGATGAGCTTGAAAAAGCCATAACTCCTAATACAGCTGCATTTTTAGTAGAGCCCATTCAGGCTGAGGCGGGTATTATCATCCCTCCTGAGGGTTATATAAAACAGGCTAAACAGATATGTGAAAAAAACAATGTGTTGTTCATTGCTGATGAAATACAAACAGGATTAGGAAGAACCGGAAGTTTATTTGCCTGTGAACACGAAGGAGTCAAACCGGATATGGTTGTTATAGGCAAATCCCTAGGCGGGGGTTGTTATAGCATTTCTGCGGCTATAGCCCATAGAGATATCCTTGGAGTATTCACTCCAGGTTCTCATGGCTCCACTTTTGGAGCGAATCCTCTAGCTTGTGCGGTAGCTCGGGAAGCCTTGCGTGTGATGGAGGAAGAAAATTTTTCTCAGAATGCTGAAGAACAAGGTCAATATTTCATGAAAAAACTTAAAACTCTCAAGAGCCGCTACATAAAAGAAGTGAGAGGAAAAGGTCTTCTTATTGGAATAGAATTAACTCCAGAAGCCGGAGGAGCCAGACGTTTTTGTGAGGCCTTGATGAAAGAGGATATGCTCTGCAAAGAGACTCATGAAAACGTGATTCGGTTTGCTCCACCCTTGATCATCAAAAAGAAAGAATTGGACTGGGCGTTCAAGAGAGTCAAAAAGGTATTCAAGGAAATAGATTAATCTGAAATTCAGATATGGCT
>JAWLEN010000203.1:0-2521 GCA_041686095.1 Candidatus Aminicenantota bacterium
TTGTTTATGACCTGTCTGGTTTGGTCCCAGGATTTGGTCTTAAAAGGAGGCACTGTTCTTACTGTAACCCAAGGAATCATTGAAAACGGAACAGTGGTTATTAAGGAAGGAAAAATCATTGAAGTCGGAAAAAACATTGATGTTCCCAAAGGAATAAAGGTCATTGATGTAACCGGGAAATATGTTATGCCCGGAATCATTGACAGCCACTCTCATATTGCTCTGACAGATGTTAATGAAGCCACAGACCCGGTCACCCCTCAGATTTGGATGCGCGAAGCCTTAGAGCCTTCTTCTGACTCTATAAAAAGGACTCTGGCTGGGGGAGTCACCACTGTTAAGACCATGCACGGAAGTGCGAATATCATAGGCGGAGTCAATGTGACGATAAAGTTAAAATACAATGAATCTATCCAAGATATGATTGTTCAGGATGTCAGGCAGCAGATCAAGATGGCTTTGGGTGAAAACCCAAAAAGACTGTATGGAAGTAAGGGGCAAATACCCTCCACTCGAATGGGAAATGCCTATGTGATGAGAAATGCCTTTGTCAAAGCTAAAGAATACAAACAGGAGTGGGATGAATATGAAAAAGAGAAATCCGAGGGAAAAAAAGATATCAAGCCTCCTAAAAAAGATCTTAAAATGGAAACCCTTAAAATGGTTCTGGAGAAAAAATTAGGTATAGACTGCCATGTTTATCGGGCGGATGAGATTGTATGGATCATCAATTTCTGTAATGAGTGGGACATAGATCTTTTGCAGTTAAGCCACTGTATAGATGGATACAAAGTTCCGGATGTCATAGCAGAAGCCGGCGTGTGTTATGGCGGATGGGTGGATTGGTGGGGCTTTAAAGAAGAAGCCTATGACGGGTGTCCTTATGGATTTGACATAATGCATCAAGCTGGAGTGAGAATGGTGATCAATTCTGACAGCGCTGATGAGTGTCGGTATCTTTATCTGAATGCAGCCAAAGTTCTCAAATATAATGATATTCCAGAAAAAGAGGTTTTAAAGATGATCACGTTGAACTCAGCTTATGCTCTTGAGATGGAACACAGAGTAGGGAGCATAGAAAAGGGTAAGGATGGAGATATAGCCGTGTTTGATAAATACCCTCTGGATTCCACAGCCAAGTGTCTGATGACCATTATTGAGGGTAAGGTCTACTTTGACTATGCTAAAGAAAGCGTCACTGTTAAAGGAGCGGAAAATGAGTAAAAAAATCTTTATTTTTTTTATAACCATAACTTTTTGTCTTTTTCCTGTTTATGCCAATGATGGGCAGAGAATATTTATCAAAAACACTACGGTTGTGCCTGTTGAGGGACAAACAATCAACAATGCAGACATTCTTATTGAAGACGGAAAGATAATGAAGATAGGCCCGAATTTAAAGCCTCCTTCTTCAGCCCATATTATTGATGCTTCGGGTAAGTATGTTTATCCGGGAATGGTTGCCCTGATGACAGCCATAGGAGTTACAGGTTATCCGGGGGCAGGAAGTGATTTGGATGAGACAGGAGTTTCAACTCCGCATATGGATCCTTATGATGCCGTCAATCCAGAAGATCCTTGTATCAAAGTCACGCGTCTGGGAGGGGTCACTACAGTCATGACAGTGAGCGGAACTCGAAGCCCCATAAATGGAAAATCAGTGGTGATGAATCTAGAGGGAAGGCTGGCCTCAGATTTAGTCATAAAAAGATACGCGGCTCAGATTTTCAACATGGGAGCCAAAAGAGAAGGGAAATATCCCTCCACTCTTCCTGGAGTGGTATCATTGATAGAGGAGAAGCTGAACAAAGCCAGGGTATATATCCAGAAAAAGGAGAAACAAAGCCAAAACAAAGACAGTGAAAAGGAAGATGAAGAAAGCTCTTTCAGCAGAGATTTAGAAATGGAAGCCCTGGTCCCTGTGGTCAAAGGAGAAGTGCCGTCTTTGTTCATCACTTATGATGAGGTGAGCATAAGGAACGCGCTGAAAATTATTGATGAATATAATCTAAAGGGGATAATCAGAGCTGGGAAAGGGATTTTAAAACATGTGAAGGCATTGAAGGAGAGAAATATCCCTGTCATCTGGTCAGGAACCACCAATATTCCAGGAAGATGGGAGCCTTTTGACTTGAATTACCACACGGCTGCTGTGCTGGCGGAGGAAGGAATTTTATTTGCTTTTGATCCAGGCGGCTGGGGTCCTGAAAGCCGTAATGTGCGGAATTTACCTGTTCCCGCAAGCCTGTCCGTGGCTTATGGACTGAATGAAAAAAAGGCCTTAGAAGCTCTGACCATAAATCCAGCCAAAATATTGGGAATAGATGACCAGCTTGGCTCTATCAAACAAGGCAAGACCGCCAATCTGGTGGTGTGGAGCGGGTCTCCCATTCAAATGAGTTCAAAGGTGTGTCATGTCATTATCAATGGCAAGGTTATTCCTATGGAAAGTGTCCAGACAAAGCTGAGGGATCAATATAAGAAATAGTTTGAAATTTGGACGTGGCTAGGGAAGCCTTTC
>JAWLEN010000079.1:0-10716 GCA_041686095.1 Candidatus Aminicenantota bacterium
TCCTGGCTTCCGGGAACAGATGCCCGAAGCCTCTTTCCTAAGGCTTCCTCCCTGAAACAGCTCACCGAGCAATCTGTTTTTTGGGCTTTAAAGAAACTTCAAAGCCAGAGCATCAAAAAACCAGGAATTGCCGTTCTTTTGGACGGTCCTTACGGCATACCAGTCTAAAGTCTATTCACAGTCGGTTTGACAGTTCTTTTCCATAGCTCTGCTTTCGACCTGAAATGTGGTGTGCTTAATTTTAAATTTTTTCTCGAGCTCTGTTTGTAGACTGGTTATGAATTCATCATCATGTCCATGCGGCATGATCAGGTGCGCTGTCAGTGCCACATGAGTGGTGCTCAAAGACCAAACATGCAAATCATGAATTCCTTCCACTCCTTCTTTTGATAATAGAAAACGTCGCACCTCTTCAATATCAATGTGTTTGGGCACTGCATCCAATGCCAAATTTAATGAATCAATAAATAAATTCCAGGTTCCCCAAAGAATGATACAAACAATAACCAGGCTCATAACCGGATCTATCCTCTGAATACCTGTAAGACTTATTAGCAACCCGCCCATCACAACTCCTAATGAAACGCCGGCATCTGCTGCCATGTGGAGAAAGGCCCCTCTGATGTTCAAGTCCTTTTTTCGCCCCTTTATAAAAAGTAAGAAAGTGAGTGTATTGATAACCACACCAATACCAGCTACGATCATTATCTGTGAGCTTGCCACGGGTTCCGGGTTTTTAAATTTACCTATAGCATCCCATCCAATGGCGATGGCGGCGCCAAAAAGCAAAAGAGCATTCAGGATGGATACAAGAATAGTGCTCCTGCGCAGTCCATAGGTATATTTTCCCTTTGGTTTGAGGGCGGCCAACCATATCGCTGTCCAGGCAAAAACCAAACTCAAAACGTCACTGGCATTATGACCGGCATCAGCCAATAGGGCCGAGGAATTGGCTTTAAGCCCAAAAAAAACTTCAACAGCCACAAAAATGATGTTCAAGCCAATACCCATAGCAAATGCCTTGCTGTAGCTTTTATTATCTCCATGTCTGTGGTTATGTTTCATTTTTTATTTACCAAGTTTTAAAATCCTGAAGGCTCCTCTTATCACAATCATAAACACAATGGCACCAACAACCAGATCCGGATATTTTGAACGGGTCAAAAGAACAAGAATACCGGCCAGGATAACTCCTGCATTTATGATAACATCATTTGAGGTGAATATCATACTGGCTCTCATGTGAGCTTCTGTGCTTTTTGATTTTTGCAGCAGAAAAAGACAAACAGAATTGGCGGTTAAGGCCAAAAAAGAAACCCCGATCATCACTCGAAAATCCGGCAGCACTTCGAATCCTAAAAATCTTCTTATCACTTCCATGATTCCCAGAAGAGCTAAAAACAATTGAAAGTAGCCGCTGAGTCGGGCTACTTTTTTCTTGCGTATGTCTAAGGATCCTACAGCCCATAAGCCCAATCCATACACAAAAGCATCTGCCAGCATATCCAAGGAGTCGGCCACCAAACCCATTGATTTTGAAATCAGTCCTGTGGTCATCTCTATGATAAAAAATCCAAAGTTGATGAACAAAACAGTCCATAACACTTTGGATTGAGCTCGAGATTTGAGATTGTCTTGAGAAATAGTCAATTTTTCTCCTTAGAAAATTGGCAGCCGCAGTATTTCTGCCTGTAAAGCCCCATTTGCCTGGACAGTTCCACACTGCGCTTAAACCCGTCCTTTTTCTTAAAATCTATATCCAGAAACACAATCCCGTATTCTTCAGCCAATCCTCTTCCGATCTTAAAAATCGCATTTGATGATTTGTGGGGAGAAATGGTCAAAGTAGTGGTAAAAAAAGAGATCCCCAGTTCCAAGGCTTTTTTAGCTGTGGCTTCCAGATTAAAGCGGAAACACTTTTCACACCGCTTCCCCCCTTCCGGTTCCTTTTCCAGCCCCTTAACCGCTTTAAGCCATTCTTTAGGATTGTATTCAGGAACCAAAACTTCAAAGCCCAATTCTTTTCCTGCTTTAAGGGCGTTTTGAGCTCTTTTCTCATATTCTTTTCCAGGATAAATATTGGGATTGTGAAAGTAGCCGATGACTTCATACCGGGGATCTAATCGTTCATAAACCGCGGTTGAATCAGGTCCACAGCAGATATGAAGCAGAACTTTGGGTTTCTTGCTGTTTTTATCCTTTTCCATAGCTTAAATATACGGGTCATGATTTTACAACATTCTTTTTCCCTAATCCAGTTTATGGGAAAAAACTGGGGATGACTCTGAGAGTGGATCTTCCGGCTAAATCACAAATGGTGTTGGCCTCGGCAATAGGACTTGTTGACATTCTGGGATTCCAAGATTATCATCTTATCAATCTAACTCTACAAAATAGCATAATGAATCAGTCAATTTTGCAGCTGGCCAAACAAAGAACTGTTCTTCTGGACGGAGGTATGGGCACTGAGCTCATAAAAAAAGGATTCAAAGGCAGCGGCCCTCCTGAATTATGGAATGTGGACAAACCCGAAATCGTGAAAAATATTCATCGGCGGTATTTTAATGCCGGGTCTGATGCGGTGCTGACCAACAGTTTTGGGGGAAGTAAAATCAAACTGGCTTCTTATAACCTGGAAGACCAATGCTATGACTTAAACAAACGGGCGGCAGAAATCGCCTGTAAAGTCAAACCTCAACACAAATTTGTGGGAGGAAGCCTGGGCCCAACCGGCAAATTCCTCAAACCTTACGGAGAATTCACAGAAGATGATTTCACAGAGGCTTATGGTATCCAAGCTCAAGGGCTTTCCAAAGGTGGAGTGGATTTTCTTCTCATAGAGACTCAATATGACATCAAAGAAGCACTCTGTGCTTATGAGGGAGCAAAAAAAGCATCCAGCCTTCCTATTTTCGTCACCATGACGTTTAAAAAGACACCTAGGGGTTTTTATACAGAAATGGGAAACAATGTCTCACAGTGCCTTAAAGAGCTTGAAAAAAGGGGAATTTCAGCTGTCGGTGCCAACTGTACTCTGGACAGTAAAGACATGGCTCTATTGGTCAAAGAAATCAAGCAAAAAACTTCTCTTCCTGTGATCGCTCAGGCTAATGCCGGGCAGCCACAAGTCAATTCAGATGGAAAAATCAAGTACACCCAACCAGCCAATCAGTATGTTAAGTATGTCAAAAAAATGCTGGAATATGGAGTCAATATCATCGGAGGGTGCTGCGGTACGGATCCTTCTTATATCCGAAAAATGGCAAAGTTAATTAAAATTTCATAAAAATCAAAGGAGATATTCATGATTAAAAGAAACCATCTTTTCAAAATCCTTTTATTGTCCTTTTTACTGGTTATCCCTGCTTGTAAAAGGGCCCCAGCTCCAGAACAAAAACTGGAAATTGATTATGAAAAGTACACCTTAGACAATGGCCTTGAAGTCATTCTTCATGAGGACAAGTCAGATCCTATTGTGGCTGTGGCTATCCAGTATCATGTGGGTTCCAATCGCGAAGAAGTGGGAAAAACAGGTTTTGCCCATTTATTTGAACACATGATGTTTCAGGAATCAGAGCATGTGGGCCAGGATCAGTTTTTTAAGAAAATTCAAAACGCCGGAGGAACCCTCAACGGAGGAACCAGTAATGACGGCACAGTCTATTTTGAAGTGGTTCCCAAAAACGCGCTGGAAATGGTGCTTTGGATGGAGTCTGACCGGCTCGGTTTTTTGCGCAGCAAAATAACCCCGGAAGCTTTTTCCAATCAGCAGAGTGTGGTCATGAACGAAAAGCGCCAAATGGTGGACAACCGGCCTTACGGCCACACCGATTTTATCCTGGGAAAACTTCTTTATCCGGATGGTCACCCCTACTCCTGGCAGGTCATTGGCTCCATGGAAGACCTTGCCAATGCCACTTTAAAAGATGTTCATGAGTTTCACAAAAAATGGTACAGACCTAACAACGCCACCCTGGTTGTGGCTGGAGACTATGATACAGAACAGACAAAACAGTGGATTGAAAAATATTTTGGAGAAATCCCCTCTCCTCATGAAATAGAGAAACCTGAACCTCAGCCAGTCACACTGGAAGAAACCAAAACCGCCATGTATGAAGATAATTTTGCCAAATCTCCGGAGCTCACCATGGTCTTTCCCACTGTAGAACAGTATCATCCGGATTCCTATGCCCTTTCCTATTTAGGACAGCTTTTGACCAGAGGCAAAAAAGCACCTTTTTACCAGGTCATTGTGGAAGAAAAGAAACTGGCTCCTTCAGTTTCCGGTTATCAAATGAGTCTTGAGATTGCCGGAGAATTCAGTTTCCGGGTCCGTACTTTTCCGGACATTGCTCTATCTCAAGTCAAACAGGCTATTTTTGAATCCTTTCAAAGATTTGAAGAAAAAGGATTTACAGAAGAAGACCTGCAGCGTCTTAAAAACACCACAGAAACTAACTTTTATAACAGACTTTCCAGTGTGCTCATGAAATCATTCCAACTGGCACGCTATAATGAATACGCTGACTCCCCTGATTATCTGATAAAAGACCTTGAAAAGACTTTGGCTGTGACTAAAGAAGACATCATGCGGGTTTATGAGAAATACATCAAAGACAAACCCTATGTGATGACCAATTTTGTTCCCAAAGGAAAAACAGACCTGGTTGTGGAAGAAGCCGAACCCTTTCCAGTGATCCAAGAAGCTCCTGAAGTAGAACATGCTCAAACCGAGCCCGAAGAAATTAAAATAGACCAGATCGAATCTTCCTTTGACCGAAGCAAAGAGCCTGAACTGGGTCCTGTTCCCGAAGTCTCAATCCCTCCTGTTTGGAAACATGACCTTGTCAATGAGATGAAAGTTTTGGGCATTGAACACACAGAACTGCCTATTGTTCATTTTTCCCTGACTCTCCAGGGAGGTCATTTTCTGGATCCTATGGATAAACCCGGAACTGCTTATCTGGTGGGCAGTCTGATGATGGAAGGAACCAAAAGCAAGACTCCGGTGGAACTGGAAGAAGCGATTGACAACCTGGGAGCTAATATCTCCATCTATGCGGGAAGAGAGGACATAACTGTTCGAGCTAATTCCTTGGCTTCTAAATTCCCAGAAGTTTTAGAGCTGGTCAAGGAGATTCTGCTCGACCCCCGATGGGATGAAAAAGAGTTTGACCGAATCAAACAGCAGACTTTGGAGAGTATAAACAGAAACAAAGCCAATCCTCCTTATGTAGCCATGAATGTGTTTAACCGGCTGGTATACGGAGAGGACCATATATTCGGCAAGCCAGTGAATGGGACAACTGAGTCAGTCAAAAGCATCACCCTAGATGACTTGAAAAATTATTATGCTGAAAATTTCTCCCCCTCTGTTTCTTATGTAAGTGTAGTGGGAGATATTTCCCAGCCGGATGTGATCAAAAACCTCCAAGGGATTGAAAATGAATGGAATGTAAAGGAGGTCTCTTTTCCAGAGTTTGAAAAACCTTCTATACCTGAGGAAGGCAAAATTTATTTTGTGGATGTTCCGGGAGCCAGGCAGTCTGTGATCAGAATCGGAACTGTTTCTATGCGGTACAGTGACCCTGATTATTTTCCGGCAACTATTATGAATTACAAATTGGGAGGAAGTTTTAACAGCTTTTTGAATATGATATTGAGAGAAGAAAAAGGATACACTTACGGAGCCCGTTCCGGATTCTCAGCAGGTATGTTCCCGGGAACATTTTCAGCTTCTGCTTCAGTTCATTCCCAAGCTACTTTTGAATCTGTACAAATATTCAAACAAGAAATGGAAAAATACAGAGAGGGTATTTCCCGGGAAGACCTTGAGTTTACCAAGAACTCTCTGATCAAATCAAATGCTATGCGGTTTGAGACACACAGCGCGCTTTTAGACATGCTGGATCATATAGCCGCCTTCGGACTTCCTGAAGACTATGTCAAACAGAGAGAAGACATTGTTAAAAACATGACTCAAGATAGAGTGAAAGAGCTGGCCCAAAAATACATCCAGCCAGAGAGAATGGTCTATGTGGTGGTGGGTGATGCAGAATCTCAGCTCATACCGCTTAAAGAAATCGGATTGGGAGAACCTATCCTTCTGGAACAGAAATAGAAAATATTAAAGCTCAATCCAGCATCCCCATTTTTTCAAACCAGTTAAGGGTATCTTGAACAGTCTCCTTAAGAGGTCGGGGATGGTAGTCCAGTTCTTCCTCGGCTTTTCGGCAGGAGATAAACCGGTGGCTTCTGAGTGCCCTTAAAGCTTCAGAGGTGAGAAGGGGTGTCTTTTTCCTCAACAAAGCCGCGGCTTCAGAAAAAGGGGCTGCGAACCGGGCCAACCATAGAGGAGCCGTGAAACGGGGAGGTTTGATCTCTTTAACTTCCTCCACGATCTCAGCCAATCGGCGCACAGTACACCAATGCCCCGAAAGAATAAATTGAGAGCCCAAAGCTGCTTTTTTCTCTGCCTGAATGGCTCCTTTGACCACATCCCGAGCATCCACCCAGTTGTATCCTCCCTTTACAAGGGCTATGAACTTTCTCTGATACAATTTGATAAGTACTTTTCCCGTACGCGAGGGCTTGAAGTCGTTTGGTCCGATCACAGCTGTGGGGGCTATGACCACTGCATCCAAGCCTCTTTCCGCTGCATCTAAAACTTCTTTGGTGCTGTCGGCTTTAGAACAGTCATAAGAAGAAGACCGGGAATCTGAAAAAGAACGTGTTTCATCGACGGGCTGATCAGAAGGATAGGGGCAATAAGCATAAATCGAGTTGAAATGAATAAGACGCTTGATTCGGATTTCTTGACATGCTTTGATCACATTCTGTGTCCCGGTTAGATTGATCTTTCTCACAAGCCCTTGTCTGTCGCCAATAATAGAAATACTTGCAGCCAGATGATAGACAACATCACAACCGTGCATGGCTTTGACTAAAGTAGAATAATCCAGGATGTCTCCTTTGACAACCTCGATATCAAGCCCCTCCACCCCGCTTTTATCTTTATGAATAAGAGCCCTCACCGGTCTTTGCTGCCGGATCAGCTCTCTGACAAGGTTTGCTCCGATATGTCCTGAAGCCCCGGTCACCAATACAGTCATATTATTTTCCTCATGCAAAGATACTTATTTACTGGATTATAAGGTTAATTGTCAACTTTTTTTAATAAGTTAGCATCTCTAATTCCGTGATAGAAATTATTTGAACAATGAGGGGGAAGGATATGGGATGAGGAATCCCCTGTGAGGGCGGAGCGGGCATGGTTCCTCTTTAGAGGAGAGCGAAGCCCGAACCGGGAGAGAGATTCCTCGCTGGGGAATCGAGCGGGTGACGAATCCTATGTCCCTCCCCCTCATAACGGCTATTGAGATGAATTCAGGCTAGTAATTCATCCACACAGCCATCTCCCCTACTCCCCTGTGTGACCAGGCATAATAAGGAACAGCTTTCAATGGCTCACCCTTCTGATCCTGAGCGATTAAAACAGGGACTCCGTTCAACAAATCAGGCCTGAATTCAACTTTAATGGGAGCATCCATGTCCACAGCTCGGTCCAGCACACGGCCGTCATTATCCACACCTTCAAAACAAAAGACTAAAGGCCCTCTTTGAAAAGAGATCTTTCCTCTGTCTTCTTCTACTTTTTCATGAGCTTTGATTTTTCTCACAGGCATGGGCAGATCAAGTTTGATCACATCCCCTTTTTCCCAGGTTCTCTTTATTTTGGCATAGCCCCTTTCTAAGGCCGGGTCGACTATTTCATTATTCACTTGAAGGACAGGCTCTTTCTCTAAAGTGTCCACAAACGAATAAAGGCTGCTGGGAATAGGCTCATTCCGGGCCCATCCAGGGATTCTTATATACACAGTGAACTCAGCTGATTTTTCAGGCTCCAGAGTTATTTTAATATTTCCTTCCCAGGGATAATGGGTTTCTTGGATTATTTTGATTTTGTTTTTTCCCATATTGAAGACACTTTTGTCCCCCACAAATAGATTCACAAAAATTGAATCATCGGTGTGTGAATAAACATATCCGGGAAAAGAAGGAAGGAATCGAGCAATATTTCCAGGACAGCAGGCGCAGTCAAACCATTCTTTCCGGGTGGCTTCACCCTGATTGAATTTATATTCGCCATCAGATTCCAGCGGATTGGGATAAAAAAATTTATCACCGCTTAAAGAAATACCGGAAAGAAATCCATTATAAAGAGTGCGTTCCAGCACATCGATGTATCGAGCATGACCGTGCAGCAGAAAAAGACGGTGATTCCAGAATATATTTCCAATAGCGGCACAGGTCTCATTGTAAGCTGTTTTATTAGGAAGCACATAATTCTCTCCAAAGGACTCCCCTCTTCGGCTGGCTCCGATGCCTCCTGTGATATAGATTTTCTTAGAAACCACATTCTCCCATATCCGGTCAATGGCCTGGATATAATCTTCATCACCGATCAGAGCCGCTGCATCAGCCATGGCCGAATACATATAAAGGCCTCTCACCGCATGTCCAATGGCTTCTTCCTGCTCCACTACCGGCTTATGAGCCTGCAGATACCAGTCCTGGTTGTAAATGGAGAAAGGAGAGTCTTCTGGAAACTTTTTTGGGTGTTCGATTCTCCCTCTTTGGTCTAAGAAAAATTTGGCTAATTTTAGGTATTTCTTTTTTCCGGTCACCCGATAAAGCTTGACCAGGCCTATTTCGATCTCCTGATGGCCTGGAAAGCCCTGCTTTTTATCAGGCCCGAATGTCTCTGCAATAAAGTCAGCGTTTTTTAGGGCAATATCCAGAAAGTTTCTCTTACCTGTGGCTTGATAATGGGCTACAGCCGCCTCATACATATGCCCCACATTATAGAGCTCATGGCTGGATCCCAGATTGGACCACCGCTCTTCTCCAGCTCCTGGAGGAGGATTATCCGGATTTATGGTCCGGGCTGTGTAGAGATAACCATCTTCCTCCTGGGCTGCTCTGATCTTTTCAATCAACTTGTCCAGATATTTTTCAAGTTCAGGGTCATCCCTTAAACTTAAAGAATAGGAAGCCCCTTCCATTATTTTGTAAACGTCAGAGTCATTATATCTGATCCCTTCAAATTCTCCTGGAATAAGACCTCCTGCTTTTTCAAAATTATCAATTCTTCCGGTCTCTTCACATTTATTAAAGGCAAAAGGTATGGTCACTTTTCGATTGGTCTCCATTCTGGGAAGCCAAAACGAATCCGTGATAAGCACATCTGTGAAAGAAACAGGCTTTATGGCGTAATCTTCTCTGATCTCTTTTTGACAACTCAAGGAAAAAACAATGCCTAATAAGCCTATCAAAATGATAAAAAATAAGATGATCTGATTTTTCATTTCTCTCCCTTCCCCTCTGTACTTATTATCCGGATTTTTCTTTCAGTCTCACATAAACATGGGTGGCGTTGTCTTCTTCTCTAAACTTCATGTCAAAGAGGCTGGAATAAGATTTGATAAGCTGAGACAGCTGTTTATATCCATAAGTACGGGGATCAAAGCTGGGATCGAGCTGATGGAGATAAAATCCCATAGTGGCTAAATTGGCCCAACCATCTTCCTGTAATGCCATGTCAAAAGCTCCTTTTAATAAAGGCACCGGATCAAGGGATTTTGTTTTATCCGGAGTGGTTTTTGTTTTTCTCTCTAATTTTCTTTTTTTTGTACTCGCTGTCGGAGCTAAGTTTTCCGTGTATATAAATATATTACAGGCATTTATAAAAGGCTTGGGGGTTGACTTTTTACCGATTCCCATCACAAATATCCCTTTTTCCCTTATGCGGGTGGCCAATCTTGTATAATCACTGTCACTGGATACTATACAAAATCCGTCCACAAGGTTGCCATTTAAAATATCCATGGCATCAATGATCATAGCGCTGTCTGTTGCATTTTTTCCTACCGTGTATCTAAACTGCTGTATAGGCTGGATAGCGGCTATGTTTAGAGAATCCTTCCATCCTTTCATGTTAGAGGTGGTCCAGTCTCCATATATACGCCTTATGGTGACAGAACCGTATTTACCGGCTTCAGTCAATATTTTCCCTATTAATCTCGGCCTTGCATTATCCCCATCAATAAGCAGGGCAATTTTTCTCTCACTTGTTTGTTTTGTCATTTTTGCCATATTTTTTCTCTCTTCCCCGAATTATTTACAAAATATAGATTATTTTTCTCTTTCTTATGTTCTTATAAATAACCCGGGTTTTTTTAATGTTATCATATTTTACATGTATTTTATAAGTTTTACAAAAATAATATAAGCATTTCCATATCCCTGATACACGTGATGTATGATGTTTATTAAGGGAAGAGGGCAGAGATGAGGAATTTCCCATGAAAGTTGAATATATGATTGATTCATTATTTTTGAAACTAAATAAAATATATAAATTAATTGACTTTATTTTTATTGTTTCATATTATTTGATACATGAATAGTGATCATCTTATATTTATAAGCCACATTCCCTTTGTTTCTTCTGAAAAATCACAAGAATATCTAAAGATACTCAAAACCCTGATATCCTCTTGCTCCAAAAATTATCGATCTCATCTTCTTTCTCCCTACTCCATCACCATCAATCATGAATTTCTAGGAATTCCCTCCTCTACAAAAACCGCTCTCCTGTCCGTATTTTATCTTGAAGAAAGCATCATTGAATGGAATATTCCTTTTCAATTATCT
>JAWLEN010000080.1:0-10504 GCA_041686095.1 Candidatus Aminicenantota bacterium
CTTTATTTCCCGGAACTTCATGGTGACCATCACGGCTTATGGATAGATCCGGATGATTCTGATTATCTTGTCAATGCCAATGACGGAGGCATCAATATATCTTATGACGGGGGTCAGACCTGGAGACATTTTCATCACAATCTGCCTGTGATACAATTTTATAATGTGTCCTTTGATATGAAAAAGCCTTTTAATGTTTACGGCTCAGTTCAAGATCATATGACTTACCGGGGCAATATCGCTCATACTCTTCCCCGAGGGAAAAAACCAGAATGGCTGATGACACACTGGGAGAGAGCGCCCGGAGGAGAGGGAACCATCATCGCTGTTGATCCTGAAAATCCCAATATAGTCTATTCTTCTTCTTTTTACGGCCGGTTGATGCGGTCTGAGCTAAAAGGCAACAATCAGTGGTTTGTTGAAAACATCCTTCCTGAAGTGGGAGAGGATGAACCTCCTCTCCGCGGTCAGTGGCTGGCTCCGACCATTATTTCTCCACATGATCATAAGGTTGTGTACCATGGGATGCAGTATGTGTTTCGTTCTCCGGATAGAGGAGAGACTTGGGAAAGAATAAGTCCTGACCTTTCTTATAATGACCCGGAAAAACAGGGAAAACTCCCCTTTGCCATTCCTTACGCTTGCTTGACTGCTCTATCAGAGTCTCCCCTAAAAAAAGGGCTGATTTATGCGGGAACCGATGACGGCCGGGTGCATATGACAAAGGATGAAGGAAAAAATTGGGAAGAGAGCACACAGGGACTTCCCTATAACAAGCATGTCTCAAGGATCGCGGCATCCAAATACCATGAAGCCACGGTGTATTTGACTTTGAATGGACGCCGGGATGATGATTTTACAGACTATATTTATAAGTCAGAGGATTATGGAAAAACTTGGGTGGATATATCTGGGAATATCCCCGGAGGCCCGGTCAATGTTATCCGAGAAGATCCAAAAAAGGAAAATATCCTTTATGCAGGGACTGATTTGGGAGTGTATGTGAGTTTGGATGGAGGAAAAGAATGGGATTCTCTTCCGGGAGGTCTTCCCAACTGTTTTGTGTGGGATCTAAAGATTCATCCCAGAGATAATGTCCTTGTTATAGCCACCAACGGAAGAGGCATGTATGCTATTGATGATCTCTCTAAAATACAGGATTATAATTAACCTGGATAAACTGGCTGAATGAAGGAGGAAAAATGTACTGCAATTTGAGAAACAGGAGTCTCACCAAGCTGCTGGATTTAACTTCTCTGGAAATTAATTATCTTTTAGAGCTTTCAAAGATTTTGAAAAAAGAAAAGTATTCCGGAAATGAGGTACAGAGATTGTTAAGGGAAAATATTGTCCTTATTTTTGAGAAGACATCCACCAGGACTCGCTGTGCGTTTGAGGTGGCAGCGTATGATCAGGGAGCTGATGTGACTTTTTTAGGTCCCAAGAGTTCCCAAATCGGACATAAAGAGTCTACTAAAGACACAGCCCGAGTTCTAGGAAGGATGTATGACGGGATACAATACCGCGGTTTTGGACAGGAGGTGGTGGAGCAGCTGGCACAGTATTCAGGTGTTCCCGTATGGAATGGGCTCACTAATGAATTCCATCCCACCCAAGTGTTGGCTGATATTTTGACCATGATGGAGCACAGCGAGAAACCGATTGAGGATATAAAATTTGCTTTTTTAGGTGATGCCCAGAATAACATGGGAAATTCTTTAATGGTGGGTGCGGCGAAAATGGGAATGGACTTTCGTTCCATCGGACCCAAAAAACTTCAGCCCAAAAAGGAGTTGGTCAAAGAGGCCAAAAGCATCGCTGATAAGACAGGAGCGAAGATTCTTATCACAGATGATATAAAAGCAGTGGAGGGATGTGATTTTGTTTACACCGATGTCTGGGTTTCTATGGGTGAACCCGATTATGTTTGGGATGAAAAGATCAATCTTTTGAAACCCTATCAAATAAATAAAGAGCTTATGGAATCGACTGGGAATCCCAAAGTTAAATTTATGGACTGCCTGCCCGCTTTTCATAACAGAGAAACAAAGGTGGGGGAAGAGATTTACAAAAAGTTCGGTTTGGAAAGTATGGAAGTGACAGAAGAGGTGTTTGAATCTGAAGCCTCCATTGTTTTTGAAGAGGCAGAGAATCGGCTTCATACCATAAAAGCAGTGATGGTGGCCACTTTAGTGGGCGGCGACTAATCTAACTATTCATAAAAAAATGACGCAGCAATTTCGACTCGTGAATAGAACAGATTAAAACAGAAAGGAGGAATCAAATGAAAACATTTATTTTAATGACCAAGCTTTCTCCTGAGGTCTCAAAAAAAATAAAAGACAGAGCTGAACTGGGAAGAGCCTGGCTGGAGGAGGTAAAGGAAAAATGTCCGGAAGTCAAATTTAAAGCTCACTACGCCCTTTTAGGTTCTTATGATTTTCTGGATATTTATGAAGCTCCAGATGAAGAGACAGCTGCTAAAGTCTCCATGATCAGTCTTTCCAACGGAGCTTTTAATGCGGAAAGCTGGACTGCTATACCTTACAAACGCTTCTTAGAGCTTACTGAAGAAGTATAAGAGAGAGAAACGACTCGTAGGTTTGAACAGTTCAGGTTGTCTGAGGGAAAAAAGGAGATATTAGATGACAGAAGGATGCCTGGTTACAGGAGGAGCGGGTTTTATTGGTTCGAGTTTAGTCCGGGGGCTGTTAAAGGAAGGAAAGACTGTTCGGGTCATTGATAACTTGTCCACAGGAAGCATTGCAAATCTAGAGGGCATACTTGACCAAGTCGAGTATATAGATGGAGACATCAGAGACCTTTCAACCATCCAGAAGGCAAGTGAGAGCATAAAATATATTTTCCACCAGGCTGCTGTTCCTTCGGTTCCCCGTTCCATAGAAAATCCTGTTGACTCTAACCAGAGCAACATTGACGGAACCCTCAATGTTTTGCTGGCAGCTCGGGATCAAAGAGTTAAGCGGGTCATCTACGCAGGCTCTTCTTCTGTATATGGTGATACTCCTGACCTTCCCAAAAAAGAAGACATGAAGCCCCATCCTTTATCCCCTTATGCTGTGACTAAACTCACAGGAGAATATTACTGTCAAGTATTCAGTGATGTGTATGGGCTGGAAACAGTGACCACCCGTTATTTCAATGTGTTTGGCCCTCGGCAGAACCCTGAGTCCCAATATGCAGCCGTGATTCCCAAATTTATAGATGCCTTTTTAAGAGGAAATTCACCCACTGTTTTCGGTGACGGAGAGCAGACCAGGGATTTTACTTTTGTTGATAATGTGGTGCATGCCAATATTCTGTGTTCCAAAGCTAAAAAAACATCGGGGGAAGTCATCAATATCGCCACTTCTTCCCGAATCAGCCTGAATGAACTCATCAGTATTCTCAAAGAGATAACAGATAGAGATATTGATCCTGTTTATGCCGACCCCAGAAAGGGGGATGTCAGACATTCCCTTGCTGATATATCCCGAGCCCAAAAAATGATCGGTTATCAACCCATTATGGATTTAAAACAGGGTCTAAGAAAAACCATCCAGTGGATGCAGAAGAACAAAGAATAGTCGGTTTTAGAGGGAGTTCAAAGAGGCTTTGGATTCCACCTCTCTGAACACTCTGAGAAAGTTTCCTCCCAAGATCTTTTTTATGTCTTTATCTTCATATCCTCTTTTAACCAGCTCTTCGGTTATGTGGACCAGCTCCCCCGCATGTGAAAGCCCTTTAGGGGTGCTGCTGATGCCGTCAAAGTCAGAACCTAATCCCACATGGTTGACACTTCCCGTGACTTTGATCACATGTTCGATGTGATCGACCACTGTCTTCACATTGATCTCAGGAAGTACTTGCCTCAGTTTTGCTGCTTTTTCTTGGTATTCTTTTCTAAAAGCATTGGCTTTGTCTGGGTCTAATTTTAATAAATCACTGAGTTTTTCAGGAAGGCCATGTTTTTCAATGAGATCAGCTCTTAATTCTTCCAGTTTCTTGAAATTTTCAGCCCTTAAAAAGTGAGGCAGGTAGTTGATTCCAATGACTCCCCCGTTTTTAGCCAGGGCCTTGAGCATTTTGTCAGAAAGATTCCTGTGATGGTCTGACAAAGCTCTGCAGCAGGAGTGCGAAGCCACCACCGGAGATTTGGATAATTGAATCACGTCCCAGAAAGTCTCATCATGAACATGGGATACATCGATGATCATTCCCAACCGGTTCATTTCTTTGACCACTTTTTCTCCGAATTCGGTAAGGCCTCCATGCTTAGGCTCTGAGTCACCAGAGGCATCTGCCCAATCTGTGCCCAGCCAGTGGGTGAGGGTCATAAGCCTCACCCCGTTTCGGTAAAAAGAACGGAGAAGCCGGAGGTCATTTTCTATGGCATAACCTCCTTCAATGCCGATCAGTATTCCGGTCTTCCGGTTCCCCCTAAGCTCTCTCATATCTCTGGATGAAGTGACCAAAACCAGATCTTCAGGGTTTTCTTGTATAAGCTGATGGGCGGCATCTATCTGATCAAAAGCTTTTTTGGCAGCTGTATTTTTCTGGGAATCATTTTCCGGGGGTCCCACAAAACAGGCAAAGACTTGAAGATCTACCGCTCCCTGTTTCAGTTTTGGAATGTCGATGTGACCCTTTGGATTGTCTTTGGCCAGGTCTTCACCTTCGAGCACTCTTCCTATGGTGTCGCAGTGCATATCCACCAGAGTGGAGTCTTTGTGAATGAAATTGATATGAAATTTTGGAGCCAGAAGGCTTTCTCTACAGTCAGCAAGAAATACCAAATTATCATAATGATATTCAGCAGCCTGCTGCAATAGTTCGGGTTTGATGATCTCCGGTCTGTCCCCGGGTCTGTGATACTCAGGATGCTCATCATCGAGCTCTCTGGTCAAAACATTGCCGGACCTCAAACTGATGCAGGTGACTCCTTTGGGAAGAAAAGCACTGTGGTCAGAACCTCTGTAGTCGATACGGTACTTCAGCCGCTTTTTGAACTTGTCTTTCATGTTTTCTTTAAGAAGGGAAAAGAATTCTGAAAAGTCCCACATTCCACCCGCATAAAGGTCCATATCCCCAGTGCCGACCATATCCATATTCATATAGACCACTGTTTTTTGGAGAGGATAAATGGGATGCTCGGCATAATATCTGGAACCAACGAGGCCCAGCTCTTCTCCAGCCCAGGTTGCAAACACAAGGCTTCTATCCGGCTTAAAATCATTGACCTGGATCGCCCGTGCTATTTCCAGTATGACTCCTACAGAAGAGGCATTGTCATCAGCCCCATTGTACACAGCACCATCAAGTCCCACACCCAGATGGTCGAGATGACCGCCTATGATAATGTATTCATCTTTAAGTTCAGGATGTTTCCCAGGAATGAGGCCCAATACGTTGGGGGCTTTCCGGTCTTCTTGGATGAAATGAGCTTCCATCTCAACAGTCACATCCAATAAAAAAGGGTCGGGCTTTTTCTCCCGGATCATTCGGCTGACTGTAGTGCGCCAGCTTAGATTTTTCATATAAAATATCTTATCCAGAAGAAAATCGTTGGCAGTCATTACTAGAAATTTTTCAGGACAGGTGCTCTTTTTGGCTCCGGCTGGGAAGCGCCAACCTCTGATGCCTTCCCCTATATTCATTATCAAAACGCCGGCGGCTCCTTTTTTGACAGCTGTTTTGATTTTGCTGTCCAGAGTTTTTTCTTTTTCGGATATTCCTTTGAGAAATTCAGGAGCGCCTGGAATGATGAGCACGATTCTTTCTTTGACATCTAAATTTTCATAATCGTTCCACTGATCTTTATTGGATATAAGTCCGTATCCGGCAAAAGCGAGTTGAGCTTTCAAAGTCCCTGACCCTGTCCCGCTGTTGGGGAAAAAGTGATTGGAGCGGCCTGGGAAAAATTGGATGTGCTGGGGGGAGATAATTTCAAAGCGGGTGGGGGGTTCAAAATGGCGCCAGTTTTCAAAATCGACCTGCTGGAAGAAGGAACCTTTTTTCCCTCCTGGTTCAAGTCCGAATTCTTTCATCTTTGCCGCTACATACTGGGCTGCCTCTAGATATTCCGGAGTGCCGGATTTACGTCCTTTAAAATGATCTGATGAAAGGTATTCCACATGCTTCCAAGCTTTTTCTCCATCGGGATTGACTTGGGCTGGGAGAAATAAAGTTAAAAACAAAAAACTAATGCCAATGAATAAGACAGTTTTTTTCATGAATGGTCTCCTTAAAACAATGCAGTTTATCATATGAAAAGGCGTTCAGCAATTCAGGTAGGGAAAGAGGTTCTTGATTATTTTTTTGTTTGCTTATAGAATCTTGAGACAAAAAAAATGTTATCTGATATTTCTATTGATTGTTTTCGGGGAGACCTAGAGAGCCTTGAAAGAATGGCTCACTCTTCCTGGCGTGATGAATATGGAATGGAATCTTTTCCAAATTTTTATCGTCCTGCTTTTTTAAAGTATCTTTTTGATCGCATAAAGGATGATAGATATATTATCGCTGCTTATAGAGGGAATGAAATTGTTTCTTTTTTGGCTAATTTGCCCCAAAAATTTCATTTTCAGGATAAGATATTTCGGGCTGTCTACAGCTGTCTCATGGTGACAAAAAAGGAGCTTCTTCACCGCGGTATAGGAAAAGCTATTATCAATGAAGCGCTAAAGCTGAACCAGAGTCTTAAAATTGATTTTTCTTTGCTAACTCTTGAGAAAGGTCACCGCTCTACAATGATGATCAAGAATTTTGAAGAGACTGGTCATCCTGTAGAAAGAGTCAAACGGAATCATGTGGTGGCTCGCATTCTTGACCTCCCAAGTGTTATAGAATCGGAAGGATTAAAAAAATGGGAGAGTGCGGCCATTAAGGTCATTGGAGCACAGCGAAGGCCAAAAAATGCCTCTTCTATTTTGTTAAGAGAATATAAGAGTGAAGACATTGATGGGTGTCTGAATTTGCTCAATCAATACAAAGACAGGATCCCATTAGCGTTGATCTGGGAGCGAGATGAACTGGCCTGTGAATTGGATTTTCCTGGGGTCTCCCAGACCCTGGTTTATGAAAAGTCGGGCAAGGTGGAAGGATTGATCAATTTTATTTACCACCAACACCTGGGCAAATCCAAAAAGCGTTGGGCCTGGATAAACCACGTGGCCTATCCAAAACTGACAGCAAGAGAACGTTTTGACTTTATTCAGGCTTTTCTTCAGTACCTAAAAAAATCTGATTGTGTAGGAGCCATAGAATGGACTAAAAATTATTACCCCATGGGCGCGTTATACCGTTCCCGATTTTTTCCTTATTTCCGATCAGTGGATTTGGTTTCATGGACCTTTAATAAAAAGATTTCCTTAAAAAAAATCTCCGGAGTTTATGAGGTTCAGATTTGACCCATTATTTTATTTAACGGAGGAAGACTTAATGTTCAATAAATTCAAAGGTTTTAGATGGTCAGCCCTTGGCTTGATTCTTTGCCTGATAGCTGTTTCAGGATGTGTCAAAAAAGCAGAGAATGAACTCAGCTTTGAGATCTCGTATCCTGAGTCTATCCATCCTGATTCCGTAACCGGAAGAGTTTATGTGATGGTGGCTGAAAATAAAAACCGTGAGCCCCGGTTTCAAATCGGCACCAGCGGGGTGCCTTTTTTTGGAAAAGACATCCAAAATTTAGATCCTGATATTCCGGTTGGAATTGATGAGAGTCATTTTGGGTATCCTTTGGAAAGCCTCAGTGAATTACCTCCTGGTGAGTACTATGTCCAGGGATTTGTTAATATATACACCCGATTTGAACGCTCTGACGGTCATGTCTTGTGGCTTCACAATGACCAGTGGGAAGGACAGAGGTGGACCAGATCACCTGGAAATCTCTACAGTGAAGTCAAGAAAATCAAGTGTCCGCCTTTAAAAGACAGCCCCATCAGATTAAGATGTGATCATAAAATCCCCCCCATGGAAATACCTTCTGATACAAAATGGGTGAAAAGAATCAAATTCCAAAGTAAAATTCTAACAGAATTTTGGGGAGAGCCTGTTTATTTAGGAGCCACTATTTTGCTTCCCAAAGGATATGAGGAGCATCCGGACACTCATTATCCTGTGAATTACATCCAAGGTCATTTTTCACTTCGAGCTCCCAATGGATTTGATCCAAAAAAGCCGGATTCGAATAACCGATGGGCAGCCTATGGGCATGAGTTTTATAAATTTTGGATTTCAGATGAATGCCCTCGAATGATTTTGGTTACCTTCCAGCATCCCTGCCCTTATTATGATGATTCTTACGGAGTGAATTCCCCTAACACCGGCCCTTACGGTGATGCCATTATCAAAGAGCTCATCCCTACAGTGGAACAAAAATTCCGGATCATTCAAAAGCCTTATGCCCGAGTGTTGTCCGGAGGTTCTACAGGGGGATGGATTTCTCTGGCTCTTCAGATTTTTCATCCAGAATTTTTTGGAGGAACCTGGTCTCTTTGCCCTGATCCGGTTGATTTCCGCTATTTTCAGTGTATAGATATCTATAATGATGAAAATGCTTATTACAAAAAAAGCGGTTGGATAAAGGTTCCTACTGCCAGCGACCGTTCTCCCGATGGCATTGTCAGACTGACCTCTAAACAGAGGAACCATATGGAGCTGGCTATGGGAACCAAGGGTCGGTCCGGAGAGCAGATCGATATTTTTCAGGCTGTGTTTGGGCCTATAGGAGAAGACGGGTATGTGAAGCCTCTTTTTGATAAAAAGAGCGGAAAGATCGATCCAGAAGTCGCTGAATACTGGAGAGAACATTATGACCTGAGATATTATCTTGAAAAAAAATGGGACCGCATAGGCCAGGCCTTGGAAGGTAAAATTCATATCTATGTGGGAGATATGGATACTTATTACCTGAATAATGCAGTGGTGCTTATGGAAAGATTTTTAGAAAGCACCCAAAATCCTTTTTACAACGGAGTGGTTGAATACGGGGACCGAAGACCTCACTGTTGGGGTCCGGACAGGACAGAACTTTTAAAATTGTTTAAAGAGCATATTCTTCGAAATGCCCCTGAAGGAGAGGTCCATTCCTGGATTTATTAAGCTTTTTGTTCTGAAATTCACCATAGAGTATTTTTTGTTTTATGGTACCAGGGATTATTTTCCCTGCTTTTGAACCAGTGGATTGTTTTTTTCATTCCTTCTTCCAAGGAAAGGGGTCGGTATCCCAGTTCCTGAAAAGCCTTTTTACTGGATACAGGCCAGTTCTGATTTAGCTTTTTTGCCATTTCAGGTGTTATAAACGGATAAAAGTCGAAGATTTTTGCTAGGATTTTCATGACCTCCGAAAAAATTAAAATGATAAAAAAGGGCATTTTTATTAAAATATAGTTTTTTTGTGAAACTTTCTTCAAGGAATCAAAAAAGCCGCAGTAGGAAATATTTTCACCTCCCAGGATATATTTTTCACCGGGAGTTCCTTTTTCCATAGCCAAAAGATGTCCTTTGACCACATCATCTATGTACACATAATTCCCAATGCTTTTTCCGCTTCCCGGAATGATCGGCCATCTGCCTTTTGTGTATAATTTCATGAGCTTGGCGGCGCTGTTGCTTTCTTTGATGAGACCTGGGCCATAGACGCGAGTCGGATGAACCAGCACGACCTCTAATCCTTTTTTGACAAAATCAAGAGCCAACAAATCAGCTTTTTCCTTTGTTTTCTCATATTCTGTGAAACATTCTGTCTTCCTCATTGTTTTTTCATTGACTTCACAGTCTAGAGAAGGACCAAACACACCAGCCGTAGAGGTCATGACCACTTTTTTAACTCCTGAAGTTAAAGCAGCTTCCATGATATTTCTGGTTCCTCTGACATTGATGTCATGATAAAGTTGAGGATTTTTTGTCCAAATTTTTGTCATGGCTGCTGTGTGAAAAACAAAAGGGCAGCCCTTCAAAGCTCTTTGAATGGTCTTAATGTCCAGGATATCTCCTTTGAACAATCGGATGTTAGAGTGTTTTATGGAATCAGTTTTAGATTTTGAACGAAAAAGAGCATGCACTGTGTGCCCGGAATCAGCGAGCTTTCTCGCCAAAACACTGCCTATAAATCCGGTGGCGCCTGTCACAAAATATTTCATTTTTTATTTCCCATCAGTTTTATTTTCATTTCTGGATTAAAAAATAGGGAAGCCCATTCACTGGAAAGAGCTAAAATAGTGTGAGTGAAAAAAGCAGTCCAAATGGTTCCTGTTTTATAGGTGATGAGGCAGAATGCAATTCCCAGAAGCACTGAGCCAACAATCTCTTTAAAATTTTTATGGAGATGAAAAAAAGCATATACTGAAATGTTTATGATGATCGCAGGCCAGAGACCAAATGACCTTAAACAGGTAAAGAAAAGGAGGCCTCTCAGTAATAATTCATAGGCAAAAAGGTAAACAATCCATGATGACGCACTGAGAAAAACCAGACCCAAATTCCATTCATCAATTTGAATCTG
>JAWLEN010000081.1:0-10476 GCA_041686095.1 Candidatus Aminicenantota bacterium
TTGTCATTTTTTTTCCCCATAGCAAGACAGCCAATGAGTTTTTCCTCAACTTTAAGTGGAAGAAGATGGAAAAAGCCCAGAGAAGAAAATTCGTTTTCCTTTATGAGGTGTTTTTTTTCTTCGGTAAGGGAATAAAGGGACAAAAAATCCTGTTCTTTTATCTTATTTAATAGATTGTTGCTTAAATGTATGTTTTTTTGAGATGGGGAAGGGTTCCCTCTTGAATTTTGGATGTAAAAAGCATTTTTCTTTTTTTTGTTGGGAAGCAGAAGAGCGATCGAAGTGAGAGATAGGGCATTGTAGATCAATTCCAGAAGAGACTCGGATAATTTTTGAAGATCTTTTTCCCGGCTCAGCTCTTGACTTATGGAAAGAAGGGTTTTTCGGTACTCATAACTTCTTTTATAAATAACACGATCCAAAAGAGATTGTATTAATTTTTTTAAGGGAGTGAATAAAGTGGCACCCAAAATTATAGCTAGAATCCCCAGTATCAAAGCGTTTAATTTGTTCTCAGAGAATATTTTTGTTTGAGAGCTCACTACAAAGTAGAGGATGGCTATAACCACATATGAAGAGACCAGAGTGACAGCCTTTTTTAAAATGACCTCCAAGTCCATCAGCTTGTATCTTGAGATTGAATAGGCAAATGTAAGTGGGATGAGTGCCTGAAGTATGACAGTCAATTCTCCAATTTTTGAAGGAACGGCTCCCAGCATAAACGGGACTGAATACAAAATCGAAAAGGGAATAATCCCTAATCCCAATCCGTAAGCGATCCATTTGAGCTGTTTTTTGATTATAAAATCAGTGTATTTATAAGAATCGTGTATGATAATCCCTAAAGCAGTCATGGTAAAGATAGTGAAGTGAAAAAGGTCCAGCTTTTCTAAAGTTTCATAATATCGGCTGATAAAGGATTCTGAAAAGTTTAAGAAATTAGGGAGATGAATGAAAACTCGGGATAGAAGAAGAACCGCTCCTGGAAGATAGAAAACAGCTCCTGTAGAAATGATCTTCCTCGAAAATTTTTTTCTTTTAGGGAAAATGAGGAAAAAGTGAAACAGCAGAGGAGGAAAAATCACGAAAGCGACTTTATCTATCCAGTAGAAGATATTATCCAGGGCATCCAGATGACCGGTAGGGGAAAAAACATAGAAGCTGTAAAAGGCAAGTGAGATAAAGAAAAAGAATATATAAGGAAGCGGGAGTCGCCCCCCTGCATTTATGAGTACAATAATACCTATGACTAGGGTGGTGAGCCCGATGAGAGCCAAATAAAAATATATCAAGCTAGTGCCTTGGGTGGTAAGATAAAAAGAAGGAAATATTTGGTCTCCCTTGTGAATGACTTCATAGATGACTTTTTGATTGAGGCTCCCTGCTTTCCAGAGCTGCTTGGATAGGTCAATAATGCTTCTTATCGGAACATCGTTTATGGAATAGAGAATGTCACCCTTGTCAATTCCCCCACCAAGATAGGCGGGGCTCCCTTCTTCCACTTTAATAGCCTTGAGTCCTTGGGGCGTCTCTTCCCAAGTCACGCCATCTGTAGGTTCTTCCCAGATAATTTTTTTATATATATTGATACAGCCCAGCAGTAAAAGGATGAGAACCGGAGTTAATGCCAGGTATATTTTTTTATTCATTGGTGATCATAAATTTTTTTTAAATTCATCTTGGGATTTAAGAAATTGAATCATCATAATAAAAGCACTTTTAATGCAGAATGTGACCCTTTTCAGCTCTTATGGCCCAGCTTATAGGAGGCTGAGACAGGTATCTTCTGAGAACAGGATTTTCTTTGAGGCCCAGCGGTTCAGGATTTCTTTCAAGCAGAGTGGTCATGTAATCGGTTTCTTTATTCTGCTCTTGGACAGTTTGGTCGAAAACAGAGCCATTTTCATAGTATTTAAATGATAAGAAAGAGAGAGGGACTTTATATAAAGCAGTAAATGAGGATAAAAGAAAAAAAAGGATGATATTCAGTAAAAACTGTTTCTTCATAGTTCTAAAAATAAAGATTTGTGCGGTTTTTGTCAATATGTCAAAAAAGGGCAAAGTCTTTATTTTAAAGATTATTCAAAGTATGCTGCTGTTAAACTATAAGCTTTACTCAAAGATTCCCTTCAATTGACAAAAATCAGGAGATTATTTAATATGATAATAATTGTCAACAGGTTTGATGACTTTAGATGCCTTATTATAGCTGCAAATTAGCCACTGAAAGCGGGGAAGTCCTTTCAAAAAGCTTTCTTGCTCCCACATCTGAGGCCTGCCGAAATTATTTCAGGGAAAAGGGTTTCTGTATCCTCTCCATAAAACGAGACTGGAAGAAAATAAGGATTACTTTGTTTCCCCATGAAAGAAAAATTAAAGCCAGAGACTTTATTATGTTTAACCAAGAGTTGGTCGCCCTTCTCAGGGCAGGCTACCCTGTTTTAAAGTGTATTGAAATCATCATCGGTCGAATTAAAGACATCAGGTTGAAAGAAGTTCTCATGACGGTTGAAGATAAAGTGAGGAGCGGGAGTTCTCTTTCAGAAGCATTCTCAGAACACAGTCATATCTTTTCCACAGTTTATATTGCTTCGATTATGGCAGGAGAGAAAGGAGGGAATTTACCTGAAACCATTGGTCGTTATATTGATTACAACAAGGTCATTTCTCAAGCAAGGGAGAGGGTCAAAACAGCGCTGATGTATCCTACTTTGCTGATCATTTTTTCTTTTGTCCTTATTTTGGTGCTTGTAAATTTTATAATACCCCGATTTTCTGATTTTTATTCCGGTTTTGGGGCTGAGCTTCCATTTATCACTCAAGCGTTACTGTCTGTTTCCATGACTATGAAAAGATTTTTTCCCTTGATTTTAATTTTAGTTTTAATGATGATTATTGGCTATTTTCAGATGAAGAAAAAGGAAAGGCCTCTTATATGGATTGATAAATTAAAACTGAAATTACCTTATGGGGGAATTATCATGAGGGAATCTTCAATATCTCTTTTCTGCCGCACTTTAGGATTGCTCTTGAGCGGAGGAATTTCTTTATTGTCCTCTGTTGATATTGCTCGGCAGTCAGTTCCCAATAGGTTTATTCTACACCAGATGAGACATCTTCAAGACCACATAAAAAATGGAGAAAATGTTTCCACTGCTCTTGAAAAAACAGAATGCTTTTCTTCCTTAGCTTTAGATATGATAAGAGTGGGCGAAACTTCTGCCAATTTAGAGGGTATGCTGTTTGATATAGCTGATGTCTATAATCAGAAAGTGCAAGACAAGATAGATAGATTTGTTTCTTTAATTGAACCTATTATAATAGTATTGATGGGTTTAGTTGTGGCAGGTATGCTTTTATCAGTTTATTTGCCGATTTTTAATATTATTAGAGTTACTGGATAATGAAAAAAAACGAACAAAAAAAGAGCAAACAGTCACTCAGAGAAGAGGAGACAAAAGCAAAGAAACTAGCTGAAAAATACAAGGTTCCTTATATTGATCTTTCTGATGTTACTTTCAATAGGAATTTAGTTCAATCTTTTCCTGTAGATTTTCTGTATAGATCTAAATTTATTCCTTTAGAGGAAACTGGAAATATTGTTAAAATTGCTGTGAGTGATCCATCAGATATATCCATTATAGATTCTATTGAGTCATTTCTGGGAAAAAAAGTTAAAGGATATGTTGCCTCAGAGAGAGGGATACTTGAAGCCCTGCGTAAAAGCGAGGCTGCTTTACAGGTTCTTAAAGATGCCACAGAAGATTATGTGGTTCAGATAATCGATAAAGATGAACAGGCAGATGAAGACACCATTTCGGCAGAAAAACTGGCAGACCAGGATGGTTCTATCATAAAATTGGTGAATTCAATCATTTTCACCGCAGTTCAAAGAAGGGCCAGTGATGTTCATATTGAATCAAAAGAAGATGATTTAATCATTAAGTACCGGATCGACGGAGTTCTCAGCGAGGCTGTAGAACGTATTGATAAGAGATTCCAATCACCTATTATATCTCGTATTAAAGTGATGTCAGATTTAGATATAGCAGAACGACGGGTTCCTCAGGATGGAAAATTCAGACTAAAAGTAAAGGACAAGAGTGTTGATTTTCGGGTGTCTATTATGCCCAGTATCTACGGAGAAGATGCTGTCATACGAATCCTTGATAAAGAGATGATAACCGAGGCCATTTCTGAATTAAGGCTGGATATGCTGGGATTTTCAGATTCGGTTATCAGTACTTTGAGACGGTATATCACAAAACCTTATGGGATGCTGTTGGTCACAGGTCCCACTGGAAGCGGTAAAACCACGACTCTTTATGCGGCTTTGACAGAAATAAAATCTCCTGAAGACAAAATAGTTACCATTGAAGATCCTGTGGAATATCAAATAGATGGAATCACTCAGATCCCGGTTAATGAAAAAAAGGGTTTGACTTTTGCTCGGGGACTTCGTTCTATTTTAAGACATGATCCGGATAAAATCATGGTGGGTGAAATCCGCGACCCTGAAACCGCACAAATAGCCATCCAGTCCGCACTGACCGGTCATTTAGTTTTCACAACAGTCCATGCCAATAATGTTTTTGATGTGATTGGCCGCTTTCTGCATATGAAAGTGGATCCTTACAGCTTTATCTCTGCTCTGAACGGCGTGCTCGCTCAGCGTCTAGTAAGGGTTCTGTGTACGAAATGCAGACAAAAAGAATATCTCAGTGAACAGCAGTTAATTGAATCAGGAATAGATCCGGAAAAATATAAAAATCATGTTTTTTATGAGGCAACAGGTTGCGAAGAATGTCATTACACTGGCTATAAAGGCCGAACCGCTATCGCTGAATTTCTGGAGTTGTCTGATGAAATAAGAGAGATGATTCTGGATAAAAAACCTTTATCAGAAGTTAGGAAAAGGGCAAAAGAGGAAGGAATGATCTTTTTAAGGAAAGCAGGTATGGATAAGGTTCTTAAAGGGATAACAAGTTTAAGAGAACTGAATAAAGTTACTTTTGTGGAGTGAATAATCCAGATTATAGGAATGAATATAATTTGTTAGGATATCAAATTTACTATGAATCAGTTTTGGGATAAAATCACTAAATTCTTTTCTGATCCACCCCAAGTTTCCACCGGTTTTTATATTTCGCCTCATTATTTTTGTGGAGTAACTCTTTCAGCCAAAGAAAAAAGAATCGATGATTATTATATACAGAATCTTCCTCAGGATGTTGTTCGTCCCTCTCTAAATGAAAAAAATATTATTGAATCAGAGGTTTTGAAACAGAAATTTTCAAAAGCATTAAAGAAAGTGAAGGTAAGAAACAAGAATGTTGTGTTTATTTTTCCGGAATTGTCTCAAAAAGCTTTTACTTTTTCATTTGATTCTCTTCCAGGTTCTCCTCGGGAAAGAGAACAGATCATTCGCTTCAGAATAAGAAAGAAGATGCCTTTTTTGCCGGAAGATGCACGAATTTCATATGACCTTATTTCAAAAAATTCAGGAATAAGAGCTGTGGTCATTTTGACAAGAGATTATATAGTTAAGGAATACCAAGAATTTTTGGATCAGTTTGGTTTGAAAGTGAGAATATTTATCCCCCCATCCGTAGGATTGATAAATTTACTTAAGTTTGAATCAGATAAAAATTATTTTCTGTTGAATGTTGAACAGGATGGTTTTTCTTTATCAGTGCTTATAAAGTCTGAATTCATTCTTTATAGGCAGAAAAGATTTAATCTTGAGATGGAAGAACTTAGAAACGCAAAGGACAAAATAGAAGATGTTTTTCATGAAGTTGAAAACACACTGAATTTTATTGAAGGAAGCGAAGGGAAAAAGGATTTGCATTTTCTGATTAGATGCGGAATTAATTGTTCTGATAAGCTATTGGAGGAAACCTGTAATAAATTCAGTTTTTCTTTTGATAGAATCGGATCAGTTTTAAATGTTGATTTTAACCTAAAGGAGGTGGAGAGACTGTCTCCTATTTTGGGTGTGCTGCTATGAAAAAGATGAAACCATTGAATTTGAATCTCGCTGAAAATCCGTTAAGGAATAAAAGACTGTTTCACACAATTTTTTTCTTCTTATGCGGATTGTCTGTGGTGCTGCTTGTTATTAGTCTAGTCACTTTTTATCAATACAGGACAAAAAATCAAAACATAAAAAAAGCAATTGTTAAGATTGAAGATAGAATCAATCATACCCAAAGGGAGGGAAAAAGATACTTTGCCCAAATTGATACCTTGTCTAATGAAAATCTTGCTCAGGTAAATTTTATCAATCATCTTATCTCTCAAAAAAGTTTTTCATGGACCGGACTGTTTACAGCCTTAGAAAAATCTCTTCCTGACAAGTGCTATATTGTTTCCATATCTCCCATGCAAAAGGAAGATACTCCCACAGAAATCAAACTTGAAATCGCTTCAGCAGGATTGGATCCTTTCTTTAAATTTATTAACAATTTGTACTCCATGGATTTTAACAATTTCAGGCTTATAAGAGAAGGAAGGGACGAGACAGGACATCTTATTTCGGAAATATCCTTGAGTTATGATGAGAATTATTAATCTTTTGAATTTAAAAGAACGCCGACTGCTCGTATATGCAGGTTTGTTTTTGTTGGTTGTAATTTTGTTTCATTTTTTTATTGTCCGAGGTCAGATAAATGCCCATTTGCGCTCTGAGGAGATCCTTGCTTCTAAAAAAGAAGAACTCATGAGGGTCAAAGAATCCCTTGCTGAAAAAAAGAAAGAATTAGTGAGATGGAAGGAAGCAGAGCAGGATATTGATTATGTAGGTGAAAAATATTTTTATCATGGGGAAAGAAGTATACACCATATTAGACAGACAATTAATGAGCTCTTAAGAAATACGGGAGTGAAAACATCTAATATAAAGTATGATTATCCAGGGCATGAAGATGAAAAATTTAAGAAGATATCCATGTCCTTTGATATCGCTGGAACATATGCCTTGATAAAGAAATTTTTATTTGAAATAGAAAACCTGGAAAAATTCTTGTATGTGGAAAAAATTACTTTTAAGGATATTGAAAGAGAGAGAGGAAGAGTCCAACTTGGACTTTCCCTTGCAGTTTATTATGAAACATAAAAAATTAATTTTACTGATGACAGCTGTTTATTGCGGAGTGTTTTTCTGTATAAATTTGATGGCGACGGGGATTCAGGGAGAGTATTCAGATGAAAAAGGCAGCGGTAAACTTGTCCGAGTAGATCTATTAAAGCCTAAAGCTAAGGAGATAAAACCTCCTCTGAGAAATATTTTTATGGAAAGAAAAATAGAAGGGATCCCTGATTTAGATAAGAAAGAGAAAACAGGAATAGCCGGATCATTAGAGGGATTGGATCTTAAAGGCGGTGAAGAAGGAGGTCAAGGTGGCGAAATAGATCAGAAGATAATTTTTGGTTATGACATTAAATATCTAGGTTATATTGCTTCCTTTGGCAAGAAAGTGGCTTTGATTTTATATCGAGGTGAGGCGGTAGCTGTGGAAAAGGGATCTGTTCTTCCAGGAGGAATTGAAATTCTGGATATATCATTGGATAACGTGACCGTTAAGAGTTCAGGATCAGATAAAATGGTTATAAAGTTAGAGGGGGAAGAAAAATGAAAAAATATATATGGTTAGTTTTATCTCTGATGATTGTCTGGGGATGCGCCACCTTTAGTCAGAGTTATATAAGAGGGACTCAAGCGGAAATGGCTAAAAATTATGATGAAGCCATAGAGTATTATGAAAGAGCTTTACTGCAGGATCCAAATAATTCGGTTTATAGACTGGCTCTTTTACGCGCCCAAGTTGGAGCCCGGAATTCTCACCTCTACAAAGCAAGGCGGTTAGCTGCCCAGGAGAACAAAGAAAAAGCTCTGGAGGAATATCAAAAAGCACTCTCTTATGATCCAGAGAACCGCATGATCTTGGAAGAAGCTCAAAGATTATCCCGGCAGGAAATCCAAAAAGAAAAACCAGCTGAAGAAAAAATGAAATCCCCTTTAAAACTTGATGTGAGCGATGAGGAAATAACATTGAAGTTTATAGAGGAGGCTGAGCTTCGTTCTATTTTTAAAGCATTGGGCAAACATGCGGATATAAATATTTTATTTGATTCTCAGTTTCGGGATATGTCTTTAGCCATTGATCTGCAAAATATGTCTTTTCTTCAAGCTTTAAACACACTTTGTTTGTCTTCTCAAAACTTTTTTAGAGTCGTAGATGAAAACACAGTGTTGATTGTTCCAGATAATCCTCAGAACAGAGAAAAATATGATGTGGTGGCTATGAAGACCTTTTATCTATCAAATGCTGAGGCAAAAAACATTCAGGCTCCGTTGATGCAGATGCTTCGACGTTTATCTCAAGTTCCAAAAATATCGATTGATGAGACACTCAATTCGATAACCATAAAAGACACACCAGATGTGCTGGAAACGGCTGAAAAATTGATAAAACTTTGGGATAAGCCTAAGGGCGAGGTCATGATCGACTTGGAGATTATGGAAGTTTCCCGAAAAAAAATGAGAAATATCGGACTTAGCCTCGATTCTTATGCGGTGAGCGGAATGTACGGGGCTTCTGGAGAGGAAGAAAGCACAGGGTGGACTGGTTTGGATGAACTTGAATTCTCTAAGGCTGAGAATTATCAGATCAGTCTTCCCATAGGTACTCTTCGTTTTTTAGAATCTGATGCAGATACTAAAATCATTGCCCAGCCCAGGCTAAGGGGGATAGAAGGAGAAAAGATCGAATATATGGTGGGTGATGAAGTTCCGATTCCTCGGACCACTTTTTCTCCCATAGCTGCTGGGGGAGTCAGCCAGCAGCCCATAACTTCTTTTGAGTATAAAAATGTGGGGATAGAAATATCCATAACACCTGAGATCCACTTTGAGAAAGAAATAACTCTGGAGATGGAAGTCAAGATTAAAGCTCTCGGAGGTTCTGGATACGGAGACCTCCCTATCATCACAACCCGAGAGGTAAAGAATATCATAAGACTCAGGGAGGGAGAAACCAATTTACTGGCCGGACTTCTTAAGGATGAAGAACGCAAAACATTGAAAGGAATCGCGGGATTAAAAAGTCTTCCTTTGATAGGAAATTTGTTTTCGAATACGGACCAGGAAATCCAGCAGACAGATGTGGTTATGACTCTGACACCCTATATTATTCGTTCCATCCCTCTCAGTAATGAAGACACTCTTCCTGTGTGGATGAATGTTGGGGAAAAATTTTCTTCAGGTTTATCTGGTGCGGTATCTCAGAAAACAGGACTCCCGCAAAGAGAAGAAATACAGCAAACTCCTGAGGCTCCTGAAAATGAAGCCGGTTCTGGAAGGAATCGCATCTCCGTTTCTCCACCTGAATACAGAGGGACTCAGGGGAGGGATATTCAAATAAGGATTAATTTAGCTTCAGAAAAAGAAGTTCAAAATATGTCATTGAATCTCTCATTTGATCCCGGATTTTTGGAATTAAAAGAAGTCAGAAAAGGGAATGTCATTCAAGGTCTGGGAGAAAATCCTTCTTTTCTAGAGAGTACGGATAATGATTCAGGCACCTGCACCATAGGCTTTTCAAGCTCTGATGTGGCCTCAGGATTTAAAGGTTCAGGAAATTTGGTTACATTAATTTTTGTGCCTGTAGCTGCGGGGGAGGGATCGATTTCCATATCTGAATATTCATCTCGCAGCCCAACAGGTGAGAGCTTAACTTTTAGTACAACTAAAAGCCGGATAATTATCCGCTGAATCCGGCTATAAGGAGAAAGAGTTTTAATGGATGCCTATCAAAATAGCCCGGAAACCGGGAAAAATAGTTTTCTTAAAAATGCCTTATTTTTTCTTTTATTTGTTATCATGGCTCAATTTGCCGGGATTGTTGGATCATTTTTTACAACCGGTTCTGTTAACACTTGGTACCAGGATATTTCAAGGCCTCCCTTCACTCCTCCCGGTTGGCTTTTTGCCCCTGTCTGGATTTCTTTGTATTTACTGATGGGAATTTCTGCCTATCTGGTATGGAAGAGAAGAGCTGAGAAGAAAGAAGTCAAAACAGCTTTGATGGTATTTTTTATTCAACTGGTGTTGAATTCGGCTTGGTCTATACTTTTCTTTGGCCTGCATTGGATCCTGATAGCTTTTATAGAGATCCTTCTCCTTTGGATTGCGATTCTGTTTATGATTCTAAAATTTTATCCCATATCTAGAACCGCAGCCTTGATTCAAATCCCTTATATCTTATGGGTCAGTTTTGCTGCCGTTCTAAACTTTTCATTCGCTGTCCTCAATTCTTTTTAATAATGAAATTCAGATATGGCTTGTGCTCCGTTCAGATTTTTAACGCCATTTTAAGGGGAAGGGCAAGGGATTCATCACCCGTTCGATTCCCCAGCGAGGAATCTCACTCCCGGTTCGGGCTTCGCTCTCCTCTAAAGAGGAACCATGCCCGC
>JAWLEN010000082.1:0-10389 GCA_041686095.1 Candidatus Aminicenantota bacterium
GCTGAGCGGGCATGGTTCCTCTTTAGAGGAGAGCGAAGCCCGAACCGGGAGAGAGATTCCTCGCTGGGGAATCGAGCGGGTGACGAATCCCTTGCCCTTATCCGCACAAGCCACACTTGAATTTCATTATTCTTTATTAAGAGCGGGATCAGGTTGACTTTCAATATAAGGGCATTTATGCTAAAATTTTTTCAGTCTATTATGTAAAAGGAGTCAATATGTCAGGACACTCTAAATGGCATTCCATAAAACACAAAAAAGCAGCGCAGGATGCAAAAAGAGGAAAAATTTTCACCAAAATAATCAAAGAAATCTCTGTAGCCGCTCGAATGAAAGGCGGAGATCCCGAAAAAAACCCGAGGCTGCGTCAGGCCATTGACCATGCCAAATCAGTGAACATGCCGTCGGATAACATAGAAAGAGCCATAAAAAAAGGAACCGGCGAACTGGAAGGTGTCAATTATGAGGAAATAGTTTATGAAGGTTACGCACCAGGGGGAGTGGCTGTTTTTATAGAGACAGTAACTGACAACAAAAACCGCACTGTTTCTGAATTAAGGAATATATTTTCCAAACACGGAGGCAATATCGGTGAATCTGGATGTGTGGCTTGGATGTTTGACCGCAAAGGATATATCGTGGTGCCCAAGTCAGAAGCTTCGGAAGAGGATTTGATGAACCTTATTCTTGAAGCGGGGGCTGAAGACATGAGAGAAGATGGAAGCAACTGGGAGATCATCACAGATCCTAATGACTATGAATCAGTAAATAACGCATTAAAAGAACACAATATTACCATGGATACTTCCGACGTCAGCTATATCCCCCAGAACTATGTCAAGCTGGAAGGCAAAAAAGCTCAGCAGTGCCTTAAGTTGATTGACGCTTTGGAAGACCACGATGATGTTCAGAACGTCTGGGCCAATTTTGATATTGATGAAGACGAAATAGAACAGTATTCTAATTGATGCCATCGCGATTAAAATGAAAATTCTTGGGATCGACCCTAGTTTGAAAGCCACTGGCTATGGAATCCTTGAACAAAGAAATAGCAGTTTGAGAGTTATTAAATATGGAGTCATCAAACCTTCCCGAAAAGCAGCCCTTCTTCATAAGCTCAATGAAATAAAAAATGGACTTGATTCCGTAATTAAAAATTTTAAGCCGGATGAAGTCGCTATTGAAAATCTATTTTATGCTAGGAATGTCAAAACCGCTATCACTCTTGGCCAGGTAAGAGGCGCTGCCCTGATTGCTGTGGCTTCCAATCAATGCCCCCTTCATGAATATTCAGCTCTGGAGATAAAAAAGGCAGTGACCGGCTACGGCAGAGCTGATAAAAATCAAGTCCAAAACATGATCAAAACACTTCTCAATTTACAGGAAGAAAAGATTGAAGAAGATGCCTCAGATGCCCTGGCAGCGGCATTTTGTCATCTTAATTCTAGAACTTTTCTTGACAAAATAGAGGGAACATAAATAAATATATAAAGGATTCAAATGATATCATATCTGAAAGGCATCTTGAGGGACAAAAATACTGAAGAAGTGACTCTGGACATCCGGGGAGTGGGGTACTGTGCCGGCATCCCTTTATCGACTTACCTTGCGCTGGGGGAAATAGGAGATGAAACTGAGCTTTATATTTACACTCATGTGACTGACAGCGCTATTTCCCTTTATGGTTTCTTAACCTTAAAAGAAAAAGAGCTGTTTTTAAAGCTTATTAACATAGCCGGAATCGGACCCAAAATAGCGCTCAATATCCTTTCAGGAATAGGTGTCTCTGACCTGGAAGATGCCATCAACAAAAGTGATATAGACCGGATATCCCTGGTCCCAGGAATCGGCAAAAAAACAGCCATGCGAATTGCCCTGGAGCTGCAGGGAAAACTCAAAGACAAAGAAAAAATACTGACTCCCAGGACATCCAAAGAAAAAGAAGAACTTTTGTCAGCTCTGACCAATATGGGATTTAAAAGAAAAGATGTTTACGAAACCGTGGATGAGGCGGTAAAGAAACTGGGAAAAGAAGTAGGATTTGATATACTGCTTAAGGAGAGCCTCAGGAGGCTTTCCAGGTTATAAAAAGCATCAAACAAAATATGCCATTTAAAGTGAAATGAATAAAGAAAAAAACCCAAGCACGGTTCTGAATCCAGTTCGAACAAAAGAGGACCTCAAATTTGAGGACAACCTTCGTCCGGAAAATTTCAATGAATTTATCGGCCAAGAAACCATAAAGAAAAAGCTGGATATCTTCATCAAGGCAGCCATAAAGAGGAAGGAAAATCTTGACCATGTGCTGCTCTACGGACCTCCAGGTCTGGGAAAAACCAGCCTGGCTTTTATCATTGCCAGACAAATGGGAGTGGGGATAAAACCCACAGCTGGACCGGTCATAGAAAAAACAGGCGACCTTTCTGCAATCCTGACAAACCTTCAGAACAAAGAAATCCTTTTCATTGATGAAATCCACCGGCTTCATCCCTCTGTGGAGGAAATCCTCTATTCAGCCATGGAAGATTTCAGCCTTGATATTGTTATCGGTCAGGGCCCCAGCGCCCGGAGTCATAAACTCAAACTTAAAAAATTCACTCTCATTGGAGCCACCACCCGGGCCGGACACATCACAGCTCCTTTGCGAAGCCGGTTTGGTATCATCAACCGCCTTGACTACTATAATGAAAATCATTTAAAAGACATCATCAAAAGATCGGCTTCAATCTTAAATGTGAGCGTCACAGAACAGGGAGCTCACCAGATAGCCGAAAGGTCCAGAGGGACCCCCAGAGTGGCCAACAGACTGCTGAGAAGGGTCAGGGATTATGCGGATGTGGTGGCTGATGGAAAAATAACATCCGAAGAGGCCGTGAAAGCCATGGACATGATGGAAGTTGACTCCATGGGTTTGGACGATGTGGACAGAAAGATATTATCCACTATAGTTGAGAATTTTTCAGGAGGACCTGTGGGAATCAATACCATTTCCGCAGCCATAGATGAAGAAAAAGAGACCATTGAATCTATTTATGAACCTTTTTTGATGCGCATCGGATTTCTCGAACGTACCACCAGAGGCCGATGTGTGACTCAAAAAGCTTATAAGCATTTGGGTTATAAAATCGGCTCTTCAAATCCTCAGGAAACTTTATTCAAAGACGACCAGGAATCATGACCCAACTCTAAATCCTTTGTAAAAACTTCCCATGGAATTAAAAGATTTTGACTACAATCTTCCCAAAGAATTAATCGCCCAAAAACCTTTGCCCCGAAGAGAACAATCACGGATGATGGTGGTGGACAGAGCTAAAAAAGAAATCAAACATGCCCGATTCAAAGATTTTCCGAAATATCTTCAGAAAAAGAATTTACTGGTGCTGAATAACACTAAAGTCATTCCCGCCAGAACCTGGGGAAAAAAAGGCGAAAGTGATATTGAATTTCTTTTTCTCAGAGAATTAGAACCCAAAATCTGGGAGGTTCTCTGCCGCCCCGCAAAAAAAGTAAAAAAAGGGAATCAACTCATTTTTTCTTCCTCCCTTCAAGCCAAAGTTATAAAAAAAGGAAGCGAGGGACGGCGTGTTCTTCAATTCTCAACCAATAAAGTTATCCATGAATTAAATAAAATCGGTTATGCCCCGCTTCCTCCTTATATCAAAAGAGATAAATCAGAGAAAAGCCTCAAAGACTTTGACATAAAAAGATATCAAACGGTGTATGCCCAAAAACAGGGTTCTATCGCGGCTCCCACAGCCGGACTTCATTTCACGCAAGAGATTTTTGAAGAGATCAGAAACAAAGTGGTTCCTTTCACCTTTATCACTCTGGATGTAGGCCTGGCTACTTTTCAGCCGGTCAGAGTGAAAAACATAGAAAACCACAAAATGCTCACAGAATATTTTCATATAAGTGAATCGTCAGCCAGGATGATAAAAAAGGCCAAGCAGGAGTTAAAACCTGTGGTCTCAGTCGGCACCACCACAGTAAGAGCCTTGGAAAGCGCGGCAGGAAAGAATGGGATTAAATCCGGTTCTCATTCAACAGATCTTTTCATCTATCCGGGTTACCGATTCAAAATCGCGGATCGACTTCTAACCAATTTTCATCTCCCTTGCTCTACCCTGCTTATGCTCACTGCTGCGTTTGCTGGCTACGACCTTCTTATGGAAGCCTATGAAGAAGCTGTGAAAAGAAAATATAGATTTTTCAGCTACGGCGACTGCATGTATATAAGGTGAAATTTAGATGTGGCTTGTGCTCCGCAAAACCGTTTTGAGAGGAAGGCAAGGGTTTCGTCACCCGCTCGATTTCCCAGCGTGGAATCTCTCTCCCATTCGGGCTTCGCTCTCCTCTAAAGAGGAACCATGCCCGCTCAGCCCTCATAGTGGATTCCTCATCCCTTGCCTTCCTCTCTGTAGCCATCCCGATTCTTGAATATTCCAGGTTCATACTATTGCACTCAGAAGGCTAAATCTTCAAGGTCGCTTCAGCCACACCTGAATTTCATAAAGCTAATGAATGAAAAAATGATTATTATTTAATTTTGACAAAAAGCAAGTCTTGTCATATAAAGGAATAGAATGAAAAAGGATCAAACGGGATGAGTAAAGAAAAAGAAATGCTGGATAACATTCTGCGCGACAGGACCGATGCAGAGACTTTTAAAATCACTATTGAATTCGGATACAAACCCACAAAAAAATATCAAAAAGCCGTGGAAATCTCAAAAAAGCTTCCAACCTATAAAGAAAAAGGAAGCGGAGAGCGGATCCGTCATTCAGTGACCTTCACTCCTAAAGAAGCAGAGAGCCTGTTTCAGGTCTTTAATATCGTGGTTGACTGGGAAAAAACTGATATTTATGTCAACCATAAAAAGCTCCCCTATGCTCATTCACTATGGGTCCCTCTTATGTGGTTTTACAGAGTTTAGCTCTTCTCGCCTAACTCTCTACGAAGTAATCTCTTCCATCTTTACGGTAAAATGACGCAAATAAGGAGCTTCACGGACCATTTTAAATCCCCTAATGTGACTTCGCTTTTTATAAGTCTGAATAACAGCATCAGCGACAAAATTAAGATGAGACAGAGTGTAGACTCTTCTGGGAACAGCTAACCGAACCAGCTCCAGTTTTGGAAAATGCTCTTTCCCTGTTTTTTTATCTCTTTTCCCAAACATCACGCCCCCGATACCAACGGTTCTGATTCCTGCTTCCCGGTAAAGGGCAATGGTCAGTGCCCAGGCAGGATACTGATGTCTGGGAATATGAGGGAGAAATTTATCGGCAAGCAGATAAACCGCATGTCCTCCGGGAGGAGAGTACAAAGGAATGTCTGCTTTTTTGAGCTTTTTCCATAAATATTCAATCTGACCAATACGGTGTTTTAGATACTCCTCATCCAACACTTCTTTAAGGCCGCGGGAAACAGCTTCCAGATCCCGGCCAGCCAATCCTCCATAAGTGGCAAATCCCTCGCTTCGGATCAGATTGTATTTGAGCTTTTCAGCCAATTCATCATCATTGACTGCCACAAACCCGCCAATATTAACAAGTGCATCCTTTTTAGCGCTCATGGTGGCTCCGTCCACATAGGAAAAAGTCTCTTTCACAATCTCCGAAATGGATTTTTTGGAATATCCGGACTCATATTTCTTAATAAAATAGGCATTTTCAGCAAACCGGCAGGCATCCAGATAAAAAGGAATTCCATGTTTTTGGCATATCTGGCTAACATTTCTGATATTGCCCAAAGATACAGGCTGTCCCCCTCCACTGTTATTGGTTATGGTGACCATCGCAAAAGGGATGTTTTCGGGTTTTTTCTCTTTAATAAAGGCCTCCAGTTTCTGGAGGTCCATATCCCCTTTAAAAGGGATATCCGCATCCGGCTCATAGGCCTTATCCTGAACCAAATCCGCACAAACCGCTCCCCTGTTCTCAAGATTGGCTCGAGTGGTGTCAAAATGAATGTTATTGGGAACATAATGGCCTTTATGAGTGGTGACCTCAAAAAGAATTCTTTCCGCAGCCCTCCCCTGATGGGTGGGGATCACATGTTTAAATCCACAGATATCCTGGACAGTTTTTTTGAAATGAAAAAAATTACGTGAGCCTGCATAGGACTCATCACCGGTCATGATTCCAGCCCATTGATGATCGCTCATGGCTGATGTCCCACTGTCTGTCAAAAGGTCAATAAATACTTTTTCTGAAGGAATCGTGAACACATTATAACCAGATTCGATAAGAGCTTTTTCCCGTTGTTTTCGGGTGAGTTTTTTAATCGGCTCAATGGTTTTTATTTTATACGGCTCTAAGGGATAATCATATTCATTCACCCTTGCCTCCTTTATGTTTCTCGTTTGCTTTCTCCCTAGAAAGAAACCAGGTTTTTAAATTCTTTGTAGCGCTGCTCTATTTCAGAGCTGGTCACAGACATTAACCGATCTGTGCCAAAGTCCTCTATGGTGAATGAAGCCATCACACTTCCATAAACAGCGGCTTTTCTTATGTCCTTCTCCTCAAAGGAATTCACTTTATCCAGATATCCTAGAAATCCGCCGGCAAAACTGTCTCCAGCTCCAGTGGGATCCACCACATCTTCACAAGGATGAGCCAGCATTCCTGAAATAAATTCATTTTCGATGATGATCACTCCATGTTCGCCTTTTTTGATCACCACAAAAGAAGGACCTAAATTAAGGAGTTTCCTTCCTGCTTTGATCAGATTGCTCTCTCCGGTGATCTTTTTGGCCTCTTCATCATTGCCAAAGAAAATATCCACCTTTTTGATGACTTCTAACAAGGATTTATGTCTCTTGTCTATATACAATTTGATGGTATCCATAGCTGTTATTTTAGGATTTTCAACCTGTGAGAGAACATCCAACTGAAGTGCCGGGTCAATGGTTCCCAGAAACACGATATCTGCTTTTCTGTACTCTGGAAGCAGGTCAGGCTTGAAATCCCGGAAAACATTTATTTCTGTTTTAAGTGTTGTTCTCTGGTTTGGGTCTTCTCCGTAACGCCCTTCCCAAAAAAAAGTCTTTCCTTTTGTTAAGACTAATCCTCTGGTATCTATTCCTTTTTGATTAAACGCCTCTATCATCTCTTTGGGGAAATCCTCTCCAGCCACTGAAACGATCTTAGTGTCTGTAAAATAGCTGGCTGCCAAAGAGGCATAGGAACAAGAACCGCCTACAATTCTCTCCCTTCGGTCAAAAGGAGTTTCTATGGTATCAAAGGCTATGGACCCTATTATGACTAAACTCATTGATTCACTTCCTTTCTACTTAGTTTTGAATGTTTATTTTGGAATCTGATGTTTCTGCGATCATTTTCGCTTAATCTTGCTCACGATGGGAACTTGAGCTACTGGAATAGAAATAATATAATTAAAAAAACACTCAGTCAATAATAAATCCCTAAAAGGAGAGATAACACCTCTCTTCCCCTTGATATGAAATATCCAGCTGCTTCATTCTTTAGACATTTCTATCGAATCTGTATGCTCAGCCCGATTCTGAGCTGAAAACCGGAGAGATCCAAATGGAAATTTTTTACAGCAACCTTTGTTTTGGCTCTATAGGCACCCAGCCGTTTCCCTGAAAATTCTCCCCATTCCCTGCTCAAAGACACAGAGCTCAAACCCCAATAGCCTTCCCAAGAATCAGTCGGCTCACAGATTTGAGGAGCATTGCTGTCTGAATAGCAGTAGTCATAAACTCCTGGGCCAAAAATCCGACCTGCCTTTTGAAAAGAGTATCCGCTTTCAATAAAAAGTCCTATATTCCGCACAGCCAACCACTCCGCTCTGACTCCGGTTCCTAAAGAATAACCTATTCCTTTTCCTTTATACTCATATTCCTCAATGCTTTCTTCCCAGTACTCATAAATGTTAGTTTCTTTAAAAGTATGTGTGCCATTAAACCGAAACCGGGCAAATAAAAGTCCACCTGTTACAAAGCCTTCCAGAAGCAGCGACCGAGATAAGGGGATTCCATAATGAATCCCCAGAAGAGGAGTGTATCCTTTTATGGAAATCGATAAAGGCGAAAGCTCAATGACCCGGGTATAATCTTCAACAAAATGAGGCTCATCAGGAATAGCAGAACGGACCTGATAAGAATATTTGATATTTGATATTTCTTCTTTTGATATGTATTGAAATCCCAAGGAAAAAGCCACCCGCTGAGAGGTAGAGAACTTGATTCTGAAACCAATAGGAAAGGCGTTATTAATTTTCTGGAATTCCCCTGTTTTTGATCCGGTAAAATGGAAATAATCACTGTATGCAGAGCTGTAATGCTGGTATCGATCTTCATAGTACCAGTCATAGAAATTTTCTGAATACTGCGCTCCTGTATGAAGATCAGATGGATTAAGGGTGGAGTATCCTCCATAAAATTCAAATATTAATTTATTTTTCTTATTGTTTTGTTCTCTTTGCTTCTGGAATTTGTGTTGGATTTGAGAGTCGCTTTCTTGGTGATAACTATAGGCATATAAAGAATTGACGCTGGCCATCAAGATCATAACAAGAATCAATACCAAAAAATGTTTTATTCTTAAAAACCATTGGTATTTTTTTTTAAAAATATTCATCATCTCCACTACTTTCTCAAATCTTTTTTAATTAATTCATGATAAGAATCAGTGTAATCAGGATAATCAGCATTCCCATTATAGAGCCAGTTTATGAATTCATTTTTCATGTCTATTCCTGAATAGCTTTTGAGATAATCAAGAAAACCAAAAGTAGTGAAAGGCGCGAAAGAATAATTCAGGTGAAGATAACTGAGGAATGCAATCATCTCCTGTCTTCCCCCTAGTCTTTCAGCCACAGCCTGCATGATGTGGCTTCCTTCATTATAAGCTCTAGAATCAAACCCTACAGATATGGGGGACCTTCCTCCCACCCAGTTGGACATGTAGCTGGAAGACATGGAGTAAAAATCTGGATCCACTGAATGCTCATACCATTCATTAATAGCTTCATCCATCCAGGTATCCCGGTAAGTTTTCCCCACAGTGCTGCAGCCAAAGTACATATGAAACACCTCATGTTTCAAAGCCTCTAGAGAGGAAATCGTCGCCCCATAATATTCCATTCCACCGTATATGGAGGTCAAAAAGACACTCAATCCCCTGGGCATGGGAAAAGGGCCTAAGTTCTCTTCCAATTCAGGAAGCCATTCTTCCAGCTGTGCAAAAGCCTCATCTATAGAATCTCCGTTTTCAAAGGCAGCCATGCGCACAGGAATTCCATTGATTTCCCGCTCTTCATAAACAAAATCCTCTTCCGGAACCAAAACAAACATCACAGTATAGGAAGCTACTTCCTGCTCTGTCTCTAACCGCCAGTGCTGTGTTGAAAGAGAATCCATTTTCTTAACCAGGCCGGAACCCAAAAAAACATAAGGTTTCTGACAGTGGACTTTAAAATCCAAGATATGACGGCACAGCTCTTCTGGGCTGTTCAGAGTGGGAAATCGCTCTTCATTGCCTCTCCCTTGTAAGTCATGAACAACTGGAGAAAACCGAGGATAATCTTCAGGCAGAAAAAGACGGTAGTTTATTTCCAGAGTGTGGTCTATGTTTTGAGGGAGTGTTCTCTGCAATTCTATAGCTTTTTGAGTGGAACCTTCAAACTCGACAACTTGGATGTCAGAAGTGTCATAAAAATTCAAGTGTTCTCCATTCAGTTTGATTTCAAGGATTGAGTCATATCGGAGAGCCGGATCAAAGTGTATCAAAGGAATGGTTTGTCCAAGTCTCATTTGAAAAATAATTGAAGCCTTTCCTTCAGCATAGCTGTCATCCGGATAGTAATCAAAAGTAACTGTGATCTCTTTAATATCAATCCGGAAGGTCTCAGCCAAGAGCTGGTCTAACTCAGAATAAGTGGTAGTATCCTCGAGATCTTCGGCTAAAACAGATTGGTTTGAAGAGGACAAAGCCGAAAAAATGATCAAAAAACAAAAAAATATGTATTTAAAAAATCTCATTCTTATGTTTCCTCAAGATGACAAATGTCTTGCTAATAAGACATCTATTTCTCTTTGGGTAAATACTTATGGATAATGAGACCTAATTTTTTCCGTATAAAAGGCGGTATTTTGCCGGGATCTGTAACCAGGCAGTTTTTTAAAGCATGCTGACATTCACACTTAAATTCGTGAGGTTCCGGAAGTTCTTTAACCGCTCTCTTAATAATATTTTTGGCGTTCTGCACATTTTTTTTCATGTTATCCAGAATCATTTCCACTGATACATGTCCCTCTGTTTCATGCCATACATCATAATCTGTGATCAGACTCATGCTGGCATAACAGATCTCAGCTTCCCGGCACAATTTTGCCTCTGTGGCGCTGGTCATTCCGATCAC
>JAWLEN010000006.1:0-41792 GCA_041686095.1 Candidatus Aminicenantota bacterium
TATCTTCCTGGATGCGCCCCGCCTAAAGATCTTATTTTGGATGCGGTTAACGCCATTCTGGAAGGAAAGCTTCCCCCAAAAGGATCTGTTCTCTCCCCTAATAAGTCACTATGCGATGAGTGCGATAGAAATGATTCCAAGCCCGAAAGACTTGCTATTACTGAAATAAAACGGCCCTGGGAAGTGAATATCGATCCCGAAGAATGCTTTTTAGCCCAGGGTATTATCTGTATGGGACCAGCCACTAGAGATGGATGCGGCCAAAGGTGTATCACAGCAAATATGCCCTGCAGAGGATGTTTTGGCCCCACAGATCAAGTTTTTGACCAAGGAGCTAAATTTCTTTCTGCACTGGCATCCATAATCGAAACAGATGATGAAAAAGAAATAGATAAACTAAGGGACAGTATAGTGGATCCAGCAGGAACTTTTTATCGATTCAGCCTTCCTGCATCTATCTTAAGAAGAAAAAAAATGGAGGCAACAAAATGACCGAAAAAATCACTATAGATCCCATCACACGTCTTGAAGGACATGGAAAAATCGAGATTTTTCTTGACGATAAAGGCGATGTAGATAAAGCCATCCTTCAGATCCCTGAACTGCGTGGATTTGAACAATTTGCAGTAGGACGACCCGCTGAAGAAATGCCCAGAATCACCCCCAGAATATGCGGTGTCTGTCCCACAGCCCACCATATGGCTTCTACAAAAACCTTAGACGACTTGTTTAAAGTTGAACCCCCTCCTGCGGCAAGAATGATAAGAGAGCTGATCTATAACGCCTTTCAATTCGAAGATCACACCCTGCATTTCTTTTTCTTGGGGGGCCCTGATTTTGTGGTTGGGCCTCAGGCTCCGGCTGGAGAAAGAAACATATTAGGAGTGATTGGAAAAGTCGGAGAAGAAATCGGATTAAAAGTCATAAAAGCCAGAAGAGAAGCCAGAGATATCATCAACTATCTGGGCGGTAAAATCATCCATCCTGTCTGCGGGCTTCCAGGAGGCGTCTCAAAAGGACTGGACGAAGAACACAGAAAGGAGTTCCTGGAACAGGCAAAGGGAATTGTGGAGTTTTCTCAATTTGCCCTGAAAATATTTGATGATGTGGTGCTGCAAAACAAAGAATATGTTGATATTGTGGTCGGAGATGCCTATCAGCTTGAAACTTACTACATGGGACTGGTGGACAAGGAAAACAAAGTCAGTTTTTATGATGGTGATATCCGAGTGGTGGACCCGGATGGAAAAGAATTTATAAAATTCAAGCCTCAAGATTATCTTGAACATATTGAGGAACATGTCGAACCTTGGACTTATATAAAGTTCCCTTATCTTAAAAAAATCGGATGGAAAGGATTTAAAGAAGGTAAAGACAGCGGCGTTTACAGAGTGGCACCGCTAGCCCGTCTCAATGCTTCAGATGGGATGGCCACCCCTCTCGCTCAAGAAGCTTATGAAAAAATGTATGAGATTCTGGGAGGAAAGCCCTCCCATCATACCCTAGCCTTTCACTGGGCCCGTCTTATTGAAGCCCTCCAGGCAGCGGAGTCCATGGTGCAGCTTCTTGAAAACAAAGATATCACAGATCCTAAAATTCGAAATATTCCCACAGAAAAACCTGACGAAGGGATTGGAGTTGTGGAAGCTCCCAGAGGAACATTGTTTCACCACTATAAAACAGATGAAAAAGGAATCATAGAGGAAGCCAATCTTATTGTAGCCACAGTCAACAATGCGGCTGCTATAAATATGTCCATTGAAAAGGCAGCCAAAAGCTTTATAAAAGGAGGTCAAGTCTCAGAAGGGCTGCTCAATATGGCAGAAATGGGATTTCGTCCCTATGATCCGTGCCATGCTTGCGGGACACACTGCCTTCCTGGAGATATGCCTTTAATAGTCAATATATACGACCGCAAAGGACAACTGGTGGAACAAATTAAAAGAGACAGAAAGTCCTAAGCTGATCCGCTCAATGAGAATCCCTCACTTTTCATTAAGAAAAAAGATAATACTGAGCTTTCTTGTTGTCATCGTTTTCGGGGGTATCATAACTCTCATTCTTGGCTCAAGACTTATACGGAATACCCTCATCGCACAGGCCCAGGTCAAAGTCAAGCACGACCTTTCATCAGCATGGATGGTATTTAATGAGAGAGTGAATGATATAAGAGAATTTGTCAGCCTGACTTCTGAAAGGAAAAGAATTGAAGACAGCTTGAAAAACAATGATTATGCCCTCATATCAGAATGCTTAAACCAACTGAGAAAAAAATACAGACTGGATATACTTAATGTGACTGATTCTAAAGGGATTGTTGTCATAAGAACGCGAAATCCCAGTGTAACCGGAGACGACAGATCGCAAGACGAAATCATTAAAAAAGCCTTATCCGAGGAAGTTGCCTCATCCCCCCAGATAATATCGAGAGAGATTCTGTTAAGGGAAGGAAAAGACCTTGCGGATAAAGCAGCCATTGATATCAAACCAACACCCAAATCAGCTGAATCCTCCAAAAACAGGGAAACAAACGGGATGATTTTGAAAGCAGCCTCTCCCATTCTGGATGAAGAAAACAATCTTCTTGGAGTTTTGTATGGTGGGGTTCTTATTAACCGGAACTACGAGATCGTGGATAGGGTCAAAGAAATGGTTTATAGAGAGGAAAAATATAAAGAACGCGAAACAGGTACCGCCACCATATTCCAACATGATCTTCGTGTATCCACTAATGTTGAAAATGAGGACGGTTCAAGAGCTATTGGAACAAGGGTATCCAAAAAAGTGAGTGATGCTGTACTCAAAAACGGCAAATCTTATATAGATAGAGCCTTTGTAGTCAATGATTGGTACATCACAGCCTACGAACCTATAAAAGATTTTAAAAACCAGATCATCGGAATACTCTATGTCGGTATGCTTGAAAAACCTTATATAGATACAGCTCACAAAGTCATGATAACTTTTACTTTTATGGCTTCCATGCTGGTCATATTACTGCTGGTCCTGCTTTACTTTTCAACCAATCGAATCATAAATCCTCTTTTAAAAATAGTGGAAGCCACTCAAAAAATTGCCAAAGGAGATCTTTCACATAAAGTCAAAGTCAATTCCACAGATGAAATAGGTTATCTTGCTGAATCATTTAACAAAATGACCGATGACCTTGATGCGGCTAATAAAAAACTAATAGAGTGGGGCAAAACACTTGAAAAAAAGGTAGAAGAGCGGACCAAAGAACTGAGAGAAATGCAAGCCCATCTTATTCAGTCCGAAAAACTGGCTTCTCTTGGAAAACTCGCGGCTGGAGTCGCCCACGAAATAAACAATCCTCTCGGTGGAATCCTCATATACAGCCATCTCATATTAGAAGACATTGATAAAGACACCCCCTATTACGATAATCTAAGAAAAATAGTCAAAGAAACTTCGAGATGCAAGGAAATCGTGAAGGGACTTCTTGAATTCGCCCGACCAAAAGAACCAGAAACCAGCATAGTGGATATAAATAATGTGGTGGAAAAAGCCCTGTCCATAATAGAAACAAAAACACTTTTTCAAAATATCAAAATAAAAAAGAAATATTCTTCGTCTCTGCCAAAAATCACGGCTGACAGTGCCCAACTCCAGCAAGTCTTTATTAATATAATCATTAATGCCGCAGAAGCTATGGAAGGAAATGGATCTTTGATCATTGAAACCGGAGTCAATGATCAAGAAAAGCAGATATACATCTGTTTCCAAGATACAGGACCCGGGATACCCGATGAAGTCAAAAATAGACTTTTTGAGCCTTTTTTCACCACCAAAGAAGTTGGAAAGGGAACGGGTCTTGGTCTAGCCATCAGCTACAGTTTCATTAGAAAGCACAACGGCACTATAGAGGTCAAGAGCAAAGTCAATGAAGGATCCACGTTTATTGTTAAATTGCCTATAAAAGATGAACACAAAAAGCAATAAGAAACCACGAATCTTCATCATCGACGATGAGGAATCCATAAGAGATTCCTGCTCCCAAGTCCTGGTTAAAGAAGGATTCTCAGTTGCCACTTCCAGCCATGGAAAAGAAGCCCTCAATATTCTTGATGATTCTGAATTTGATGTTATTCTCCTTGACTTAAAACTTCCCGGAATTCCCGGAATCAAAATTCTGAAAAAAATAAAAAATTCCTATCCTGACACCCCGGTCATCATTATCACTGGATTCGCTTCCATTGAATCTGCTGTCAACACCATCAAGCAGGGAGCCTTTGATTACCTGGCTAAACCTTTCAGTCCAGAAGAGCTGCGCACTATGGTGAGAAAAGCTCTGAACGCCAGAGAAAGCAGAGTCACTTATACAGAAAATGAAACAACAGATCCACATGACCTTTCTATGGTGATTGGAAAAAGCCAATCCATGGCAAAAGTCATCGATATCATGAAAAGAGTCAGCCCCACAGAAAGTACGGTGCTTATTACTGGAGAAAGCGGGACAGGAAAAGAACTTCTCGCTTCTGAAATACACAAACACAGTCTGAGAAGAGAGTCTCCCTTTGTGGTGGTCGACTGTGGAGCCCTGGTTGAGACTTTATTTGAAAGTGAGCTTTTCGGTCATGTTAAAGGCTCTTTCACCGGAGCTCATGTAACCAAGCACGGGCGATTTGAAGTGGCTGATGGAGGGACCATATTTCTGGATGAAATAAGCAATATCAGCATGAACATCCAAGCAAAGCTCCTAAGAGTTATTCAAGAACGAGAAGTCACCCGAATAGGAAGCAACAAACCCATAAAAGTGGATGTTCGCATACTAGCCGCAACCAATATAAGCTTGGCAGATCGGGTTAAACAAAATAAATTCAGGGAAGATCTTTTTTACCGCTTGAGTGTGGTTCCCATAAACATACCTCCTCTTAGGGAAAGAAAAGAGGACATCGCTCAGCTCTTAAAACATTTTCTCCAAAAATATAACCAAAAATTATCAAAAGATATCAGAGGTTTCACTAACGAGGCTAAGAAAGCCATTATGGATTATGATTGGCCTGGAAATATCCGTGAATTAGAAAACACCATAGAAAGAGCTGTGGTGCTCACAAGGGGAAATAAGGTTGGATTGGACGACCTCATCTATCATGGAATAGGTTCTTCTCACTCCATAGCCTACTCTGTGGGAGGAAGACAGAAAACTTTAGAAGAAGTTGAAAAAGAATATATAAAATCTGTTCTTAAGTCTCAACATGGAAATAAAAGCAGGACAGCCAGAATTCTTGGAATTGATAGAAAAACTCTCTATTCAAAAATAAAAAAATATAAAATAAAGTAATGATATAAACATCGCCATTTTTTTATGAATAAGTCAGGTGGCATATCTATACACAGAATGGGGAATATCTCTACATAATTGGATTTTTTTATCCCAATGATTTTTTTTCTTATTTAGACTATAAAAGCTACCTTCTTTTAATTCAGCCACTTAAGAAAAATAAAGTGCCTAAACTTTTTCTCCTTGTAATGGCACATAATTTGCATGTTAATTAGCTGTGTATTTGTATATTACCTGGATTATTCACAAGTCAGGCCAAGAATTCTGAGAAAATTTTATGAAAATCAAAGGACATGTCAAATGAAAATCGTAAAACTAAAGGAAGAAAACCTAAATCCTTTCTTAGAAGAAATTTCTAAGGAGGCAGATCTATGGGCTCCGGTAAAAGAAGAACCAGATAGACATAAATTTCAAGTCATCGAAGACTTAAACCAGATGGACATTACTTACACCAGAACGATTTTACCTCCCAGAAAAATCATTCTCCCTCCTTCAATCAATATGTTTAAAGCTTCTGAAAAGGAATACAAACCAGACTTTTCCCATGTTTCAAAAAAAATCATTTTCGGTATTCACCCCTGTGATATACACGGTCTTCTGATAATGGACAACTTCTTCACCCATGAATTCTATGATCCCTATTATATGGATTCCAGGAAAAACACCCTTTTATTGGGACACTCTTGCTGGCCTGATGAAAATTGTCTGTGCAAGTCAACCAGAACTCACGTCGTCAAAGAGGGATACGACCTTTTCTTCTCCAAACTTGACGGAAGATACATTGTGTGGATCGGTTCAAGCAAAGGAGATGACCTTATAAAAACAAAAGCTGATCTATTTGAAGAAGATATATCGGACAAAGACATTAAAGAATACACTGAGTGGTGTGACCAAAGAGAGAAGGCATTCAAGACTGAAATAAATTTTGATGCCTTAGGTGATCTCATGGAGCTCATGTATAATTCTCCTCTCTGGGAAAAAATAGGAAACGCCTGCCTTGCCTGTGGATCATGCACCAATGTTTGCCCTACCTGTAACTGCTACAATGTGGAAGACCAACCAGCTCTTGAAAAAAATTATTCCGAAATCAAAAGATGTTGGGATGCCTGTACTCTGGAAAGCTATTCTGAGGTTGCAGGAGGAGAAAATTTCAGAAAAAAAAGCGCTGATAGACTGAAACTCTGGTACACACACAAACTTCAGGCTTATATATCAAAGTATGGAAAACCAAGTTGTGTCGGCTGCGGCCGGTGTGTGGTGACCTGCCCTGTGGATATCAATGTCAAAACAGTAGGCAAGGCCTTAGACGGAGAAAAAGTGGATGCCTTCTGGGAAAGGTTAGATAAAGAGGTGACAAAATGAACGGTGAAAATAAAGTCAATCAATCAGAAAATCCATTTCTTCCTGAACCAGCAAGAATCGTCCGTACTTACTATTTAACTGAAGATGTAAAATTCTTTCAAGTCCGGATTGCTGATATGGAAAAAGCGCTCTCCTTTAAGTACAAAATAGGTCAGTTCGCCATGATTTCAGTTCTTGGCGCTGGAGAAGCTCCTTTTTCCATATCTTCCACCCCATCCCGACCAGGACTTCTCGAATTCTGTATCCGCAAGACAGGCACTGTCACAAATGCCATTTTCAGACTCAAAGAGAACGATATGGTAGGAATCAGAGGCCCTTACGGCAATGGTTTCCCAGTGGAACAGATGAAGGGAAATGACATATTGATCACTATGGGAGGTCTTGGAGCTGCCCCTCTTCGTTCAGTACTGCTTTACTGTCTTGACAATCGAGATCAGTTCGGCAGAGTCATCCTCCTTCATGGAGCTAAAAGACCCGCAGAAATGCTGCTTAGAGAAGAATTCCTCTCTTTAAAAGAACGGGAGGACCTGGAGTGTTATCTTTCTGTGGATAAAGACGATACAGGCCAATGGTCAGAAAATGTAGGAGTTGTGACCACTCTGTTTCCAAAAATAAAGAATATAAATCCATCCACTACTTTCAGCCTGGTTTGCGGCCCCCCTGTTATGTATAAATTTGTTCTCAAGGAGCTTTTAAAACTCAATATACCTAAAGACCAAATCCTGATGACACTTGAAAGGCGCATGAAATGCGGAGTGGGGAAATGCGGACATTGTGCTATAGATTATATTTACACATGTCTGGATGGTCCTGTTTTCACTTACTGGGATGTAATTCACATGAGAGAGCTAATATAAGGGGGAAATAATGAGCGACCGCAAATTAAAAATCGGAATATACGAATTAACAGGATGTGCTGGAGATGCACTGCTCATTCTGGACTGCGAAAAAGAACTCCTTGATATTTTTAAGGCTGTGGACATACAGTCGTTTCTTATGGCAAGCAGTGAAAATATTGATGGAAAACTGGATATAGCTCTAGTCGAAGGTTCAGTGAGCACAGAAAGAGAAATTGAAGAGCTCAAAGACATAAGAGAAAGATCTGAAATTGTGATTGCCATTGGAATATGCGCTACTGTAGGCGGAATTCAAGCAAGGTTCACAAACCCAAAAGAATGGGAAAAAAAATACAAAGAAGTCTATGGGGATATTAAGATGACGCACACCAAAGCTGTTCAGTCAAAGCCCATAGATGCCTATATAAAAGTGGACTATTATCTTCCTGGCTGTCCCATTGGAAAAGACCAATTTTTAGAATTATTCACGCGAGCGGTGAAAGGAAGTCTTCCAGAAAGATACCCCCGACCTGTTTGTGTTACCTGCAAATACAATGAAAATGATTGTCTTTTGAATAGAGGAATTCCTTGTTTAGGACCCCTCACAGCTGATGGATGCGGTTCCATATGTCCAAATCACAATGTGCCCTGTTTTGGATGCTGGGGTCCGGTAGAAGGAGCCAACCTCACTTCTGAATATTATCTCTTAAAGGAAAAAGGATTCGACATAGAATCTATAAAAAAGCGTATGGCTAACTATTCAGGCACAAAACTGGTTGAGTTCTTCAAACAACTAAAAAAGGAGTCAAAATGAAAAAGATAAGTGTAGACCACCTGGCCAGAGTTGAGGGGAATGGAGGCATATCAGCCACTATTGACGGAAAAGTGGTATCAGATGTCAAATTCAGTATATACGAAGGTCCCCGCCTTATAGAAAAACTGACCCTAGGACTTACACCTGAAGAAGATGTCAGCATGTCTCCCAGAATATGTGCGATATGCACTCTTTCACATAAAAACGCGGTTCTCCGGGCTATGGAACACGCGCTCAATATTGAAATACACCCTAAATCCTATCTCTGCCGAGAACTTATGCATATGGGAGAAATGATAGAAAGCCATTCTCTTCATACTTACTACCTTGCTCTTCCTGATTACCTAGGATATCCAAATGCCATAGCCATGGCTTCAGACTATAATTTGGAAGTTAAGATCGCTCTTGAAATGAAAAACTTTGCCAATCATATCATGAAAGTGTTGAGCGGGCGCTTTATCCATGGAGAAAATCCTATCATTGGCGGATTCGGTAAATTTCCTTCCAGAGAAGAACTCTTGTTTATCAAAAACAGAGCCATCCAGTTTATTCCCTTTGTCAAAAAGACTGTGGAATTATTCTGTGGCCTTGATTATCCCGACAACCCTGAACAGGAAACTGTTTACGCCTGCTGTGAACCCGGCCATAACAATTATGGTTTCTGGGGAGACGAAATACTGCTTTCGACAGGAGAAAAATTCTTTAGAGACGACTATCAAAAACTCACTAATGAATTCGTGGTTTCGCATTCCTTTTGCAAACGAAGCCGCTACAAAGGAGAACCCTTTTCAGTGGGAGCCTTAGCTAGAGTCAACAATCTAGGGGAAAGGTTCAAGGGTGAAACAGGAAAAATGTATAAAAAATATTTCAACAAACGCTGGAAAGTGAATCCTCTTTTTCACAATGCAGCTCAAGCCCTGGAAATCAGCTACTGCTTTGAAAGAATCATAGAGCTTGTGGATGAAATCCTCAAGTTTAAAGAAGATCCCAAGCCCGTTCCTTACAAAACAAAAGATGGCAAAGGAACAGGGCTTGTGGAAGCTCCTAGAGGTTTGCTGATTCATCACCATGAAGTCAAGAACGGCCGGGTATCTTATGTTGATATTGTGACCCCCACAGCCCAAAACGCAGAAGATATAGAAAGATACTGCCATTTAGCTGCCCAAAAACTCTTAGATGAAGGACAGGAAGATAAAATCAAAGAAAGGATGGAACTTGTTGTCCGGGCCTTTGATCCGTGCATCAGCTGTTCTGCCCATATGGCTGAAGTCACCCATGCTCCTTCTGATAACTGGAAAAAGAAACTGACAGATATTAGAGAAAACAGCATCCCTGTGTATATTGGTGCAGGAAAGCAGAATTACAGTGATGACGCCGGTGGCCTAAAAATAGCTCAAAAACTCCGTGGGCTCGGTTTTAAAGACGTATGGCTGGAATCAGAAATAATAAGAAGCGATAATCTCAATAAATACGATAATAAAAATGCGCTTGTCTTCTTTGATGCTGTGGACTTTAATGAAAAACCAGGAAAGATAACTGTTCTGCCCCTTGATTTTGTTCTCAGTCAGTCCAGTGTGAGTCATAAATTCATGCCCTTTTTATCCAGCATTAAAGATTTGTCTATGCAAAAAAAAGCTTATGTTGTTGGGATTCAACCCAATTCTGTGGCACCAGGAAATAAATTAAGTCCATCTGTACAAAAGGCTATAGAAGAAATCATAAATCATTTAAGGAACTAAAAATGATGAGAAGAATCGTCCGCAGAGGTGGCCATAATAAAATAGTGATTCCTCAACAAATCACTTCCCACCTATTTCTTCCTGCATCAATCTTTATCACCTCTGGACGATTTTCTTTTTAATAAATATTTTATTCCGAGGGGCTTGTCTTCGGACAAGCCCCTCAACCTTAGCGATTCAAGGCCTTTTATGAGGCTTTTATCATAAAAAGTGTGGAATATTTCCACTCTGATGTTGACATTATGAGAGACATCTTTTCAAGTTTTTTAATGCAGTTTTTGTAACTTGTTTAATGAAAAGGAGTTAAAGTGTTTAACCTGACACTCCCAGCTAATGGCTGAATTGGCACAATTATTGCATTTAAAATAACCGCAAGGATATGATAAATGAAAATTTTAAACAAGAAAATCCTCATCATTGATCCTGATAATGATGACAGAAAATCATTGTTATCTTTTCTTCAAACTAATGAACAGCAAGTAGAAGCTGCATCGGGATTGACTGATGCCATAAAAAAAATCACCTCTAATCATTTTCATTGTGTTATAATGGCGGTCGAAATTCCTGAAATGAAAGGATACGAAGCTGTTTCAATAATAAAAAATATCGATGCAGAAACAAAAGTCATCATGACCACAAAAAAGAACACCAAAGAATTAGAGGCAAAAGTAAGAGAGCAGGATATATTCTATTATTTTATAAAACCTTTTGGAAAAGAGGAATTAAAACTGGCAATAAAAAATGCTTTCAGTAAATAAAGGAGAAATAAAATGGAAAAAGCAAGAGCAAAAATTTTGATCATCGACGATGATCCCGATTTTAGAGACGCTATCATTCCAATACTTCATTCAGCTTCATATGAAGCCATCACTGCTTCTGATCCTGAAGAAGGTAAAAAGAAAATCCTCGAAGAAAAACCTGACCTTATTCTTCTGGACATCATGATGGACAGCCTTTTTGATGGTTTCTCTCTTTGTCATGCCATCAAAACCTCAAAAGAATTCAAAGCAGCCCACGATACACCAGTGATCTTTATTTCAGCAGTTAAAGAAATGACCGGATCCAGGTTTCAATTTAAAGGAGATAAAGAAGGAATGGAAGGTCCAGACGATTACATTGACAAACCTGTGAAAGCCGATGACTTAATCGAAAGGATAGAGAGGCTTCTTAAAAAATGAATAAGGTAAAGGAAGAGCTGCCTCAACCTGGTGAGCTTGACGAAAAAGAAAAAGAACTTAGAAACTCTTTTCTGCTTCAGGTAAAAAATATACCTGGAGGTGAAAGCATAAAAAAATGCATACAGTGCGGCACTTGTACAGCTACCTGTCCGGTCAGCTACACCATGGATATAACCCCGAGGGAAATTATAGCTCTTTTCAGAGCCAAAGAGATAGACACCATCCTTTCCAGCAGGGCTATATGGATCTGTGCATCCTGTTACTCCTGTACTGTTCGGTGCCCCCAAGGGGTCAAAGTAACAGATATCATTTACACCCTAAAACGTCTTGCCATAGAAAACGAAATATTCCCCAAAAAGTTTCCTGTGTACGCACTATCCAATTCTTTTGTATGGTTTGTGAATCGGCTTGGCATGAGCTATGAACCAGGTCTAATCATTTCCTACTGTTTAAAAACAAACCCATTCAAGCTTTTAGGGATGTTTCCTATGTTTATAAAATTAGCCCTTAAAGGCAGAATAGGATTCTTCCCCAAGAAAATAAAAAACACAAAGAACTTATCAAATATACTTAAGGAAGCAGAGATACTAGAAAGTATTATTCCTATGCAGGAATCATAAATAAAATCTTCCTTTCTCATTCTTCCTTTATCTTCTCGGAGGTAAAAAATGAAATACTCTTATTACCCAGGATGCAGTCTTGAAGCATCAGCTAAAGGATATGACGAATCCGTTCATTATGTTTTTAATAAATTAGGACATGAACTTCATGTCATCAATGATTGGAACTGTTGTGGGGCCACCTATTATATGGCTACCAAAGAAACAATCTCTCTGGTCATATCGGCAAGAAACCTAGCCATGGCTGAAAAAAAAGGCTGGGATATCGTAGCCCCTTGTAGTTCCTGCTATACTATTCTTTATAAAACAAATCATATCCTAAAAAACAACCGCATCCTTAGGGAAAAAGTAAACCAGGCATTAAGAAGGGGAGGATTAGAGTACAACTTGAATGTAACAGTTAGGCATCCTCTTGAAGTCCTGGTTAATGACGTGGGGATCGACACCATCGCCTCAGAAGCCAAAAAATCTTTAGAGGGATTAAAAATCGCTCAATATTACGGCTGCCAGATCGTGAGGCCTGAAAGAGGATTGGACGATAAGGACAACCCCCAGATGATGGATAACCTTTGTGAAGCACTCGGAGCTGAAAATGTCTATTTCCCTATGAAAACTCGCTGCTGCGGCGGAATGCTCATGACAACATACCCTGATGTTGGCTTAGGTCTCAATAAAAAACTATTGGAGTGTGCGGAAGATAATAAGGCAGACGCTATTGTCACGACATGCCCTTTATGCCAAATCAACTTAGAAGCCTATCAAAATAAAATAAACAAGAAATATGAGACCGATTTCAAGATGCCTGTCTTATTTTTCACTCAAGTCGTCGGTCTCGCTCTGGGTGGTTCTCCTCGTGAGCTGGGCCTTAACCGTTCACTTATACCCTTTGATCTCGAAGAAATTAAAAGGAAGGAACTAAGATGACTGACAACAACATAAAAATAGGTGTTTACATATGTCACTGCGGGTCTAATATTGCAGCCAATGTAGATGTGGAAAAATCCCGCAACGCAATAAAGGATGAACCAAATGTTCAAGTAGCCCGCGATTATAAATTCATGTGTTCAGAACCCGGACAGGACCTGATTATAAATGATATCAAAGAAAAAGGATTGAACCGCATCATTGTGGCTTCCTGTTCCCCTCTAATGCATGAACCTACATTTAGAATGGCCTGTGAAAAAGCAGGTCTGAACCGATATCTTTTTCAGATGGTCAATATAAGAGAGCAGTGTTCCTGGGTTCATAAAGACAGAGATGAAGCCACAAAAAAAGCCACCTCTCTCATCAAAGCAGCCATAAACAGAGTGGCTCTCCAGCAGCCTCTCATTCCAGTTAAAGTTGAAGTCAATCCAGACACTTTAATCGTTGGTGCAGGGATCGCTGGAATACAAGCTGCTCTGGAGATAGCGGAATCAGGGAATAAAGTCTATTTAGTTGAAAAAGAATCCACCATCGGAGGAAAAATGGCTAAATTTGACAAAACCTTCCCTACTTTAGACTGCTCAGCGTGTATCCTCACTCCAAAAATGGTCTCCATCGTTCAAAACAAAAACATTGAACTTCTCAGCTTCAGTGAAGTGGAACAAGTGGAAGGAGCTATTGGCAATTTTACAGTCAAAGTCAAAAAGAAAGCCCGGTTTGTGGAAGATGCCTGTACCTCCTGCGGAGAATGTTCGGAAGCATGCCCCATAAGCGTTCCAAATCCTTTTGAAGAAAACCAGTCAATGCGTTCAGCCATATATAAAACATTTCCCCAGGCAATCCCTAATACCTATGTTATCGATAAAGACGACAGACCCCCCTGCCGTGAAACCTGTCCTATTGATCAGGAAGCCGCAGGCTATGTGACTCTCATCTCCAAAGGACGTTTTGAGGAAGCAGCCAATCTCATAAGGCAGCAGAATGCCCTTCCCAGTGTATGCGGACGTGTTTGCTACCATCCATGCGAATCAGAATGCAATCGTAAATTTGTAGACCAGGCTGTTTCCATAAAAAACCTCAAAAGATTTGCCATTGATTGGGAATTTAAGAATAAAGGAGAACCTGAACCCCCACAAATAGAGGAAAAGAGAGAAAAAAAAATAGCCATTATCGGATCAGGACCTTCCGGACTTGTGTGCGGCCATGACTTAGCCCTCAAAGGATATAATGTCACTATCTTTGAAAAACTACCAGTGGAGGGAGGGATGCTTTCAGTAGGAATTCCTGAATACAGACTTCCAAAAAATATCCTTAAACGAGACATTGATTATATCAAAAATCTAGGGGTCACCATTAAGACAAATCAAGCTCTTGGTAAAGATTTTGACATAGAAAGCCTCAAAAAACAGGGTTTCAAAGCTGTATTCATAGCTACAGGAGCCCACAGCAGCCGAAAAATGGATATTCCCGGAGAAGAGGAATATGAAGGAGTTTATCATGGAGTTGATTTCCTCAGGAATATAAGTCTTGATAAACCTCAGCCTGTGGGAAAAAACGTCGCTATAATAGGAGGAGGAAACACGGCTATAGACGCATCCAGAACAGCTCTCCGTTTCGGCGCAGAAGAAGTGACTATCCTTTACCGGAGAACCAGAAAAGAAATGCCTGCTGAAGAAGTTGAAATCCAAGCCGCTGAAGAAGAAGGTGTCCGCATAAAATATCTAACCGCTCCGGTCGAGGTTTTAGGAGAATCCGGAAAAGTAACCGGCATGAAATGCATCAAAATGGAGCTCGGTGAACCAGATTCAAGCGGAAGACGGCGGCCTATTCCTATTGAAGGAAGCGAATATGACTTAAATATTGACACCATCATCATTGCTGTCAGTCAGTCTCCTGAAATTTTTTATGCTGAAAAAGAAGATCACCTCAAACTCACCAAATGGAAAACCATTGTGGTTGATGAAGAATCAATGGAAACAGAAATTAAAGGAGTCTTTGCCGGAGGAGATGTGGTTCACGGACCAGACGCAGTCATAACAGCCATGGGAGACGGAAAAAGAGCTGCTGAATCAATTGATAAATATATAAAGGGAGAACCCTTAGAGGATTTTAAAACAAGAAGGTGTCCCCTGCTCCCAGAAAGAGATGAAAATGACCGTCCTCACCGGTATTCCCCTCCTTTCAAAGATATCCCCAAAAAAGAACGCACTGAAATGAAGGAACTTGATCCCAAAAAACGGAGCCGATCTTTCCAGGAAGTTGAACTGGGTTATTCTGAAGAAGAGGCAAAAAAAGAAGCCTCTAGGTGCCTGAACTGCGGACTTTGTGTGGAGTGCCGCGCGTGTGAGGCTGTTTGCGAAGCTCAAGCCATAAACCATGATATGAAAGATGAGATAAAAGAGATCAATGTAGGCCAGATCCTGATGACAACCGGATTCAAAACCCTTAATTCAGAGGCACTCACTCCTTATGGCTATGGCGAGTTTGACAATGTCTACACAAGTCTGGAATTCGAAAGGATTGTCAACTCAACAGGACCGACCGGCGGCAATATCGTGATGAATAACGGAAAAGAACCCAAGGCCATTGGGATCATACACTGCGTGGGATCCAGGGATATCAACTTCCATCCTTACTGCTCCCGGGTTTGCTGTATGTACGCTCTTAAATTTTCCCATTTGATCAAAGACCGAACAAATGCGGAAGTGTATCAATTTTATATTGATATGCGTTCTTTTGGAAAAGGATACGAAGAATTCTATTCCAGAATCCTGGATGAAGATGTCAATGTGATACGCGGAAAGGTTTCCGAAGTAGAGCGGGCCAGACCCACCTCTAACGGCAACCTGCCCCTTATCATAAAGTGTGAAGATACTCTGATCAAAAAATATAGAGAAATACCTGTTGATATGGTCATACTTTGCAATGCCATAGAACCTCAATCAGATGCAGAAAAAATGGGAAGGCTTTTTTCCATTAGCCAAAGTCCGGATGGCTTCTTCTTAGAAAAACATCCCAAACTCGATCCCACCAGCACTTCCACAGATGGAGTCTACATTGCAGGATGCTGTCAGGGACCTAAAGATATTCCTGATACAGTGGCTCAGGCGAGCTCAGCAGCAGCGCGAATTCTTTCCAATATCTCTAAAGGTGAGATAGAAATGGAACCCATTCAAGCTGAAATTGATCCAGAAATGTGTTCGGGCTGCAAACTCTGCTTGAATCTATGTCCTTACGGAGCCATAAGTTTTGATGAAGAAAAACAGGTCTCTGTGGTTAGTGAAGCACTCTGCAAAGGATGCGGAACCTGTGTGGCAGCCTGTCCGTCCTCAGCTTCCACAGCCAAACATTTCTCTGACGAACAGATCATTGCAGAGATCGAGGGTATTTTCCGGGCATAAAGAACCTATCGGTGAAAAAAATCGGGCTGGACAACAGGGCTTAATGTTGTATAAACTAATAGTGATATAAAGCTAATAAAGGAAGGATTTATGCAGGAAAACAATCATTCAGTAGTGGTTATAGACGATGAAGAATCCATGCGAGATTCATGCCGCATGATACTTGAGAAAGACGGATTCCTGACCGAAACAGCTGAAAACGGCGAAAAAGGTCTTGATAAAATCAAAGAAATGAAACCCGACATCGCACTGGTTGACTTAAAAATGCCCGGTATCGGGGGCTTAGATGTGCTCGAAAAAATAAACGGAATATCCCCCAACACCATACCCATTGTGATCACTGGATACGCCACAGTAGAATCTGCTGTGGAGGCCATGAAAAAAGGTGCCTATGATTTTCTACCCAAACCCTTCACCCCTGAACAGTTGAGAGTCATCATAAAAAGAGGCTTGGAGAAAATCAAGTTATCCAGAGAAGCAGAAACGCTGAGAAACGAGAAAAAGCTCATAGAAGAAAATTTTATCACCATGGTCTCCCATCAATTGAGAAGCCCTCTTGTCGCGGTGGCCCAATATTTTGAAGTCATGCTCTCGGGCTCTGTGGGAGAGATGTCAGAAAAACATAAAGAAATGCTGACTAAAGCCAGAGATCGAATAGAAAGTCTGTTAGATCTTATCAATGATTGGCTTGATGCAGCCCGTATCGACAAAGGGCAGTTAGTCGAAAAGTTCAAACCGGTCTCTCTTTATGAACTTTTGAAAAAGCAAATCGAGTTTATGCAGCCTCTTGCCGAAAAAAATAAAGTAAACCTAGAGATCAAAACCCCTGATGGAGACAGCACTGTCCTGGGAGATAAGGAAACTCTGGAGCAGGCCTTTTCAAATCTAATCAACAATGCCGTCAAATATAACAAGCCAGATGGTTCAGTAACCATCTCATTCCGGGAGAACGATGAGTATATCATCACTGATATCAAAGATACAGGAGTGGGGATAGACAAAAAACACATTCCACAACTATTTAATCAATTTTTTCAAGTCAGCAGGAGTGAAAGCAAAAAAGGCAAAGGTTCAGGACTAGGGCTTTCTATATCAAAAAAAATAATTGATGCCCATTCAGGCTCCATAGATGTCTCCAGCACCCCAGGAGAAGGAAGCACCTTTTCTGTGTCACTCCCAAAACACGAGGAGAAAAAAGGCTAAGTCCATACCTTTTTAGTGATAACCATCAAGCAAATTCGGTCTTGAATTTGAAAGTACTGGTACCAAACTTGAAGAAAACTTTAGTTCTCGGTTTAGGAAATGACCTCTACGGAGACGACGGGATTGGAATATATATCATAAAGCACATAATGGAAACATCAGAATTAGAAAAAAAATTCTCCGCTATTTGTCCCTCAGTAGAATTTAGGCCATGCTGCCAGACCGGTCTTGCTCTTTTGGATGAAATCACGGGATATGACTCACTGGTCATTATAGACACCATAAAAAAATCAGACCCTCGCACAGGAAAAATACATATATTAGAAGGAGATGAACTCCGGTATATCCCTGGGCCTTCTCCTCATTATGTGTCCATTCCTCAGTCTATAGAAATAGGTAAAAAACTAGGCTTGAAAGTTCCAGATAAAACAAAAATTATAGCCATAGAGGCTAAAAACATGTACAATCTCGGAGAAAATTTAACTGAAGAAATGAAAAAGAAAATTCCTGTTATTTTAAAAAAATTAAAATCCATATTGAGAGAGATATCAGAATGAAAAAAAAACAAGTCATGATTCTTGAAGACCTGCTTGGTTCAAACAAGAAAATTGCCGGAGATATCCGAAAAAAATTAACAGAAAAAGGAATTCTCGCCATCAATTTGCTCAGCTCCCCTGGGGCGGGAAAAACCTCCCTGTTGGAAAAACTTGTTGAAATACTAAGGCCTGATTATAAAATGGCTGTTATAGAAGGGGATATTGAAACAGAAAGAGATGCTGAAAGAATCAGAGCTAAGGGAATCCAAGCATGGCAGATATCCACAGGGGGAGCCTGCCATCTGGATGCAAAAATGATTGGAAAATTGTTTTCTGAAATCCCTCCGGATTTGGACTTCTTGTTTATTGAAAATGTGGGCAATCTTGTCTGCCCTGCCAGTTTTGATTTGGGAGAAAGCATCCGGTGCGTTCTTCTTTCTATACCAGAAGGGGATGATAAACCCAAAAAATACCCCAAAGCATTCATGACTTCGGATGCCTTTATCATAAGCAAAACCGACCTTTTGAATAAACTGCCCTTTCATATAGAGCGGGCCACTCAAGAAGGGCTGGATGTCAACCCAAAAATAAAAGTCTTTAAAACCAGTGCTGTTGATGGTACGGGTGTCAACGAATTTGCCCATTATCTTATTGAAGAACTAAAAAAACTGCGCTGTTCAAATGCATGAACTTTCATTGATTGCCAATCTGTTTGAAATCATGGAACAAAAAGCAAAAGAAAAAAATGCCAAAAAAATCACCTATGTCAAACTTAAGGTCGGGGCGCTCTCTGGAGCAGTGCCAGATCTCTTAGAGACCGCCTTTGATATCTATAAAAAAGATACAATCGCCTCTGATGCAAAGCTGGAGATCGAAACAGTCCCTCTTAAGTTAAAATGCAAGGAATGCGATGCAGTAATGGAAAAAGATGACCTTGTTTTAAACTGCGAAAAATGCGGCTCCACTAACCTGGAAACTCTTGCCGGAACAGATTTATATCTAGAAAAAATGGAGCTCGAAGTTGACTAAATGTTTGGTTTAAATACCTGCTAAAAATAAATTCGGAATGAAGTAAACACCATATCAGGGTAGGTGCCGAATTCTGATTTCATGATTTGATCCACCAGTTCTCCCTCTAAGATGGATTCAGGTCCTTTGCCAAAACCCAGATAGCAGCCTGCGGAGATATATATATCAGGAGCTATATTATATTCCAAAAAAGGAGCCAAAGTAAGAGATTGGTCGCTGGCGTTGAATAATATCATTAGGGATCCGGGCAAAAGCGGAGTGATCTGATAAGTGCCTCCCACCCCAACATAATGCCTCCCCATCAAATAAACAGAACCATCCTGAAACGCAGAAGTGGAAAATAGATTCAAATATTCTCGAGGCTGTTTTGATCCAGCTGAACTGAAATGATATTCCACATAGCCATACAGCTTAGAAGTCAAATTAGTGTCCATGCCTAAAGAAAAGCGGAAATAACCATCTTCCCCAATAAGCGGATCTTTTTCAAAAAGATAAGGAAACACCCCAGCAGCCTCACACCAAAGACCTGCCCCTCCTATGGCTCGAGCAAAATCAAAGCCCACTAAGAGATGGTGTCGGAAAGCTAAAGAAAGCAGAGAGACATCTGTTCTCCAAATATAAAATTTATATCTAAGAAAGGCGGCACTGTTTTCTGATTTGAAATCCTTGCCAGCCACGATTCCTAAATCCAGTTCATCCATCATTCCCAATGGAATGCGGAGCCTTACCGCATCCACGCCTCTCCTTTCTTCAGTATCTAACTGATTAAAAGAAAAAGGCGCAATGATATCCATGGGATTGATCAGTCGGGCAGAACCCCAAGCGATCGCCTGGCGGCCGATATAAAGGTCAGCCCGATCAAAACGTAACATCACCATGAAACGGTCCAGATTGTGAAACAGACCAAAACTTCGGGCACTTTTTTTGGGGTCAGGATATATTCTTTCGCGAAAATCTGTGAGACGATAACCGGCTGAAATGTTTCCCAGGGGAAAAAAAGTTTCCTGAAATAAGAGTGGATCTTGAATCCGAGGAGATAAATCATAAGCCATTTTAAATTCTACCCCTTCCCAAGGCTTGATTAAGGTGCGCAGCCGGAATCGATTGTTAACCGCACCAAGACTGTCTGAATCCAAGCTTTGTCCGCTAATGAGAAAGTCGGGCATGGAGAAAAAAATGGAAAAATTTTTATAGGACCCGCTGATCCGGATGTTTTCTGCTCCCAGTTGATGCCCCAAACCCAGACTCAAAAAAATCCCAACTGACCAGACCACAATTTTCTTCATTGGCTGTTCTTGGTTTCATCCTTGACAATCTGTCCGTCTTTGAGAGAGATGATTCTCCGCGCTTTGCGCATGACCATGCGGTCGTGAGTGGAAAAGAGAAAAGTCATTCCTGTGTTTTGATTCAATTCAGCCATCATATCCAGCAGATCAGAGCCGGTTTTGGAATCTAGATTGGCTGTGGGTTCGTCCGCCAGAATCAAAGAGGGACGAGAAACCATGGCTCTGGCGATAGCCACGCGCTGCTGTTGTCCGCCCGACAGCTTAGGAGGAAAGCGGTTCTCCATCCCTTCCAAACCCACATCTTTAAGCATCTGCGCCACTCGTTGATGACGCTCCTGTTTGGAAACCCCCTGAAGAAGCATGATGTATTCCACATTTTCTTCCACCGTGAGCACAGGAATCAGGTTATAAGCCTGAAAAATAAATCCAATATTATCCCGTCTGAAATCAGAGAGTTCTTTCCCTTCCATTTCTGAGATAAGCTGGCCTCCCAACAGCACCTTTCCTGAAGTAGGACTATCCAATCCAGAAATCACATTGAGCAGAGTGGTTTTACCAGAGCCTGATGGACCGACCACAGAAGAAAATTCTCCTTTAAAAATTTCCATGTCAATGCCTCGCACAGCTCTGACATCAAATCCATTATCATGATATGTTTTTTTGAGCGACTCTGTTTTTATAATGAGATCTTTTTTATTATTCATGATTTCTCCTTTATAAACTCCGGCGCATGGCTTTGGTTATGGACATCCGGGAAGCTGTGATGGCAGGATACAATCCCACCATGGATACAAAAGCAATGACTCCTAAAGGATAATAAATAAATTGATAGACTTTGAGCACCGGATAAATCAGTTCCTGGATGGTGGATCCCGCAAATTCAATACCTCTGTAATCAATTCCAGTATAAGCAAAAATACCGGTCAGAGCTAAGCCGAGAATAATTCCGATCCCAGCGCTTATAATCCCTAAAGCTCCGGCTTCAAAAACCATCAATTTGCGAATCCCGCCTGATCGGGTGCCCACAGCCCTTAACACTCCAAATTCAAATAATCTCTCATAAAGAGACATAAACAAAGTATTGATAATTCCAAACACCACCACAGCCGCAATGATAACCGACATCACCAAGCGGCTGAGGTATGTCAGATCCCAAACCGCCATCATCTGGGGCAAAATCTCTGTCCAACTGACCGCCTCATTTCCCCAGCGTGAATAATTCTGCCAAAAAGATAAATCCGGCTGCAAGGACAACTGAATATTCTTAAAATGAACCGCGATTTCATGGATTCCTCCGTCAAGATTCATCATTTCCTGGGCTTTGTCCAGTTTAATAAAAATCATTCCCTTATCCATTTCTTGAGCATTGAAACTAAATATCCCTGAAACACGGAACATTTCTTGGGAAAGGTCTCCGCTTTTCGCCTGGGATACGGTCAGAACCACCCGATCTCCCAGCTCTACTTCCAAGATCTCAGCTAATTCTTTTCCGATCAAGATACTGCGCGGATTATCTTCCTGGAAAAAAGTTCCTTCCTGGATCGCCTCATCAATCTTGGAAACAAATTTTTCCTTTTGGGGCTGAACACCAACCATCTGAACAGAGCGGACATTGGCTGCAGAAGTGATCATGGCGTAACTGAAGGCACGTGGAGCAAAATTCTCAACTATCTGTTCCTGTTCCAATTCGTTTATCACTTTCATTTTTTGATGAATGGTTTCTTCCACTTCCCGGCTTTGCCGGTATCCTTTTAAATGAATCTGAGCTTCTCCTAAAAAAGACCCTGTGGCTGATCGAATCATGGATTCCTTCATTCCGATCATCAGTCCATCCACAAAAATAAGTGAAGCCAAACCGATTCCTATAGCTGTGCTCGCGATAATGGTTCGGCGTTTGTTCCGGAAAATATTACGACAAGCCAGCTTGATATAAAACCACATCTTATCCTCCTTAATACATCCGCATGATCTCCGCGGGTTCTGTACGGGCTGCTTTGACAGCCGGAAAAAAACTCACTAAAGTCGCTGAAAGAAATATGGTGATGGCGGGAATGATAAAACTGCGAAGATTGATTTCGGCTTTCATGGTTTGGATCTCCATTCCTCCCCATGTGATAGGCTGACTAAGAGAAATTCCGTGCTGTGAAAGGATCATGTTGACTACCAGTCCTGCCCCAATTCCCAAAACCACAGAAAAAAAAGCCAGGATATTCACCTCAGCCAATACCAATCTTATAATTTGATGGGATTTGGTTCCTACCGCCTTAAGCACCCCATATTCCCTCCGTCTTTCCAGCACTGACATCAACACTGTATTCAGCACTCCGATAGCCACCACCAGAATAATGATCACCAACATGATCCACATCCCCTGCATATCGGCCTTCATGGCCACATAAAAAGAGCGGGCAAATTCCTGCCAAGGGGCAGGATCCAGACCTGTTCCATAGAGTCTTTTTTCCAGAGTTTGGTTGATGTTTCGAACTTGATCTAAATCATCCACTGTGACAGCCACTTCATGGATCCTTTCTCCCAGAACCAATAATTCCTGGGCATCCTGGATATGAAGAAAAAATGCGGTTCGATTGGATGCCTCGTCCCCCATATCCATAAGACCTTTCACCTTATACAGGTCATTGGCTACTGACCCGTCTGCAGCCTGGGAAATGAACACAACTTCATCTCCAATTTCAGCGTTCAACACTTTGGCCAACCCTTTACCCAACAGGACTTCATGGTCAGGCTTCTGAGAAAAATCCTGCCCCTTTATGATCTTTTTATGGAATCGGGTGGTTTTATTTTCTCGGACAGGATCAATACCCGTGATTTGAACACCGCTGCTTTTTGATTTGAAAGAAGCCAAGCCCGATGAGTAAACCCGGGGAGCCCAATCATCCACATGATCCAGCCCAGTCAGAGCACTTTTGACCTTGTCAAGGTCATCTATGGTTTTGTATAAAGATGGCCTGTCCAGATAATTTTCAGCGTGAATCTGGATATGGCCTAAACTATTTCGAGTGAAACTGTCAATGATGCCGTTATAGGTTCCATCGGCCCAACCAATAAAAATCGCAGCCAGCACAAACCCACCAAACATGCTTAAACCTGTCAAAACAGTTCGTCGCTTATGGCGGAATATGTTCCGAAAAGCCATTTTCAGCATCAGCATTTTAGATCCCTGACCTGAGATTTCTGAGGGTGAAAACAGATTCATCTATCTGGGTGTCAAATTCGACCTCCAAGTATCGGATCACTGTTTTGTGCCCCTGCTTGGTGGTGGGTATCAATTCCATAACTGAGGGTATCCTCCGGTCTTCAAAAAGCTTTATATCCTTAAAAAACATTTCGCGGACAAGTTCCCCTTTTTCATCATAATATTTTTCCCAGACCGGCAGATAATCCTCGCTTCGAACAGCTAGGATTAAGTGCCCCCAAACAATGGGAAGACCCTCATGAGGGATGCATTTGACATAGATAAGATCAGGTTCAGGATCATCAACTTGAGTCAAGCTAAAATCATAATCTTCTGTAAAAGTATACTCTCGAACCAGATCATTATTGGTGAAATCAGAACCCATATATGAACTCATCATCATGGATGGAGGAATCTTAATCACTTTATTGGTTTTAGGAAGATAATTCCACATCTCATTTTCCACTCTTAAAGTTCCCATGCCTCTTTCCTTTTTGGGTTCTAGTATACGGATAAATGTTTTATCCATCCCTTCACTCCAAATCCGCATTTTTAATGTTCTCTGCCAGTGGGGGGTTACAATTTCCATCTCCATCAGGGCTTTACTGGAATCACTTCGGTACAGCTCATCGATTTTTTCCACAATTTCTCTGACATCTATCTTTTCTTCCTGAGCCCGTAACATCCCCAGTCCAGCCGCGAAAAAGAACGCGGCAGTTAAACAAACACCTTTTTTCATTTTAATCTCCCCTGTAGAGCCTTCTTGTCTTTATCCTTGTTCTTTTTATCCTGACTGAGAATTCCGTGCAGCAAGGTTTCCACCACAGCTTCCAACGCTGACTGGATGGGAAATCCTTTTCTGTCTAAAACCCACTGCACCAGCAGACCATCTAAAAGTCCGATCAACACTGAAGCTTCCGCTTCCATTTTTATATCTGAACGGAACTCCCCAGATCGAATCCCTTGTTTGAGGACCTCCACTAATGGCTCCCGATAATCCTTATAAAACTTTTTCATTTTCAGCTCCAATGATTTCCGATGAGGTTGACTCCGGATCCCTTCCGCCCAAATATCAAATACAAGACCCATAAAATCCTGTTGTTCCTTTGACTCAGTAAGATGGCTCATTGATTTAATCATAAGGATTATTTTTTCAGAAGCTGGGATGGATCGTTGAACAATTTCTTGGAAATCAGGGACCAACTCCTGCATAAAATAGTTAAATACCAGATGGATGACCTCGTCTTTGCTCTTAAAATATTCATAATAAGTCCCTTTCCCGATTCCTGCTTCTTGAGCTATATCCGAAATTGTGGTTCGGTCAAATCCCTTTTGGGAGAATATTTTCATGGCTGATCGAACAATGTTCTTTTGTTTTTCTTTTCTATCCACGATGATAGCACTCATTGATTCTTCCTTGACCGACTGGTCAGTCATTATTAGTTTATTTTTCCTTGTCCTCTATGTCAAGAACTTTCCACTAATTCCTCTTATGCTTTGACTTTTGAATAAAAAAATCAATGTCTCTCTGAGGCACTATTCAGTTGGATTTTTCCCAAAAAAGAAAGGGGTATTCATTTTTTTTTAAAAAAATGATATAATGCTGTTAATCAATAAAGGTTTGCTCCTAGGAAGCAGACCGGTTTCGTTCTGAAGGATAGGACCATTTTTAAGTGGCAACCTCCAGTTTGGAACCTTGAGTACTTTAGGAAAGGAGAATGCCACAATGGCTAATGGAACTGTAAAATGGTTCAACAGCAGCAAAGGTTACGGCTTCATTGAGCAGGAAGACGGACCCGATGTGTTTGTTCATCATTCAGCGATCAACGCATCCGGTTTTAAATCTCTCAAAGAAGGCGATAAAGTAACCTTTGAAATCGAGCAGGGTCCCAAAGGACCTGCGGCAAAGAATGTAACCGTCGTTTAACTCGAAATCACTAAGAACTATAAAAAAGGCATTCTCTTTTGAAGAGGGTGCCTTTTTTTTTATAAAAAATTAGAACCGCTTCCTTTTTTTGTTTAAAATAGAATCAATATGCGGTTTATCGGTGACCTTCATATCCATTCCCATTTTTCGCGGGCGACCAGTAAGCAACTTATTCCAGAATTTATACACTATTGGGCAGCCATAAAAGGCATTTCAGTAGTGGGAACCGGGGATTTCACCCATCCTGGATGGCTCAAAGAACTGAAAGAAAAACTGGAGCCATCAGAGGAAGGTCTGTTTAAGCTAAAAAAAGAATACACCAAAGAGTTGAGTATTCCCAGAGCTCCTGATCTCTGTTCTGAAATAAGATTTATTCTCTCAACTGAGATAAGCAGTATCTATAAAAAAAACAATAAAGTCAGAAAAGTGCACAATGTCATTCTAGCCCCTGATTTTTCCGCGGTAGAAAAAATACAGAAAAGGCTCCTTAAAATCGGAGGCAACATCACTTCTGACGGCCGGCCTATTTTGGGCCTTGATTCCCGGGATCTTTTAGAGATGGTCTTAGAAGCTTCGGATAAAACATATTTTATCCCTGCCCATGTATGGACCCCATGGTTTTCTGTCCTCGGTTCAAAATCAGGATTTGATTCCATAGAGGAATGTTTTGAAGATTTAACACCATCTATATCCGCTGTTGAAACCGGCCTTTCTACAGATGCGCCCATGCACTGGATGTGCTCGTTCTTAGATAAATACACTTTGCTTTCAAACTCAGACGCTCATTCTCCTGAAAAATTAGGCCGAAATGCCAATATCTTTAATACAGAATTAACCTATCCTGATGTCATCCAAGCCATGAAGACGGGAGATCCAGAAAAATTTTTAGGAACCATAGACCTTTTCCCTCAAGAAGGAAAATATCATTATGATGGACATAGAAAATGTGGTGTCAGATGGGATCCTGTTCAAACCCTCCAAAACAATGGGATTTGCCCTGAATGCGGAAAAAAAGTCACTGTCGGTGTGATGAACAGGGTGGTCGAGCTCTCAGATCGGAAAAATCTGGATGAACGCCCCAATAAACTTCCTTTTTATTCTATAATCCCATTGAAAGAAATACTCTCTGAAATTAAGGGAGTTGGCCCATCTTCCAAAACTGTGGATTCTGAATATTTTTCCTTAATAAGAAAATTCGGCCCTGAATTAAGTATTCTGCTGGACCTGCCTGCCGAAGAACTGAAAAAAGGAGGATTTGAAACCCTATCTGAAGCCATAAAAAGGATGCGCAACAGGCAGGTCGTTATCCAAGAAGGCTTTGACGGGGAGTATGGCCGGATTAAAGTGTTTCATGAACAAGAGTCATTGCATTCAGAGAGCCAGGAAACTTTATTTGATAAAAAAACACCAGCTCCTTCAGTTATATCCAAAAGAAAAATAATAAATTTTGACCTTGAGAAATACAGAAGACTCCAAATAAAAAGGCCGCCAGCCCTATCACAATTGGCTTTTAGAGTCCAGGAAAACAAATTGAACAAGCCGGAGAGAGCAGCTGTATTTGAACAACTTAACAGGGAGCAAAAACAAGCTGTATTCCATAACAAAGGGCCGGCCATGGTCATCGCAGGTCCTGGCACAGGAAAAACACACACCCTCTGCTGTAGAGCAGCCTACATCATTAAAGAAATGGGGATTCCCTGTGAAAAAATTATAGCGGTTACATTCACGAACAAAGCTGCCCAAGAAATAAGAGGGCGGCTTAAAAAAATGATCCCTCGCAAATCAAAACTCTCAAGACTTAATGTGGCCACTTTCCATGCTTTCGGATATGAAATCCTGAAAAAACACTGTAAACACTTTGGCAGAAGTGAAAGATATTCTATTCTCAGCGAGGAAGAAAGACTCAGCTTTATTCAAGACACCTTTGGCTTCAACCGCCAAAAGGCAAGAGAAGCTGCCAAGGTTATCAAAGAGGCCAAGCAAAATCTTCAATCACTCAAAAAGGAAAATAACAAGCCGCCTCAACAAATTTTCACGTCCTATGAAGAAAAAATCAAAAAATCAGACTTATTTGATATTGACGACTGCCTATACAGACCGCTCATGCTCTTCTCCCAAATCCCTTCTTTATTAAATCAATACAAAAACAAATTTTCCCATATGCTTGTGGATGAATTTCAGGATATAAATTTTGCTCAGTATCAGATGATAAAAGCACTGATGCCAGAAAAAGAAGCTGATATTTATATCATCGGAGATCCAGACCAAGCCATTTACGGCTTTCGAGGTGCGGATGTCCGTTTCATGAAGGATTTTCTCAAAGACTATCCCAATGCCTCTGTTTATAAACTCAAACAAAGCTATCGGTGCTCTGACTTTATTCTCAGAGCCTCAGGGGGAATGATCCGTGACCAGGAGACTGAACCAAGCCTATTAAAGGGACTGAACAGAGGGGTCAAAATCAACATAGCACCCAACCCCACTCATAAAAGTGAAGCTGAATTTGTGGCCCGCCAAATAGAAGAGATCATAGGAGGAGTCAGGTTTTTCTCAATGGACTCTGATATAAGTAAAGGTGATGAAAAAGCAGATATAAAAAGCTTTTCTGATTTTGCTGTACTCTGCCGGACCAAAGAACAAATGAAGCCCATCGAAAAAGCTTTAAATGACCACACTATCCCTTTTCAGAAAATAGGAGAGACTCCCTTTTTCAGAGAAGAACCCATAAAATCCGTGATTGATGTTTTTAGACTTTCTCTAAACCAAGAGAACTTTTTTCTCAAGCAAAATCTCATTAAAAAAAAGATCATCAAGCCCGAAACTATTTCCGCCCTTCCGGAACTAACAAAAAATAAACCAGTTGCTGAAAGTATTCATCTCATTATCACTCGCTTCTTTCAAAAACAGAAAGAACAATGGGGTGATTCTTTTAAAAAGCTCCTGGATATAGCTAAAGAGTTTAAAAGCAACTCCCATGAGTATGTTAAATACACCTCTCTCTGTTCAGGTTCAGATACTTATGATCCCTCTCTTGAGAGAGTGACTCTAATGACTCTTCATGCAGCCAAAGGACTTGAGTTCCCCTGTGTGTTTATCACGGGATGCGAAGAAGGCCTGCTTCCATATTCCCTATTTGCGGACCGCCAATCTGACTTGAAGGAAGAAAGGCGGCTCCTTTACGTAGGCATGACTAGAGCCATCAAGTATCTATACTTAACTTATGCAAAAAAGAGATTTATTCAAGGTCAATATATCGAACCAAAGAGAAGCCGATTTCTTGATGCTATTGAAGAAGAACTTATCAACAATATCACCTCAAAATCTCTCCATAAAAAAATTTCTCAGATGAAACTTTTCTAATGAAACAACAAAAGCTTACCAAAATTTGACAAGGATTATTATGAGTGTTAAAAAAACTTGAGACAGAAAACAATAAAAGTTTAATGAAAAAACAAACTTCCCATTATTTTACCAGGACTAGGTGTCCCGTCTGTTCAAGTTCAAACATAAAACCTTATAAGCAGAGAAACATCTCATATGAAGATTTCAACCATGAACGTATAAAAATAACTGATAAAGATTATGGAAAAGTCTGGGATTTAAGCCTGTGTCGTGACTGCACTCATCTTTTTGCAAATCCCTGCCCTACAACGGACTATATCCAATCACTTTATGCTAAGATCCAAGATACATCCTACCAAGAAGAAGCAGCCGGCCGGGAGAAAAATTTTCTTCCTCTCTTATACAACCTAAATAAAATCCATCCCAGCAAAGGAAATATCTTTGATGTGGGAGCGGCCACTGGAATCTTTTTAAATTCAGCCCGCAAATATGGATGGATACCAGATGGCATTGAAGCCAGCACATGGGCTGCGGACACAGCTTCAAAAAAATACCACCTCTCTATAAAAAGAGGAGCCTTTGAATCTGTTGAACTCAAAAAGAATCATTATCAAGCGGTGACCATGATCGATTTTATCGAGCACATTCCCCATCCCTATAAAGCTGTTTTAAAGGCACACCAAATCCTTAAGCCAAAGAGCACCCTGTGTTTGGTCACTCCAAATCAACAAAGTCTCGCTGCAAAAATATCTGGAAGCCGTTGGTGGCATTTCAGGCCGGCTCATATTCACTATTTCACAAAAAAAAGCCTTCTTACTCTTATGGAAAGAGCCGGTTTTAAAATCATCGAAATAAGAAATTACAGTTGGACCTTTTCAGCCCATTATCTAATATCAAGATTCAAAACCTTGAGTTTTTTAACAGAGAATCATTTTCTTTCTTCTTTTTTTAAAAAAATTCCGATAAAATTGGCTCTTGGTGATTCAATAGAGATTTACGCTCAAAAAGAGCCATAATATGAATTCCTATCTAAAAGCAGTGCGTCCTGAAAGATGGCCGAGAAGCTTGGCTATTTTTGTGGGAACTGCTTCTTTCTTTCTCCTTTACAGAGAACAGGCTCCCCCCTTTAGCCCGAGTGTGATTTTATTGAAATGCCTTTTTATTTTCCTCCTTACTTGGGCCATATCAACTGCAAACTATATCATTAATGAAATCGTTGATGCTCCTTTTGACATCCACCATCCCACTAAAAAAAACCGTCCTTTGATCAAAGGTGAAATCAAACCGATTCCATTCCTTTTCTTGGGCTTAATTCTCTCCTTAAGCAGTTTGACAGCTGCGTTTCTTTTTTTTAATAAGTTTTTCTTTATCTCCCTGCTTGCACTGCTGGCAGCAGGCTTTATCTACAACCTAAAGCCCATCCGGACAAAAGATATCCCTTTTTTGGACTCCATTTCTGAATCGGCTAACAATCCTATCCGATTTCTTATTGGATGGTTCGCTTTTGCTCCGGCTGAAACTCTCCCTCCCGTGTCATTATTACTGTGCTGGTGGGCTTTTGGCAACTTTCTTATGGTTGCAAAAAGACTTTCTGAGTACAGATTACTTAAGGAAAACGCCGGAAATTACAGAGCTTCCTTAAAAAAATACTCTAAAAGCTCTCTTGTTTTAGGTATGGTCATAAGTGTCATAGTCTTTTTTGTGGCATTTTTCTATTTTGCCATATCCTTTAAGCTCCAGTCATTTTATTATCTTTCTCCACTTCTGCTTATATATTTCATGATTTTCTTTAAACACACCCTTAAGAAAAGAGAAGTCATGGAAGAACCTGAAAGACTTCTTAAAAATCCCCTGTTCGCCAGTTACACTCTATTTCTAGTCCTCATCTTTTTCATATCTTTCCTTTTGGATAAAATCGGAAAGTAGTCTGAATTACCAAATCAACTTGTTTTTTCCCGCCCTGTTATGATAAATTAGCATTAACTATCCTGGATTGAGGGTATAACAATGGAAACAGCGGAAGTGGTTTTAAAGCTTATCCTTGCTACTGCTTTAGGTGGTCTTATCGGATTAGAAAGGGAATCTAGTCAAAAACCAGCTGGATTTAGAACAAACATCCTTATTTGCCTCGGAGCAACCATGGTGATGATTTTATCCGGTCTTCTTCTTGAGGGAAAGCAAGAATATATGGGGGATCTGACTCGTATAGCTGCAGGAGTCATCACAGGAATAGGCTTTATGGGAGCAGGCACCATAATCCATTCCAGAGGAATGGTCATCGGTCTCACGACCGCCGCAGGACTTTGGGCTGTGGCTGTGCTTGGCCTTGTCATTGGATCAGGATACTATCTTTTTGCCGTGGTGTTTGCCGCTATCATCATCACAACTCTCTTTATTCTAGGTAAAGTAGAAGCCGAGCATATGAAAAAAGACACCTATCACTACACGGTTGAATCTGAATCATCAAAAAAAGTGTTATTAGACATTAAAAAAATCGCTCTTCATGAAGGCATTAAATTTAAAGAGATCTCACACAAAAAAGAAGGCAACCTAAGTATTATCTCCTTTGTCTTTGACGCTCCGGATGAGAATGAACAAAATTTTTATAAATGCCTGACAGACCTGAAGGAAATCAAAGAGCTTAAGATTGACTAAAAAAAAGCTTTTACTCGCAACTGCCAATCAAGGAAAGATAAAAGAGATAAAACATTTCTTATCAAACCTTCCACTAGAAATTTTCTCTATAAAAGACATCAGCTCCGCCTATATATACATAGAGACGGGAAACACATTTATGGAAAATGCTGAAGGAAAAACTCTTTTTTACAGCCGGATATGGCCGGGATTAACTCTAGGAGAAGATTCGGGTCTGGAAATCGAAGCCCTTTCTGGAGCTCCTGGTGTCCGGTCTGCTAGATTTTCAGGAGACAACGCCACAGACGAGAAAAACATAGAAAAAGTTTTAAACTTATTAAAAGGAATCCCGGAAGAAAAAAGAAAAGCAAGGTTTGTATCCTGCATGGTTTTATCCAGGAAAGATAAAATCATACATAGGATCAAGGAATATGTCTCTGGCTCTATCTTAACCCAAAAAAAAGGAACAGAGGGTTTTGGCTATGACCCTATATTTTTTTATCCGCCTCTAAACAAGACCTTTGCTCAGATTTCTCCTGAAGAAAAAAATTCAGTCAGTCACAGAGGCAGAGCTCTAAAAAAACTTAAAGCCTTCCTCCAAGAAAACATTTAAAAAATCTATTGGCTGGCGCCAACTTAAGGTGACACGCCACACCCAAAAAGTTAACACCTGCTTACATTAACAAAGCCTTCTCAATCTTTAACTTACTGATATGCCTTGATTTATGGACAATCTGAACCTGGCCTGAATATTGCAGATATTCACATCAAAGGAGGTTTAAATGAAAAACTTAATTACCAAAAGCTTCGCTGCAGGGATGGTCATCCTATTTTCGTTTGTATCTGCAGTCTCAGTACAAGGAGGTTTAACTCCAGATTTAGAAGCTAACAAAATCAACATCAACACAGCTTCTCAAGCCGAACTCCAAAAGCTCCCCCGTATTGGTGAAGTAGTCGCTCAAAGAATCATTGAATTCAGAGAGAAAAACGGAAAATTCAAAAAAATCGAGGAATTAATGAAAGTAAGGGGAATCGGAGAAAAAACATTTGATAACCTCAAAGACCTTATCACAGTGGGGCCAGAAAAGTAAAAGGAGAGAGGGAATTTCCCTCTCTCCTTCTAAAAGTCACGATCTAGGGTGGCTCTTTTTATAAACTTCAAGCAGTCTTTTTAAATTAAGGTGAGTGTACTTCTGAGTGGTGGCTAAGCTTTCATGTCCTAAAAGCTCCTGAATAACACGTAAATCAGCTCCTCGGCCCAGTAAATGCGAGGCAAATGAGTGACGTAAGGAATGGGGGCTTATCTTTCTTTTTATGGCTGATTTTTTAAAATATCCGTCCACAATTCTTTGGACTGATCTGGTGCTGAGCCTCCCCCCCCTATAATTTAAAAACACAGCCTTCTTGTCAATCTTCCCCTCATGAATCAAATAACGTTTTTTTACATATCTTTTAAGATTTTTTTCCGCTTGGGTGCCAAAAGGAACAATCCGCTCTTTTTTTCCTTTTCCCAGCACTCGAAGAAGCCTTTCTTCAAAATTTATATCAGAAAGATCTATCCCGACCAATTCGCTGACTCTGAGGCCGGTTGCATAGAGAAGTTCAAGTATAGCACGGTCCCTCGATTCAAGCGGTTTATCAGAAATAGGAAGATCTAAAAATGCAGTCATTTCTTCCTCTGATAAAAATGAAGGTACACTTTTTTCCTGTTTAGGAGTATTGACCATTTTAGCGGGGTTCTCATCGATCCAACCTTTTTGAATACAGTACTGATAGAAGGAACGGATAGCAGCTAATTTTCGCGCAGCTGTTGATTTCTTGATATTATTATTGTAGAGATGAGCAAGAAAGCTTCTGATTATTATATGATTAGCTTGATGGTATTTTATTTTCTTTGTTTGAATAAAAGAGAGATACTGCTCAATGTCACGTCTGTATCCAGAAATAGTATGAAAAGAAGCGTTTTTTTCATACTTAAGATAGTCTAAAAAATGCTTTAATTCTTTAATCAATCCGTCTCAATCTCTTTATCTCTTTTCTGCTCCCATATTTTTTCTTTATCAATATATTCCTTATAGGAGCAGTCTTTTTTTTCGCAGTATAAATAAGGCCTTCCTTTGATCAGGTTTTTCTTGAAAATTATACTCCTTCCGCATTCTGGACAGGATTTTGCGAGGGGCTCATCCCATGAAGCAAATTTACATTTAGGAAAATTGCTGCATCCGTAAAAAATCTTCCCTTTTTTAGTTTTTTTCCTCACAATGCTGCCACCGCACTCTGGACATTCGATACCTGTATCTTTTTTCTCTTTTTTAATATATTTGCACTTGGGATAATTGGAACAGGCTATAAAAGATCCATACCGTCCATGACGCCAAACAAGCTGAGAACCGCATTGGGGACATTTTTCATCCACGGGTTTCGCTTCTTTTTTATTCAGGCTTTTTTTGAAACGGCATTCTGGAAAACCTGAACAGGCTTTAAATTTTCCATATTTACCAGATTTAATAACCAGAGGACGCCCGCATTCCGGACACTTTTCCTCAGAAGGAATTCCTTTGGTTTTCACCCCTTGTTTTTGGCCTGCTCTTTCTAAATCTTTATCAAGAAGCTCATTATAGGATTTTATAGATTCTTGCCAACTTTTTTCTCCCTCACTTATAAGATCCAGGTCCTCTTCAAGCTGTGCTGTAAATTCAAACTGCATTAAATCAGGAAAATTATTGATTAAATAATTGTTCACGAATATTCCAACCTCAGTGGGGATAAACCTTCCCTCCTTTTTTAACACGTAATCCCTGCCCTGGATTGTAGAAATAATGGGGGCATAGGTGCTGGGACGACCTATTCCCTTTGATTCCAGCTCCTTGACCAATGTTCCTTCTGAATAACGGGGAGGAGGCTGGGTAAACTTCTGTTCACTGTTAAGCTTCTTCAGCTCTAAAGTTTCCCCTTTTTTGGCTGACGGAAGCCTTTCATCCTTTTCTTTTATATTTGGATAGGCAGCAAGAAATCCTTTGAATTTCATGACTGAGCCTTTAGCCCGAAAATGATAATTTCCTGCTTTTATCTCAAAAACAGTTTCTTCAAATTCAGCGGGTTTCATTTGGGAAGCAATAAATCGGTTCCAAATCATTGAATACACTTTGAACTGATCTCTGTTTAAATAAGGCTTTGCTTTTTCCGGAGAGAGGTCAAAAGAAGTAGGGCGTATGGCCTCATGAGCATCTTGGGCTTTTTTCTTGTTTTTAAACCTCCTGGGAGTCTTTGACAGATAATCTTTGGAATATTTTTTTTCTATATATTTCCTTCCTTCTTTAATAGCAATTTCTGAGATTCGGACAGAATCAGTTCTCATATAAGTAATAAGGCCGACCAATCCTCTTCCCCCTATTTCCAAGCCCTCATAAAGCTTTTGAGCGATCATCATGGTTTTTTTCACAGGAAACTTATTGATGCGAAAACTGTCCTGCTGGAGAGTGCTTGTTATATAAGGAGGATAAGGATTTTTTCTTTTTAACTTTACTTTTAAATCTTCCAGGATGAAGGAGCTCTTTTCCAACTCGGTTATTATCTTTTTTGCTGTTTCTCCATCTCTTATTTTTGTTTTTTTCCCTTTTATTTTTACCAGGCCTGCTGTAAATACAGGAGGAGAGGAAGCTCTAAGGCTAGCCTCGATATTCCAAAATTCTTTAGGGACGAAATCATTGATCTCTTTTTCTCTCTCGCATATCAAACGAAGAGCGATAGACTGAACTCTCCCCGCACTCAAACCTTTTCCTATCTTCTTCCACAGAAGAGGACTTATCCGGTAGCCCACAAGCCTATCCAAAATCCTTCTTGCCTGCTGGGCCTTAATCTTATTCTCGTCCAAAGACAGGACCTTTTCAAAAGCATCCTCCACTGCTTTTTTTGTTATCTCATGCAGCAAAATACGGTGGATATTAGAATTGTAATCTTTCAACACTTCTGATAGATGCCAGCAAATAGCTTCTCCTTCCCTATCCGGATCAGCCGCTAGTAAAACAGAATCACTCTTGTGAGCTTCATTTTGAAGATGTGACACAACTTTCTTCTTTCCCGGGATTATTTTGTATTCGGGTTTAAAATCATTTTCAATATCAACCCCCAACCTATTTTCAGGAAGATCTCGAATATGACCTAAGGAAGCTTTGACTGAATAAGTGGAGCCTAGATAGCGGTTTACAGTTTTTGCTTTTGCTGGAGATTCTACAATGACTAATTTTTTATCCATCACCATTTCCTTTGAAAAAATTTTCCGGGACTCTGAACAACCACACCTTTAAGTTCCAACTTTAAAAGAACAGATAAAACCTCTGATATGCTTAAATCAGCTTTTTTTGCCAGGACATCTATGTGGGTCAGAGAATCTATACTCAGATGTTTGACGATATCTTTTTCCCTGGCATTCAATGAAACACTCTCTTTCGGTCTTTCTAAAGGCACTTCAATCAGATTTTCTCTCACATAAGGTGGCAGCTCCTCAACGATGTCTTCCCACCCCTCTACCAATTTTGCTCCGTTTTTTATCAACCAATTGGTACCTTTACTCAGTTTTGATGTGATATTCCCTGGAACCGCCATCACTTCCCTGTTCTGTTCCAGTGCAAGCCTTGCTGATATCAGCGATCCGCTTCTTTCTGCTGCTTCCGCCACAACCACAGCCATAGACAAACCGCTGATGATCCTGTTCCTTAATGGAAAATGAAATCCAAGAGGCTTTGATCCTAAAGGGTATTCAGTTATCACAGCACCGGATTCCTTTATCTGATTAAAAAGTTTTCTGTTTTCTCTTGGATAAACATTATCAAGTCCAGAGCCTAATACAGCCACTGTTCGGCCTCCTTTTAATGCACCCCAATGAGCCATGGAATCAATCCCACTTGCCATACCGCTCACTATGACAAGGCCTCGGGAAGCTAACTCAAAAGCCAGCTTCTCAGCCACGGCTCTTCCATAAGGCGAGGACCTTCGCGCTCCCACAATGGAAACCGCGGGGTCTCTGAGCACATCTAAATTCCCTACACAATAAAGGACGTAAGGGGGGTCAAAAATTTCTCTTAAGTATTGAGGATATTTTTTATCCTCTATAGTTAGCACTGTATAGCTTTTTTTGTTTATTCTGTCAAGTTCTCTTATGGCTCGCTCAAGTATTTTTTGGGACCTTATGACTTCAAGTTTCTCTTTGTTGATGCCTAATCCATCAAAGTCATTTTTATGGGCTTTAAAAATATCTTCAACAGACGGGAAGCGTTGAAAAATCTTTTGTGCAGAAGCTAAGTCCCCTGCAAACAAAAGACTAAAGGCAATCCAGTATTTAAGATTCTGTTCCAACTTCTCTTTTTTTTGAAATTATTTTAACAAATATAAACTAAGACGCAAGAGATCATAGATATTTATCAACCCCCCAGGAGTATAGAGCCTGATGAATAAAAGATACCTGCTACCGCTCCTGTCATAAGGCAGGCTAGGGTGGCTGCCAGAAGCGCTCTAAGGCCAACTCGTGAAAGGTCTTTCATTCTTTTTGGAGCCAAAGCGCTTATCCCACCGACAAAAATTGCCAGTGATGCAAAATGGGCAAATCCACATAAAGCATAAGAAGCAATGATAGCAGACCGGGGATGCACAAGAGCGCTATCAGCCATGAGCTTTGCCAGGTCCTTATAGGATACCACTTCTGTGGCCACTGTCCGTTCTCCCAAAAGCTTAGCGATTTCAAAGGCATCACTGGGAGGCACTCCCAGGATTATGGTGAATGGGTAAAATATATAGCCCAAAATAGACCTTATGGACCAATCAAAATTTAAATTGAAAACATGATTTACATGACCTCCCATCCAACCCAAAATCAAATCCAATAAAGCGATCAGACCCAGAAAAGCAATAAGAAGAGCGATAATGCCGCCTAAGAGCCTAAGGCCACTGTTGGCTCCATTGATAATGGCAGCGATAAGATTTTCCTCTCTTTCATAATGAGGCTTTACATCGACTCCCAGAGTCTTTGGCTTCTCAGTCTCTGGAACTATCAGCTTAGACATAACCACCGCAGCCGGAGCTGAAAGAAGTGAGGCAGACACAAGGTGCCCCGCAATCGTAGGCAGCTGTTCCTGAAGGGTGAACACATAAAGGGCAAGAACCGTCGAAGCAATGGTGCCCATTCCTGCAGCTAATACAGTGGCTAATTCAGATTTGGTCATATCATCCAAATGAGGTTTTATGACCAAAGACGACTCCACGCCAACAAAAATATTGCTGGAGGCACTGAGTGACTCAGCTCCGCTGATCTTCATGAGTCTTGTAAAAACATAAGAAAAGCCTCTAATAATCAAGGGCATTATTTTTAGATAATAGAGAGCTGAAATCAGAGCTGCAAAAAATATGATGGTCGGAAACGCTTGAAAAGCTAAAAAAGATCCCAAAGATGTCTCTCCCGTCTCATTTGTTTCTCCAGGGGACAAGGCCAACCGCCCGAATACAAACTCAGCTCCTTCTTTAGCACTATCCAGGACCGTTGCCACTAAATTGTTAATAAAAAGAAAAAACTTAGCTCCAGTTGGAAGCACAAAGACAAAAACAGCCACTATAAATTGAAGGGTAATCCCCCAAAATATAACCCTCCAATTAACCACACGCCGATTCGAGGAACACAACCAGGCAAAACCAGCAATGACTAAAACGCCCGCAAAACTCACTAAATTATAAATTCCCATGCTCAGCTATTCCTATAAATATCTGGGTTTTTTGTAAATGTCACAGTCTATAATATAACAACAGCTCCATCATAATCCAGATTTTATGAACAATTCCGGTTAAATACTCTTTATCTCAATTATTTTTTTTCTTGAGGTATGGCCTCTTAGTATGCTGACTTGAGATTTTGAAATACTAAAATACTTGGCTAATCTCTCTATGACTTCCTTGTTTGCTTTGCCTTTTTCTGGAGGTGATTTTACTTTTACTCTAAATTCTCTATCTTTGATTTGATTAATTCCTGGCTTCATGGAACCTGGACTTACAGTCACTGAAATACGCAATCTTTATTTCCTCCTAATAAGGACTTGAAGAACTCATATGCTCTCAACTCAAGCAGCCCTTTAGAACGAATAAGTCTGTGGACCTAAAAGCTGGATGGCATATTGAGAAATAGATTTAACAATGACCGTATCGATGAGTAAAATCAACACAAAGGCAATTATGGGACTGATATCCAATCCTCCAAACTTGTAAGGGGGAACAAATCTTCTAATAGGAGCTAAAATCGGTTCTGTCAATTTAAAAAGAATCAACCTCACTTTATACAAAGAAGGTGTTCTGATCCATGAGAGAATCACATGAGCAAAAATAATCCATATATATATGTTTAGGATAAAATGAGCTATTCTTGATACAGAATAAAGTAAATTTGCAAATAACATTATTATCTCTTGCTAAATTTTTATTTTCTTTTTTACTATGATATCATTTTTTATCATTTCTGTTAAAGATACTGTGCTTTTTGTTTCTTGACAGTTGAATGACCCTCTTCTATAATTCCTTGCAAAGGATGCCAAATTGAGAAGAATAAAAAGGACAATCACTTTTTTATCACTCATCTTTTTATCTCAATTCCTGCTATCCGGTCCTATTTGCGGTATCTCACAGAATAAAATTGTTAAACTTGAAGTGGTTACGGAACTAGCCAATGTAAGAGCAGAACCTGATATAGGAAGTCCCATTATCCATTTAGCCAAACAGGGAAACACCATGGATCTCCTTGGCCAAGAAGGACCTTGGTATCATGTAAGAATCACTATTGGTGACGAAAAAATAATAGAAGGTTATGTTCACGAAAGCCTGGTAAAAAAAATCCAAACCTCTGTTTCATCAGAAGAACAGAAAGAAACCATTGAGGAACCAAAGAAAGTAAAAAAAGAAATACCTGAAAAAAAGGAAGAGGTCGAGACGCCTCAATCCACTGCCAAACCTAAAGTAAAGAAGACTTCTTTTTTACCTCAAGTTTCTCAAATCCATATTAATTTCTCAGGAGGGGGCAACTACTCCTTAGTGGGAGATTTAAACAAAGGTTCCAAAGGATTTATTGACTACTATCAAAACATTCTGAGCCAAGAAAAAACCGGAGAATTTCATCCTCTCCATCTTAATTATTTATTCGGAGGAGAGGTAAGCCTACCATTGGGACAAGGTCTTCATGTTGGAATCGGAGCTGATTATTTTTATGGTAAAAAAGAAAGTTTAATCAATTTTACGCAGACAGATGTTAAAACCAGGCCTGAAATAGAGATTATTCCGATCAGAGCCTTTGTCTCCTACAATATCATTCCAGAATTCTATATTAAGGCTGGTGCTGAATATATTTTGGCTGAGTGCACTTATTTCTACAGAAAAACTGAAGATGAGACTTGGCAGGAATGGAAGGGAGAAGCTGACGCCAGCCAACTCGGAGGGTTCCTTGGAATAGGATTTGTCCATGATCTAGGCCGCCATTTAAGCCTTTTCATAGAAGCATCCGGCCGTTATGCACAGGTTAAAAATCTAAAAGGAGAAAACATCCAAAAAGATTCCACTGGTTTTGAGTATAAAGAAGAAGGATACATGTATATTTACGACGGGGAAACACCTAATAAAGAAACCTTTTCTCTCCTTTTTGTCAGAGATAACACCCCGTCTGGATATGGAGTCTCAAATCCAGAAAAAGCCAAGCTTAATTTATCAGGCCTATCCCTCCAGATCGGTCTGAGAATCAAATTCAGTCTCTTCCAATAAATCTCGCCTTACTCTGAGTTGCAAGTATTTCCAAAACCGCGATACAGGTGAAGTATAATATTTATTAAGGGGAGAGGGCAAGGGATGAGGAATCCCCTGTGAGGGCGGAGCGGGCATGGTTCCTCTTTAGAGGGGAGCGAAGCCCGAACCGGGAGGGAGATTCCACGCTGGGGAATCGAGAGGGTGACGAATCCCTTGCCCTTCCACTTATATGTCAAATAAACTCTATCACGGTTTTTGAAACGCTTACCTCTGATTTCATTCATTGATTTTTTTCCATAAATATGGTAGAAATATAGTGTATTCATAAATTTTATATTTATATTAATAATAACCAGATTTCCCTGTTAATCAGCTAAGACTGGAGGGGAAATGAGAAAAGATGCACTCATATCTTTAATACTCTTACTGTTTAATTTTTCTGTTTTGTTTGCAAATGAAACAGAGCTAAAACAGAATACACAAAAAAACAATATTTCCTCTGATTTTTATATCGATTCTTTTTCTCTCAGTCCCTCCAATGTTAACAAAGAAAAACTCATAGCCCCCCCACAAACCATCACCTCAGATAAAGGCCCATTGCCTTTTCATGATTCCTCTCCAAAAATAAAAAACACTTACCCAGAATTCAGCTTGGTTAAACACAATCCTCAACAATTTGATTTTAAACTCTCTTCCTATGCATCACCCTATTCCCAGGGAATAAAATCTTATGCAGGAGCGTTTTTAGATATCAGTGGAATAAACCTTGCAGTATGGTCTTTTGATAAGTTTATACTCAAAAAAGAGTGGGCTCAGATATCCGTTAAGTCTATAATCAACAACTTAGATAATGGATTTGAGTGGGACAAAGGTACTTTTATAAGCAATAATCTTGCCCATCCCTATCATGGAGCTCTTTACTTTTCCTCGGCTCGATTGAACGGTCTTGATACGCTGGAATCCACTTTTTACACAGCCGCAGGTAGTCTGATGTGGGAATTGTTTTTTGAATCAAACTATCCTTCTATCAATGACACTCTCATGACAACTTTAGGAGGAGTTGTGCTGGGAGGACCTCTTTATCAAATTGCCGAATCCTTATGGAGTCAGAATTCAACAGGTTTTAAAGGAATTCTTCAGAAAACTCTCACTCTTTTCATCAATCCCTCCTTTAGCTATAGTCTTTTTCCAAAAAAATTATCCGGATTAAATTTGTTACCCGAAGACCATGATTACAGATTTCACTTTCCTATAGGGACCTACTGGTCAACAACAAACCAACAAAAATACCTTCTCGGTTTATCTGTGGAAAACACAGACTATATAAAAAAAGACCTAACGAACATAAAACCTTACGACTGGTTTCTTCTTGATTGTCGACTCGGTTTTCAAAAAGACAACGGCTTGGATAAAGAAATTTTCACCACTGTCATGCTCAGCGGAACAAAAACGAAACATGGTTTAAGCGGCGTGTTCGGAGTCTACGATTACATCGACACTCAAACTATAGATATGGTATCTGCTGCGGGAATTGGGATGGGAGCGGTTTCAACTTTTAATTCTGAACCAGATTTTTTCACTACCGCTTCCGGGGTCTTTTCCCTCATACTTGGAAGTTCCAGCCCCTCTATCGATCAAGAAAACTGCCAGTTCGGCCAAAAAAATCAGAAACCCTATTATTTCGGGCCTGGTCTCATGTC
>JAWLEN010000083.1:0-2332 GCA_041686095.1 Candidatus Aminicenantota bacterium
CATATGTTTTGGTGATGTTCTCCAATTTTATAAGGTTATTGTTTTCACTCATTATACTTTCCTGTGTTTAACGAAGCATTCTCATCACAGGCGGCCCTCCTCTTCTTTCTTCATTAGCTCTCCCTTCGTCTATGATGACTTCCTGGCCATCTTCTAAATTATCACTCTTTATTTCTGTATAAATGTTATCTGTTACTCCTGTACGTATAAACAGGATCTTGAGTTTTCCGTTTTCGTCTTGGATCCAAACACTGGCCATATCTTTTCTTCTATTTTGAGCCAAGCCCTGTCCCATTCCCTGGCCGCTTGGGTTAGAAGGATTTGCCTTCCCCTGAGGGGCTTGTTTTCCCTGGGCTTGCTTTGCGTTTCTCATCTCAGCAAAGACTTCCATCATCACCTCTTGAGGAGGGCTGTACCTTAAAGCTGAATTGGGGACCCGCAGCGCGTTTTTGGCTTCGCCCACAATGATAGAAACTGTGGCTGTCATGCCAGGTCTCAATTTGAGTTCAGGATTTGCAACATTGACTATAGTGGGATAAGTCACCACATTGGATTCCACCACAGCCGAATATCTTACCTGCTCTACTTCCCCTATGAATTCTTCATCAGGAAAAGCATCGACAGTGAATTTCACCTTCTGCCCTTCTGTAACTTTTCCAATATCTGCCTCATCCACTCCGCATTCCACCTGCATCTTAGTGAGGTCATTGGCTATCTGGAAAAGCACGGGAGCCTGAAAACTGGCAGCCACGGTTTGACCCACATTGTAATTGCGGTTGATCACTACGCCGTCGATAGGAGAACGGATAATGGTGTGTGAAAGGTCTACTCTGCTGGATTCAAGCTGAGATTTGGCCTGTTCGAGGCTGGCTTCCGCTGACTGCAAGTCAGCTTTGGCATTGAAATAATTTGCCTCAGCGCTTTCCTTCTCCTCAGTCGATACCAACTCTCTCTCAAAAAGTTCCAGAGACCTGTCCATCTGTCTCTTGGCATTCTGAAGGGTGACCTCTGCCTTCTCTAATCGAGCTTGAGCACTCTGGTAATTGGCTTCATTTTGGTTGACTCTAGTCTGAAAAAGCTCTGGGTTGAGCTTGGCTATCACCTGCCCTTTTTCCACCTGAGAATTGAAATCCACATAAATTTCTGATATTTCACCGGATACCTGACTTCCCACATCCACAATAGTCACTGGATTCACCTCGCCTGTGGTATCCACCAGAGCCACAATGTCACCACTATCAACTTTCTCCTTAAAATAGACTGTCCCATTAGAACCATTGCCTTTGAGTACAGTGAAATATAAAATCACTAGGATTATGGCAATTCCTATTAAAGAAATAATGATTATTTTCTTTTTCATATGATCCTCCTAATTCTTTTCCTTATTTGATGGCTCTTTCGTTCTTTGATCTGATTTTTTTCTTTCTTTAAAATATTTTTGTAAATATCTTTCTATCATCTCATCGAATTTTATTTTTTGCTCATCATTTAATGTGTTCTTAATATCTGTAATAAGTTCTTTTCTTATGGAAGAGAACTGCCTTCCGATCTGATGCCTCATTTCATCCAGTTTTTTTTCTGTATTATTAAAGACCTCTCGGATTTCTTGTTCCTGACTTTCTTCCAGGTCCAGCTCCTTGGATATATCCTCAAGAGTAGGAAAATGACCGGGAGGCTTTCTTCCAGGAGGAGGCTTCCTAAAATCTTTTTTTATAAAGTACTTATCACAAAATATACCGCTCACCAATCCAGCAGCAAACACAAGGATAAATGAAAGTATGATGATTATTCTATATTTATTTTTCATGGAAAATATCTCCTTGTTCCGTTTTCTCCGTTTATGGAAGTAAATATAAGATGAATATTTTCGTTCTCAACTCGGCCTTCTTCCAGCAAAGGCAGAGTATCAACAAAAGGATTCTGGTTCTGCAGAAGGATTTCAGCCCGGCTCAATTCCGTCTGCTCAGAAGGAATAAAAATTGTTACCAGAAAAGCAAATAAAATAAGGATCAGAAGGGAGACGGGTATGGCCCTCAAACCCCACTTTTCCCATGCCAGCCATGACTCATAACTCCGGTCTCTTTTCAGTCTGGGTTTTAATCGTGTCCAAAAATAAGGTTTGGGTTCAGGAAATTCCTGTTCTCCAAGTATTCCCAGAATATTTTTATATTCTTCCTGTTTTTTCCGGCATAAAGGACATTCCTTCAAATGTCTTAACAGGTCTTCTTTCTCATCTGGATTTAAAGAATGGTCCATAGACCGTAAAATAAGTCTCTCTGCTTTTTTACATTTCATGATTCCCTCCTGAATAAACTTAAGTAAGGAGCCATAA
>JAWLEN010000083.1:2432-10199 GCA_041686095.1 Candidatus Aminicenantota bacterium
TCTGGATTTAAAGAATGGTCCATAGACCGTAAAATAAGTCTCTCTGCTTTTTTACATTTCATGATTCCCTCCTGAATAAACTTAAGTAAGGAGCCATAACCTTTCTGAGTTTTTTTCTGGCTCTGAAAAGGCGAGAATCTACAGTGCCCGGAGCAATTTTGAGGATATCAGCAATTTCTGAATATGATTTCCCCTGAACATCTCTGAGGGTAAGAATAATCCTGTGTTTTTCCGGCAGTTTATTAATGTTTTCTCGAATAAGCTTCAATTTTTCCTGCTTCTCTTCTTCACCCTTAAAATTTTTCGCATCCGGAACGTCTGTTCTTTGATCAAGGCTTACTTTCTCTATCCCGGACTCTTTCCGATGAAAATCCTTTATGGTGTTAATGGCGATCCTGTAAAGCCATGTACTGAATTTAGACTCAAGGTTAAACCTGGGAAGAGCCCGGTATGCTTTGATAAACACTTCCTGGGCTAAGTCATCAGCTGTTTCTCTGTTGTTTGTCATGCTGTAGGCGAGATAAAACATTTTATTCCTGTATCTATCCACTAAAATTCCAAAAGAGTCTTTGTCCTCTTTTTGTGCGGACTGAACAAGCTCTTTTTCTTCCATAAAAAATTTTCAAGTATTTTAACCTCTGTCAACTATTTAGACGAAAGGTTAGGAAAAATCTTCCCTTCATTTGCACTAAAACTACAAAGGCCAGTTTACCTTACTTTCGCTCAGCCGTCCACTCTATAGAACCCCCCTGTCCCATCTTTACAGTACCTGACATGGAATCACCTTCCACCACACCGGTGTACTTGAAAGTAAATTCTCCTCTTGGGGTATTTCTGACAATGGTCCATTCAATATCATTCCCTTTTACAGTACCTTCTCCTGTAAATACTCCTCCGCCTCGGCCCGGCATGGTCACAGTTATTGATTCTCCTTCCTGGTCGAAATGAATAGTCTCGTTGAATTCTCCTCTTCCTGTCTGCATACTGAATTCCCAGTCTCCAGAAACATCCGCATTTTGGAAGCTAAGTCCTAAAGTCAACAACGATAAAATCGCAATCCCTGATAACAAAATATTTCTTTTCATTTGATTCTCCTTTTCTTTTTTTATTTAGACGTAAATAGAGTCTGTTTTCTTCCGTCATTTTCGCATGATTCAAAGAATTACTCCAGTCCTCTGCTGGCAATCGGAGCAAGCATTTTTAAAACCGTGATACATGTGATTTATAATGTTTATTAAGGGTAGAGGGAAAGGGATGAGGAATCCCCTTGAGGGCGGAGCGGGCATGGCCCCTCTTTAGAGGGGAGCGAAGCCCGAACGGGAGAGAGATTCCTCGCTGGGGAATCGAGCGGGTGACGAATCCCTTGCCCTTGCCCTTCCCCTTATATGTCAAGTTAACTCTATCACGGTTTTAGGAATGCTTATTCAATCGGAAGAAAACTTGACAACTTTGGTGGTATAAGCCAAAATTCTTGGTTATGGCTAAGAAGCAAAATCATCCTGCTGATGCTTTTTTACACCTTAAAAATCTCCCCACAATATGGTGTCCCGGCTGCGGGATTGGAATTGTGGTCAATATATTTATTCAGACTGTAAACAAAATGAAAATAAAGAAAGAAAATATTTTTATCGTATCTTCAGGAATCAGCTGCACTGGAAAAATCAGCGACCACCTTAATTTAAAGAGTATTGAATCTGAGGATCCTTTCAAAGAGGCTGACAAGCTAAAGAAGAAAAATCCAAAATCTAGAATGGTCATTTTTTTCAATGACAATGATTTAATGGTGAACGGCATTGACGGACTTCTAAAATCCTGTCATGCGGGAACAGAAGTCCTTGCTATATATATAAACAGCTTTGTTTGCAACATCCTGTTTTTCCACAAAAAATTTATGCACTTTAATTTCAGAAAACAAGACTGTCATATAGAACCCAAAGATGTATTCAATCTCCCTCTTTTGATGAAAGAATGCGGAGCCTCCTATATAGCCAGGTGGACTCCTCTCCACTGCCGCAGACTTGCCTATTCTTTAAAAGAAACTATATTGAAAGCGGGCTTTTCCTTCATAGAAGTCATTTCTCCCTGTCTTATGTATTACGCAAGCAGCGGATATGAAGGAAAAACTATTGACAGGATGGGATATTATCTGAAAAATGCTAAAATTGAAAACGGTTATCCAATGGAAAAGCTCAAAACAGAAGGTATCGAAAACATCATCATAGGAAAATTTTTAAACAAAACACAGTGATGGTCAAACAAAAATCCAGTTCCTTAGAAAATCTTTTTCATCCTACTGATTATTTCCTGGTCTCAGATATATTTCCAACGGTCTGGTGTCCCGGATGTGGAATCGGAACAGCTGTTTACAGCTTTTTTGAAGCTTGTAAAGAGAAAGATATTGATAGAGACGATCTCTACATAATCAGCGGAATGGGATGCACAGGCAAAATCTCAGAATTCTTATGTCTCTCATCCAGCTCCGTCACTGACGGACATATCATTGAAAAAGCAGTGCATATAAATGAAAAAAATCCTGACAAAAAAATCGTGGTTTTTCTAAATAACGCTGATTTTCTTATTTCAGGAGGCGAAGAACTTAAAAAGGCTAAAAAAAGAAAACTCAATATATTGATCATTTATATCAACAACTTTATATATGCATTGAGTAAAGACCAAGCCTTTCCCATGACCCCTTACATGCGCCGGTCAACAAAAGGCGAATTTGAAATCCCCTTCAACATACCTTATATGGCTTATTCCATTGGAGCCTCCTTTGTGGCCAGGTGGACTCCGATAAGAGCCGGTTGGATGAAGCACTCTTTTGTTGAATCCTTTTCTGTCCAGGGGCTTTCTTTAATAGAACTTATTTCCCCTTGTCTGATATATGATGCCAATACAGGAAGAATTTTAGATCCTGTGGAAAAAATGGCCTTCTATAATGATAATTCTGAAATCCAGTTTTGGGTGCCGGTTAAGAATCTTGATCTGCGGAGACAGAAAAGAATCATAATCGGCAAATTTTTAGATATAAACAGGACTCATGACTCATAAAGGTCAAAAAGTCGAGGTTTTCGTTTTAAAGGAAAGATGCAAGGGCTGCGGTATCTGTGTAGCGGTATGCCAGACAGAAGTTCTGGAACTCTCCGAGGAAAAAAACTCCCATGGTTACAGACATCCTATTGTCATAAATGCTGACCGCTGTTTGAACTGCGGTTTGTGTGAGATGTTCTGCCCTGATTTTGCTATTTGGGCGACCATAGAAAAAGAAGGGGTTCTGGGATGAGCCATCAAATAGTGAATAAAAAACAGTTAAGTGCAGATACTTATCAAATTGAAATCAAGGCATCCCATGTTGCAGAAAAATTCAGTGCAGGACAGTTTGTCATTATCCGTATTCATGAAAAGGGTGAACGAATCCCTCTCACCGTTTCCAGTGTGGCTCCTAAAAAAGGAACCATAACCCTGGTTTTTCAAGTGGTTGGAAAAACAACCATGGAGCTCAGTAGCTTAGAAGAGGGAGATTCGCTGATCAACTGCGTGGGACCTCTTGGTAATCCCAGTGAGATAAAAAAATTCGGAAAAGTGATATGTGTAGGAGGCGGGACAGGTATCGCATGCATATACCCTATTGTCAAAGCCCTGACAGAAGCTGGAAATGAAATCACTTCCATTCTAGGTGCCAGAACAAAAAAAATGCTGATCTTAGAAGAGGAGATCAAAGAATTTAGTCATGAAATCTATGTTTCTACAGATGATGGTTCAAAAGGACATCATGGTTTTGTCACAGATGTGCTTAAAGAGGTCTTAGCAAAAAACCAACATCAAGAGGATATCAATAGAGTCATTGTCATCGGTCCTCCTCAAATGATGAGAGCCGCGGCTGAGGTGACACGTCCCTATAAAATAAAAACCATAGCCAGCTTGAACACCATAATGGTGGACGGGACAGGGATGTGCGGATGCTGCCGCACTTATGTTAACGGCGAGATGAAGCTGGCCTGCATTGACGGCCCTGAATTTGATGCTCATAAAGTGGATTTTGATGCGGTTATCAGCCGCCTTTCCATGTTTCGCGAAAAAGAAACCATGGCTTATGAAGATTTCAAGAAAAGGATAAAGTCCAAATGATCAAGCTCGGAGGGAAACGTGTTCCAATGCGCGAACAAAAACCAAAAGAACGCATCAAGAACTTCAAGTCAGTCCCTTTGGGTTATAACGAAAAAGAAGTGATCAAAGAGGCTCAAAGATGCATCCAATGTAAAGGTCTTCCCTGTGAAACCGAGTGTCCTATCAACATGAAAATACTGGAAATGATCAGGGAAATAGCTAATGCTAATTTCAAAAAAGCTTTTTTTATCATTAAGGAAGACAATCCAATCCCAGCCATTACAGGCCGAGTATGCCCTCAAGAAAATCAATGTGAAGGAGTGTGCCCTCTGTCTAAACGCGATCAGGGGATCAACATCGGTAAATTAGAGGCATTTGTTGCTGATTGGGCCCGCCATGCAGGGATCAAAGAAGAATTCCTCATTAAGGAAAGACCAGAAAAAGTGGCTGTCGTTGGATCTGGCCCTGCCGGCATAAGCTGCGCTGTTGATTTAAGAAAATTCGGCTTTAAAGTCACTTTGTTTGAAGCCCTGCATAAGGCTGGAGGTGTACTCCAATACGGAATTCCCGCCTTTCGTCTTCCCACTGAAGTGGTTGATTATGAAATCAAATACCTTAATGACATTGGAGTGGATATCAAACTGAATTTTTTCGTGGGACAGAACATAAAATTTGATGAATTAAGAAAAGAATATGACGCCCTATTTCTCGCCACTGGTGCGGGAGCCCCTATGTTTATGAATATTCCCGGAGAAAGCTTGAAAGGAGTTTATTCCGCCAATGAATTCCTTATAAGAGTTAACCTTATGAAGGCTTATAAATTCTTGGAATTTGATACACCCATTGTCTGCAAAAGCCCCATAGGAATTATTGGAGCTGGAAATGTGGCCATGGACGCAGCCAGGTGCGCACTCAGATTAGGGATAGAAAAAGTTTATATATTATACAGACGAACAAAAAAGCAGTCTCCAGCCAGAATCGAAGAAATCCAGCACGCAGTGGAAGAAGGAATCATTCTTAAGGAATTGATCTCTCCGAAAAAATTTATCGGAGATGATGACGGGTGGCTTGAAGAAGTCGAGCTGTACAAGATGGAGCTGGGAAAACCAGATAGAAGCGGACGCCCGCGGCCAAAAAAAATAGAAGGAAGTGAATTCAAAATAAAAATCAGAACCATTGTGGAAGCACTGGGTTCTATGCCTAATAGACTCTTTCTCTCCCGGACTCCAGAACTTGAGGTGAATGACTGGGGACAGATCAACGTAGACCATAATCTGATGACAAACATTGAAGGTGTGTACGCAGGGGGAGATGCCATAAGGGGGAATGCAACCGTGATCCTTGCTTTAGGGGACGGAAGAAAAGCCGCCAAATCCATCCGCAATTATATTATCAATAAAGCCCGCAAAAAATAATCCTGGTCATTCATAAAATCTGTATGCATTTGCATACAAATTTATCATGAACTGACTTTTCCTAACTGTACTATTCATTAAAAGCATGATTATTATTTTAGTCAAGTTATGATTTTAATCTAAATGCATACATATTTTACCTTACAGGCAAGCTGATCTCACGGCATCTGCTGCGTTGCAGGGCATTCGCGGTGAAGGACCACAGCTTCACACCCTGCGCCTTGCATCTGCCGCAACCTCAGCTTGTGAATATCCCAGGATCAAATTCATGCACTCAGAAGGCTAAATCTTCAATGTCGCTTCAGCCGCACCTGAATTTCACTGAGCGTGCGTTATCAATGCATGAAATATTCAACCTGAATTGTTCACGGATCGGTATTCCTACAGAGGGAGAAGGGCATGGGGTGAGGAATCCCCTGTGAGGGCTGAGCGGGCATGGTTCCTCTTTAGAGGAGAGCGAAGCCTGAACCGGGAGAGAGATTCCTCGCTGGGGAATCGAGCGGGTGACGAACCCTGTGCCCTTTCCCTCAGAACGTTTGAACGGAACACAAGCCACACCTGAATTTCATTAAGCCCTTAATCTCGACTCGTGAATGACCAGGATTAACATTTTATATCTTGAAACAAAATCACACCTGTATTTCCTTTGCACGTTCTTTCCAAATAATCTGAAATTAAATGGGAATATCGAACACTAAAGGGCGTCTATATAAATAGCGATTTGAATCTTTATAAAAATGGAAACGCAGAAAGGACACCGCCAGCGGCTTAAAAAAAAATTTTTACAGGGTGGAGTGGACAGCTTTCTGGACTATGAAATCATTGAACTCCTCTTGACTCTGGGGACTCCCAGAAGAGACTGCAAATCAGAAGCCAAGCAAGCCATAAAAAGGTTCAAAACACTCAGTTCTGTGCTGGAAGCAGATCCTCAAGAACTTCAGGAGATAAAAGGGATTGGGCCTAACAATGTTTTCGGGATCAGGCTGGTTAGAGAGGTCTCGCATCGCTTTTTAAAATCCCGTATGATGGACAAACCCGTATGCAATTCATCTAAAGAAATATTTGATTATCTATATCTCACTCTTAGAGAAAGTAAAAGAGAAAAGTTTAAGGTGCTTTTCATGAATGCCAAGAATCAAATCTTAGAGGAAAAGACATTTTCAGAAGGAACTGTGGATTCGAGTGTGGTTTATCCCAGAGAAATCATCTTAGCTTCTCTTCAGCACCATGCTTCTTCCCTTATATTTGTCCACAATCATCCCTCAGGAGACCCTTCTCCATCGGAAAGCGATAAACAAATCACAAAAGAACTGGTTTTTTCAGCACAAATCATGCAACTCAAAGTCCTGGACCATATCATAATCGGCAACAATTGTTATTTCAGCTTTGCTGATGAAGGTCTTATCGAAGAATATGAACTTCTCTTTCATGCCACTAGAAACAATTTTTAAAATGCTAAAAACTTCAGAAGACCAGATTAAACCGGTTTACAGGCAGCTTCAATTATGGTAAAAAAAAGCCGGCATAAATAAATCCTGATGCAAAAACTTAAAAAAAGCCTTTTCTTTAAACTCAGAGAAAAAATATCTTTCAAGTTATTCATAGGATTTGTTATATTGTACATGTCGGCTTTTTTTATGAATAGTTTATGTTTTCTAATATTAATATGAAAGGAAGAAAAGTAAATGTGTGAATTGAGGGAAGTTTATATTGTTGGAGCCGCCCGGACGGCTATCGGTAATTTTTTAGGAAGTTTAAAAAAATTTAAGGCATCTGAACTGGGAGGATTTGCTATTAAAGAAGCCCTGAAAAGAGCGGATATTACAGGCTCAGATGTCAATGAAGTGATCATGGGTAATGTGGTGTCTGCTGGATTGGGACAGGCCCCGGCCAAACAGGCTTCTATGAACGGCGGCATCCCCCCTACAGTCAATTCATTTGCCATAAATAAGGTGTGCGGCTCTGGATTAAAAGCAGTCTGGCTGGCAGTTAATTCTATTTGGTTGGAGCAAAATGAGATCGTGGTGGCAGGCGGCATGGAAAGCATGAGCCAAAGCCCTCACTTGCTATGGAAAGTCAGAGAAGGCCAAAAAATGGGAGATCTTAAGCTCATAGACTCCATGATCTATGATGGTCTGTGGTGTGCTTTTGATGACCAGCATATGGGACTCACAGGAGAAATAGTGGCTGAAAAGTTCGGCGCAACCAAAGAAGAACAAGATAAATATGCGGCCAGCAGCTACCA
>JAWLEN010000084.1:0-3842 GCA_041686095.1 Candidatus Aminicenantota bacterium
CGGTCCTTTCCGGCCCCGAAAAGGACGGATTAAGGCCTGAAATAGGCCTGAAAATCATGTTTATTGTCGTGATATCAATGTGATCGGCGGGTCTGACCCCGATAAGGGGACCCTTGAGTGGTATATTGGCGGTGACGGCCCGATAAGGGGACCCTTGATGAATTTGTGGTATATTGGCGGTGAAAGTGGTAATATGAAACAAAATATCCAGGAATGGGCTCAACATGAAGGATAAAATTATATCTGCAATAGCAAATTGTCTGGAGCAGGAAGAATCTATTATTTTTGCCTATTTATTCGGTTCATTTCCTAAAGAGGAAAATTATTCCGATATTGACATCGGTATTTATCTTAAATCCGAACCCGCTAATCCTTATGCAGTTACTTCTGAACTTAAGTCTTTGATATCGAGAAAACTGCAGGAGCAGGATATTCCTTTTATTGCAGATAATATTGATATTGTCATCATAAATCTTTTGCCTTTCACTTTTGTACACCGCATATTCCGGGAAGGGGTGTTGATTTTGGATAGTAATCCAGAGTTAAGGGCGGAATTAATGGAGCATAACTGCATTAAAATGCGGGAATGCTTGGGCATATTAAAAGAAGCTGAAATTTTATGAAGCTAGATAAAGACCGACTTCAAAAATATCTTCTGGATATTAAATCCAGGGTTTCTGAAATCCAAGAGCTATTAAAGGATTATGGCACTGAAGAGCTTTTAGCCAGACCCTGGCTAGTAAAAGGATTGAAATATCTTCTGATCGAATTGGCTGAAATCATTGCCAATGTTCTGACACATATTTTTACTCGTGATAAAGGAGAAGGCGTATCCGGATATGTGGAAATGATAGTCCGGGCGGGAGAAAAGAATATCATCTCAAAACCGTTATCTGATAAGTTAAGACCTTTTTTTGATTTCAGAAATTCTTTAGTTCATCGTTATTGGATTATATCGGATGAAAAATTGATAAAACTGGTTCAGGAAAATCACAAAGATTTCCTTAACTTCATAGAAGAGATTGAAAGTTATCTGAAGTCATCCTGAAGCTCGCGTAATAAGAGCGGGATTTTTTATGACCCATACCATGAGGTCCAACAGACCTGATTGAGAGACCGGGTCCAAGATTATACTGTTCCTCTTTTTAGGGTGCCTTTAGCATGGCAGACATGGCAGGGTCAGACCCGCGGAAACAACTCTAAGCAAACAAAATAGGTCCTTATGATGCCTGGAATAAGGCCTTGATTGAGCGTTATCGCCTTCCAAAGCGCCGATTTATTAAAATAACAGGCATCTGCATGAGGAGCTAATCGGTCCTTTCCGGCCCCGAAAAGGACTGAATAAGGCCTGAAATAGGCCTGAAAATCATGTTTATTGTCGTGATATCAATGTGATCGGCAGGTCTGACCCCGAAGAGGCTCCCTGACCGAAGAGGGGAAAGAAAGAGGGGAGGACTCCGGATGAAACTTCGGAAAGGGTCGCCTGAAGAAAAAACGGCAATTGTGCTGGAGGTGATGAATAAGGGAGAAACCGAAAAATCAGATTTTATTTCTTCTTCTCTTGATAGGCTTTCAGGAATGATGCCATCTGTTTTATATATTTCTCGATATCTTTGAGATTATCTCTTGTTATGCAATAAAGTTCTTGAGGAGTGACCTCCCTGTAAAAATGGACCATTCTATTTCTATAACCGGCCATAGTAAAAAGCACATCAGAGAGCTCCTCTGTTACCACTCCTTTCCGGCCAAGCTCTTTGGCTATTACTTTATATTCGATTTCTTTAAACCCAGATGTTTTGGCAAGGATATGCCGGCCAATATCAAAAATGGCTTCAAGGCTTCTTCTAAGATAACTTTCTACAAAAGGAGGATTTTTCTTATCTGCCAGAAATTCTTCTTTGTCCATTTTGGAAAAAGGCCTCAATTCCTCAAGGCAAGATTCAATGAACCTCAAAAGCTCAAGAATCCGGCCTGTATTCAAATTCGATATAACCATCTTCTATGGCCTCCAAGATTTCCCGGTTTAAAATCTTCTTTTTAAAAGCCAAATCCTCAGCCCTTTTCATGATCATTTCTTCAAATTCATCAGCAAGAGATTCCTTTTTCTCAAAGATCCTTATGCCTTTTATAATCTCATACTGAAAGAGTATCTCAACCTCGTGCATGAAGATAAGATCAATATAAAAAGGCTCAAAAACCTCCGAGAATTCCTTATAAAGAGCCCCGTAAATCTTCATCGGATTGGAAAGACTTTCCTTAAAATACACGGCCAGGTCAAGATCAGAAAGATCATCAGCAGCCGCATTATCCGCCTTCAAGTATTTCGCACCATTTTCAGCTTGTGAGCCAAAAAGGTATATAAGAGAAATTCCGTATTTTTCGGCTATCTTTTTTATTTCATGGCGTTTCATAATTTAATTTAAGAATAAATTTAAAGCCCTCTAAAGTCAAATGAATAAGAGTTCCAACCGGATGGATAATGAAAAACGTTCAAGATTGAATTCTCAAAAAAATCATGCCAATATAAGAAAAAAAAGAAATTATGAAAACATCGCCATTTTTTTATGAATAGGTCAGGTGAGTTAACCAGGTGGAAATGCCGGCAGATTAGCAGTAAGATAATATCCTGAAACAGGAAATGGTAAAAAGGAGTTATATAATGTCTAATAATATTCATCATTTGGTTTCAAAAAAAATCGTTGATATCCCTGAATCGGCTATTCATGAAATGACTAGGCTTTCTAAAACTGTGGAGGATGTGGCTTTTCTCTCCTGGGCCAAGCCCACTTCCGGAACCCCGGGCCATATTAAGCAAGCGGCTGTGGAAGCAGTCAGGGAAGATAAAACCGGTGGGTATTCGGAAACCGGCGGCCTTCCGGCTTTACGAGAGGAAATTGCGAAAAAATTGAAGCAGAAAAACAATATCACCGCGAATCCCGGGGAAGTTATTGTAACTGTGGGTGCCATCGAAGGATTGTCTGCGGCTGTTATGGCCGTGGTTGACCCTGGAGACGAAGTGCTGATTCCGGTTCCCGGTTATTCCACCCATATTCGCCAGGTGGTGCTGGCCTCCGGAAATCCGGTTTTAGTTCCTACTGTTGAAGAGGACGGTTTTAAGCTGGATTTTGACCGGCTTGAAGATTCGATCACCTCTAAAACCAAAGCTATTTTGTATAGTTCTCCCAATAATCCAACCGGTGCGGTTTACAGTGAAAAAGAGCTTAGGACATTGGCTGAGATCGCTCAAAAAAATGACTTGATTGTTATCACCGACGAAGCCTATGAGTACTTTGTCTTCGATAAAAACCGCCATTTCAGTATCGCTTCTATTGACGGCATCCAGGAGCGCACCATCAGCTGCTTTACCTTTACAAAGACCTATGCCATGACCGGATGGCGAGTCGGATATGTGCACGCATCCAAGGAATGGATCCCGCAGATCACAAAAACACATATTCCTCTCGCAATATGCGCACCGGTTGTGTCGCAGCATGCGTCCTTGGCTGCGCTCACCGGCTCACAGGAGTGTGTGAATGATTTCTGTCGCCATTACCAAAAAACCCGGGATCTCATGTGCCGGCGTCTGGACCGGATGCCGGAGGTCTTTTCCTATCAGAAGCCCAAGGGATCTTACTTGATGTTTCCTCGAATTGAGCTGGAAGCGGAACAGGATTCCATGTCTTTTGCAAAAAAACTCCTACAGAAAGCCCGGGTCTCCACCACTCCGGGAGTAGCGTTCAAGGGAGAAGGTCATATAAGGATGTCTTATTGTGTTCCTGAAGCGGAAATCCATAAAGCCTTTGACCGGATGGAAGAATATTTTTCTTAACCGGAAAAGCCAT
>JAWLEN010000084.1:3942-10162 GCA_041686095.1 Candidatus Aminicenantota bacterium
TGCTGAGTCTATATTACTTAAAATCGCTTTATTTACACTGAATAAATGAAGGAGGAAAGATGAAAAAAATAAGTTTAATCAAGGATTTTTTTGTTAATGCCGCTGTTGCTTTTGTTGTGGCCGCGGTGGTTACCTTTTTGTACAGTTTAATTGTATACGGACAAGGATCGGTGGATTGGGAGACCGCGGTCCGACTCGGAATCATTTTAGGAGTGGTGCTGACCTGGACTCATCACCGTTAAAGGCAGGGGAAACGCTCCTTTCAAAAATTTCATTTTTCTAAAGAGTTAACGATGGCTCGCTTTATTAATCAAAGTTGCGAACAAGATTGCACACTATCGTGTGTGCAGCCGGGGGCTTTTCACTGAAAGTGACGGAGATTCCGGAATTAGCTCAAACAAGCGATGAAGAAGGTCAAAAGGAATCTCTGGGAGCAGTAACGTGGGAGTGCCGCAGGCATCCCGCGTAATCTAATCTTGAATCAGACTCCTTGCTATTTTCACAACAAATTTAGTATCCCCAATTGTTTCTTCAGCGTCATCTTTGGAATACTCTTCAGTGGGAATAAAATCGATGTCTCCATAGAAAGCCAACTCTCGTTCTTTCCGAAGCCGCTTTGAAATCTGTGCCATTATGTTTAAATGTTCCGCAATATCTTTAGGGAACTTATCCCTATGCTCCAACAGCAGCCCGCTCACATCGTGAATCTTAGGTGGTTCAACACCAATAAACCTGAGCATGCCTTTTAGAGATAATTCGACCACCTCTTGTGACTCCCGGATGACATCTGAATAGGCTTCTTTTTCAAAAAGAAGATCTAGAATATCCAGCCGGACAGAAGCTTTTTTCAAGTAACTTTCGGCAAGACTTTTTGTATTCATAGCTCAATGACCTCGCCGGGTTTATAATCCGGTTTTAACACCCAATGCCAGGTACTGCCCCTCCAGACCCGCTTTGCACCGAGTTCCTTCAATCTGTTTTTCAACCGGCCCAGTCTGTGTCTGAAAAAATCATTCTTATCATAAAGAATGCGGGCATCTTCCACCATATCCAGGAAAAGAGGGCTGCCCGATTCAACCTCATCGGGCGTTTTGAATACCGGTGAAATATATGTGTCAATCCCTTCTTTTTTTAAACTTTTTAAAAACGGTTCTATTCGATCTTCAACCTGGGAAAATTCTTTCACCCGTTTCATTCTCCCCTTTGGCAAATCCTCAGCGACAATCAAAATATCAATATCCGAATTATAGCGGTATGTGTCTCGGGCGACCGAACCAAAGACGACAACAGACACAAGACGTCCGCCATAGAAAGAGTGGATTTCTTTTAAAAGTCTGTGCTGAAGATCCCGGAAATTTTCCTTTAACATTTGCGTTTCTGTTAACTATTTTATCAGGTTGCAGGACAAAAAACCAAAAAAACAAATTTAAAGATTGCCATAAAAAATTATTGTCATAAATTTTTCAATAAAAAAACTATTGGATTATGTTAGCCATAAGAAAGGGGAGGCGGCTCTTAAGAAAGTAAGGAGATATGATGAGTTATACAGAAGCGGCTAAAGTGACATCAAAAGGACAAATCACTATACCTTCTCCTATAAGAGAAATCCTTAATCGGGAGCCTGGATCAACGGTTATGTTCAAGGTTCCGGATAAAGGCTTTATTCTTGCTCCCTGTGAAATTAAAGAGAAGTCTCTATACACTGAAAAAGAATGAAAAAAAGATTGAAAAGCTTGTAGAGGAAAAGGGAAAAGTTTATAAAAGTTCTGAGGGTGCTTAAAAGCATATTAAAGAAAAGATTTGATTATGGAGGTAATATGATGGACGAATTTGAAAGATATGAAGCAGAGTGTAAAAAACGAAAAGAAGAAAACCATACTTTTCTGACGGGTTTCACCCGATATTTGGAAAATAAAAATCTATCAAAAAAAACAATTGATAAACACGTCCGGAATGTTGATTTTTATATCAACCACTACTTATTGTATGAAAGCCCCCAAAAGGCTTCTGCGGGTGTGAGCCAATTAGACCATTTTTTAGGTTTTTGGTTCATAAGGAAAGCCATGTGGTCGTCACCGTCTTCAATTAAAGAAAACATCACGAGCTTGAAACATTTCTATGCTTACATGAATAAAATCGGGCAGGTTTCGGATAGAGCCCTTTCGAATATGCTTGAGGAAATCAAGGAATGTAAGAGCGAGTGGGTTGAAACGGTCAAAAAATATGATGACCCTGATTGTGATATAGAAGACATTTGGGGTTAAAAAAGTGGTATAAAAAATAAGGAATGTTATGAAGAAACAAAAATATAATTTTGAGATCATTTTTGAAAAATCAGAAGAAGTGAAAATAGATCAGAGCCATATCAGTGACTCAGATTTTTTTGTCAGTAAGGAAATAAATGAGATGATCAGGAAGCTTAAAGAATATTACGATGATTCATCGCAGGAGTTGGAAACTTTTATGAGATCGAATTAAGAATAAGTTGTAAGTCGTGGGTAAAAACATAAGAGAATTATCGACGGAACGGCTTTACCCGAAAAAGCAGCCATAAGGATCTTTATCAATTTCCTGAACCAATACTCCTAAATCTTTATCCGAATCTTTTGGTTCGTACCTTTCCCATTTTCCACTTGCTCGTTTCCAATATAGTTTCCAAATATTCCGGCTTTTAACGAATGTTAACTTGGCAAATGGTAATTTAGTAATTTTTTTAGGATTGTTCCAGACAGGGCGGACTTCATAGATAAAAACATTCTGTTTTTCTATATGGTATTCGAATCGTAATTTGTCTTTCAAATTTGCCGGGGTCCTTCGAGAACAAAGGCCGCCAACTTCATTTTTTATCCTCTGACGATCAATTTCTGAAAAAGCCATCGATTTAACTCCCGAAATTAAATGCCTCTTTTCCATTCATTTTTAAATCTTGGCCACTGATTGTAACCAATTTCTGGTCGGAAACAACAGATTGCTCTAGTAAATAGCTTCAGGCTCCTTATCATATGCAAACTTTTTGCTTTCTTAAGCAAATTTTACTATTTAATCAGATACTATCAGAGCCTATTTAAGAATTCAAGAATCAAGTAAGGAAGTAAGTAGTTAAGATGAGTTATATAGAAACCGCTAAAGTGACATCAAAAGGACAGATCACTATACCTTCTTTAATAAGAGAAATCCTTAATTTGGAACCTGGATCAACGGTCATGTTCAAGGTAACGAATAAAGGAATCATCCTTTCTCCTTGCGAGATTAAAGAGAAGTCACCTTATACCGGAGAAGAATGGAAAAAGATTGAAAAGCTCGTGGCGGAAAGAGGCAAAATTTATAAAAATTCAGAGGAAGCGAAAAAGCACATCAAGTCCTAAGAGGCTTGCTCCTTTCAGGAATCAGTATCAAAAACAAAATCCAATTTGGTCATGTACTGGGTATTGAGTAAAACGATAACGCATAGAAAAATAATCCCAAAAATGATAATAGATGAAAAGCTTGCGTCATGGTCTATAAGAAGGCCAAACAGCACCGGGCTTAATGCTGTGCCGAATACCTTTAGGGTCGAAAACACACTTCCGATGCCCCCCAGGTTTTTGAGGCCGTATATTTCCGCGATTGCCGCCGTATTCACAATCGTCCCAAAACCGACGGAGACACCGGCAAAGAATAAATAAAAAAGACCGGCATAGATATGATTGACAGTCAATAATAGAATTAAGCCGGATAGAAAAGGCAGCAGATAAAAAGGAAATAATTTTATCGCGGAGTACCGGTCAATCAAGGGGCCGCTGACTATGGAAAAGAGAATTCTGCCTATGGCATACCCCATGAAACAAAAGGATAACCATTCGATGTTCCAAGCTTTGTGATCTGCCAGAACGGTCTGAAAAAAAAACAAGCCGGTCAGAAGAAACGGCGTAGCTGCTGCATTTAAGGCCAGAAGATAAAAGCGCTTATCCCGCAGCAAAAATAACCGTGAGAAAGATCCTGATGGCTTCGGCCCTGTGGATATGGCGGTTTGCTCTTTGGAAATAGTAAACCAGATAAAGGGGACCAAAACAAGCCCGATTAACGCGGAATTTGCAATTAATGAATAGCGCCAGCCGATATAGGCGATTAGCAGGCTTACAACAGCAGGCAAAACACCTTCACCGGCAGCATAACCCAGCGATGTTATACTCAGGGCTTTTCCTCTGTCATTCTGAAAGGTTTTTGAAATTGTGGTTCTGGAAATGTGACTCATCAAGCCCTGACCTGATAACCTGAGCCCCAGCAGGCTGATGAAGACCATGATAAAATTCATTGAAAATGCCAGTAATATGCAGGAAAGCATTAACAGCAGGGCCGAATATACGGCATATTTTCTCAAATCCATGTGGTCAATAAGTTTGCCTCCATAGATCAATAATACCGAACTCCCTACGGTGGCAAAGCCATATAAACCGCCAAAAGAAGAGTTTGTGAGCTGGAAATTGTGAATTATTTTAGGCAGATAGAGGGAAATTAAAAAAGTCTGCCCAAAACTTGAAAAAAAAGTAAGAATAAAACCAAAAGAAATAACCCGTTTATTCTCGAGAAAATATTTTATGTAATCCATTTGACCTAATTTTATTTGTTGATATCAATTTCAAGTGAAGTGCTGATCTTTTTATGATGCTTCTGAATTAAAATACCGCAAATAGATTCAATGTGTTTTCCCTGCCAGGGTGCGATCTTGTCCGAAGCTTTGATTTATAAAGTGAGCCATCGCAAGCTCTTTTTGAAAAATGAAATTTTTGGAAGGAGAGTTTTTAAACAACACCCCAAAAGAAATATCAATTATACCGAAGTCTTCAGAGAAATGCGAATTGATTTTGTGACAGATATGAACTTTTTGGCAAGAAATTGCGTATTAATTAGCCTGACCTATTCATAAAAAAATGGCGATGGTCTTTTTATGAGCATTTTTTCAGAGGAATGCAAGGTTTTTGTGAAAATTAAAGCTGAGACATTTCTGTTTGCTTTACCTTTCATTATAATCGCCATTTTTTTACCCTTCGGGCGGGCCGGATCTCACCGCATCTGCTTTGTTGCAGGGCATTCGCAGTGAAGGACCACAGCTTCATGCCCTGCGCCTCGCATCTGCGGCAATCCCGGCCCGTGAATAGGCCAGGTTAGTAAGCACGGCTCAATGATCTGACCGGGCCTTGCTGAATATTCAGGTAAGAAAGGAGATTGACTTGCGCTCTATTTGTTCATTTTTCTTAATAGGATTTATACTTTCAACCGGATTAATTTTAGGGGAAAATCAAAAAAGTCAGGACAAAGTCTATCAAATTCCGCGGGTGAAAGCGGATATCCATATCGACGGCCAGCTGGAGGAGGCCGTTTGGCACAAAGAGGCTTTGAACATCGTCATGAATATCGAAGTCATGCCGGCGGAAAACGTTCCCGCTCCCGTAGAGGGGGAATGTTTTCTTATGTATGATGAAAACAATCTGTATGTGGGATTCCGGGCCTATGATCCAAATCCGGATCAGATCCGGGCTTATCTTTCGGATCGGGATGAAATGTGGGGGGATGACCTGGTTGCCATTTTGTTAGACACATTCAACGATGAAAACCGGGCCTTCGCTTTTTTCGTCAATCCCCTGGGAGTTCAGGGAGACCAAATTTTCAGTAAAGGCGGGAGTCAGGAAGACACCTCCTGGGATGCCATTTGGTCTTCCGCCGGCAATATCACCGATTTCGGGTATGAGGTGGAAATGGCGATACCCTTCCGGGCCATGCAGTTCCAGCCTTCCCGGGAAGAGCAGATTTGGGGATTTGCTCCCATCCGAAATTACCCCCGCAGCCGGCGCCATCAAATCAGCTCTTTTCCCATCGACCGTGATCAAATGAATTGCCTGCTGTGCCAGCTCCCCAAAATAAAAGGATTCGCCGGTGCGGAGCCCGGGCGGAACATGGAGCTGAATCCCACAGTCACCGGCATGAGATCGGACCAAAAAGATGATTTCCCAGCCGGATCCCTGCAGAAACATAAATCCCGCGGGGATATCGGAATATCCGGAAAGTGGGGTTTCACCAATAATCTGACTTTAAGTGCTGCCGTCAACCCGGATTTCTCCCAGGTTGAAGCGGATGTCGCACAGCTTGAGATCAACAAACAGTTCGCTCTTTATTACCCTGAAAAAAGACCCTTTTTCCTGGAAGGCCAGGATTTTTTCGAAACGCCTTTCCGGGCTTTATA
>JAWLEN010000085.1:0-10107 GCA_041686095.1 Candidatus Aminicenantota bacterium
AGGTTCTGAAACAAAAATATCCTATTGATAGAGATGACCTTGACTTATCCTATCCCCCGGACATTAAAATGGGAGATCTGGCTCTTTCCTTTCCTTTTAAGCTGGCTAAGAGACTCAAAAAGAACCCCCGAAAAATCGCAGAGGAAACAACTTCCCTTCTTTCATCCCTGGAAAACATTCACAAAGTGGAAGTGGCTGGAGGTGGCTATATCAATCTTTTCATCAACCGAAAAGATTTTTTTCTCAATAAACTCCATACAGAGGAAGAGCCAGCTCTGTCGCCTGAAGAAAAAAAGATTATTATTGAACACACTTCGATCAATCCCAATAAAGCCGCGCACATCGGTCACCTAAGAAATTCCTGCCTTGGGGATACCCTGGTCCGCTGTCAAAAATATAAGGGAGAAAAAGTCGAAATCCAGAACTATATTGATGACACAGGAGTCCAAGTTGCTGATGTGGTGTTTGGTTTTTTAGAAATCGAAAAAAAGAATTTAAAAGAAATTAAAAATATAAAAGGAAAATTCGACTACTACTGCTGGGATTTATACACCAAAACATCCCGATTTCTCCTTCAAAATCCTGAGGCTCAGGAGAGAAAAGCAGAAATACTTAAGAGAATCGAAGATGGGAAAAATCCAGAAAGTGAAATAGCCTTTTTCATATCCAGGCGTATCCTTAAAGACCACCTTAAAACCATGCACAGGCTTGGAGTTAACTATGACTTACAGGTGTGTGAAAGCGACATCATACACCTTAAATTTTGGTCCAGCGCTTTCAAACTGCTCAAAGAAAAAGGAGCTGCCTATTTTGTTGACCAGGGAAAACATAAGGGATGTTGGGTCATAAAGCTGAAGGGGAAAACCGACCAGGAAAAAATTTTAGTCCGTTCTAACAATACAGTTACCTATGTGGGAAAAGACATCGCCTATCAGCTCTGGAAATTCGGCCTGCTGGATAATGATTTTTTCTATAAGCCATTTATCAAAAAAAATCATCAAACTGTATGGATAACATCTTCCATTAAAACTCCTCATAAGCATGATTTCGGAAAAGCTAGCCGAGTCTATAATGTCATAGACATCCGTCAGTCCTATCCACAAAAAGTAGTGGTTCAGGGATTAAAATCATTGAAATTTAAGGAGCAGGCAGCAAAATCAATTCATTTCTCTTATGAGATGGTGGCTCTGTCCTCCAACAGCCTCAAAGAACTGGGATATGAGGTTTCAGAAGATGAAAAAAAGAAAGATTTTCTTGAAGTATCAGGAAGAAAAGGACTGGGAATCAAAGCAGATGACCTTATAGACAGGCTGGAACAAAAAGCGCTGGAAGAGGTAAAAAAAAGAAATTTAGATTGGAGTGCTCAAAGGAAAACCGAGACTGCCAAAAAAATCGCCTGCGGTGCCCTCCGGTATTTTATGCTGAAATTCGCAAGAAATTCTTTAATTGTTTTTGATTTTGAAGATGTGCTTAATTTTGAGGGAGAAACAGGTCCTTACCTGCAGTACACTTTAGTTCGTATCAACAGCATATTCAGTAAGCTGGCACAGAGAGAAATTATAAAAAAACAAGATATCCCATCAAAAATTTCATCAGATAAATTTAATCTTGATTCAATGAGCCATGAAGAACAGGATGATTTCTGGGAACTTATCCTTTATGCTTCTAAACTGGATGAAGAAGTGCTTCATTCCATCACTTCTCTTGAATTTCTCCATCTCGCAAAATTCACCTTCAATCTCTCACAAAAATTCAATGCCTTTTACCACAAATACCCCATCATCCAGGAAAGAAACGAATCCTTGAGAAATAGTCGCATCCTGACTATATATTACATACACAAAGTATTGAAAAAATCACTGGACCTGATGGGAATACCTCAGCTCGAGCGCATGTGAAAAGATGGTGAAATGTAAAATGTGAAATGGGAATGGTAAAATGCATATAGAAAACAGAGAAATACAAATGGCAGATAGTGAATGGCAAACTGGAGAATAAGATGAATCTTCTGGAGGAGTTGAAACACAGAATTCTGATCTTAGACGGAGCGATGGGCACAGAAATCTTTGAAAAAACCGGGACAGATTATGAATTTCCAGAAAAGCTGAACATTCGAAAGCCAGAAGTCATCACCCGCATCCATAAAGCTTACATTGATTCTGGAGCTGACATTATAGAGACAAACACTTTGGGGGCTAATCGAATAAAACTTGCCGAATACGGAATGGAAAACGAGTGTAAAAATATCAATCTCTCCGCAGTGGAATGGGCAAAAAAAGCAGTGAACAACTGTAATGTGTTTATTGCCGGATCTATGGGAGCTATGGGAAAACTCATCAAACCGCTGGGAGAAATCAGTTTTAATCAGGCCTATGATGTTTTTGCAGAACAAGCAAAATTCTTAGAGCAGGGCGGAGCTGATCTTCTGCTTATTGAAACCCAGATAGATATCCTGGAAGCCAAAACAGCTTATCTTGCTGCCAAAGAATCCACTTCACTTCCTATAGCTGTATCACTCACCTACCCTCTTGAAAACGACCTCACCGTAACAGGAACAGACCCTGAAACATCAGCCATCACCCTCTCTGCCACAGATGCTGACATCATAGGAATCAACTGCGGCAGGCATCCTCAATATTTTGAACAAGCCATTCAAAAATACAGAATTCACACTGAAAAGCCTATCATCGCTTATGCCAATGCGGGAGCACCTGAGAAAAAAAACAACCGGACTGTTTTTCCTTTAAGCCCCTCAGGGTATCTTGAGTACGCTGTTCAATACTATAATGCCGGTGCTCACATTATCGGTGGATGCTGCGGCACCACTCCTGAACACATAAAACTTATTTCAAACCGTCTTAAAGGAAAAACACCTAAGAAAAATAAAGCCCTGTCTCCATTTTTCCGCAGCTCCAGCAGAAATGCCTCTGTCTTTATCGGAGAGCCGCATTCCTTTAAAATAGTGGGAGAAAACATCAATCCCTTTTCCAGAAAAGAACTGGATAAAGAATTTAAAGCTGAAAAGCTCCATTCAGCAAGAGATTATGCCCGCAGACAGGAAAAAGCCGGAGCTCATGCTCTTGACCTGAATCTGGGAAAAACAGGAGATAAAAAGCCAGATTTTTTCTCATTAGCCATTATGGAAATTCAGTTGGCTTCGAAACTTCCTGTTTTCTTAGATAACAACAATCCATTATCCATTGAAAAAGCACTCCAAAATTATGCAGGAAAAGCGGTCATAAACAGCATTAACGGAGAAAAGAAAAACTATGAAAGACTTCTCCCTATGGCCAAAAAATACGGAGCCGGAGTCATTCTTTTAGCCATGGACGAAAACGGCATTCCTGAAACAGCTGAAAAGCGAATCATTGTCATCGAGAATCTGGTAGAAAAAGCCTTTGAATATGGTCTTTCTCAAAATGATATTCTTATAGATCCTATCGTCTTATCCCTCTCTTCCTCCCAAGAAAATTCAATCGTGACTCTAGACACCATTGAAAAAATAAAAAAATTAAAGCTCTCTTCGATCCTCGGGCTATCCAATGTTTCCTATGGTCTCCCCCACCGCAGACTTCTGAACAGAGCCTTTCTTTCCATGGCCATAGAGAGAGGACTGGATTCGGCCATACTCAATCCTTTTGACAAAGACCTTTTAGAGACCGTCAAAGCCTGTGACTCCTTAACCGGCAAAGATGCCGGTCTTCATCAGTACATTCAAGTTTTTGGAGACCAACAAGAATCCCAGGAAACAGAAGAAGAAAAGCCGGAATTTAAATCCACCCGGGAAGCCCTTTTTAATGCCATATTAGAGGGCGAAAAAAATGATGCCGGCCGCCTCACCAGAAAGCTTATTGAAGAGGGTGAGAACCCTTTAGATATCCTTAAGAAAACCTTATCCCCTGCCCTTGAATTGGTGGGTGAATACTATGAAAATAAAAAATACTTTCTCCCTCAATTGATTCTTTCTGCTGAAGCTATGGAAAGTGCGGCTCAAATCATTGAAAAGACCTTTCCTTCCCAAAGCAAAGCCAAAAAAACAGCCAAAATTGTTTTAGCCACTGTCAAGGGAGATCTTCATGACATAGGTAAAAACATTGTGGCTCTGGTACTCAGGAATTCAGGCTATGAAATCATAGACCTTGGGAAAAATGTGGATTCCGATAAAATAATCCAAACAGCCATAGACGAAAAATCTGATTTTATTGGGCTTTCTTCTCTGATGACCACTTCTTTAGACAATATAGAGAGAGTCATCCAAGAGAAAAACAAAAGATCTCCTGACATCAAAGTCATCATCGGAGGGGCAGCCGTATCTTCAGCCTTTGCCAAAGAATGCGGAGCTGACTCTTACGCTAAAGACGCCATGGATGCTCTAAAAAAACTCAAAAAAATGGTTTAGCTTTTAGGCAGCAGGTCCTTGAGTTCTGATGCATTTTCAGGTCCCACTGATTTGAGCTCAATATTCAAAGTATAATCAATTTCCTTTTTCTTTTTTACCTTGATTTTTTTCTTTGTCAGCTTGATGACCCTCTGCCTCACATTCTCAGCTTCGTGGTTTTTTGTGTTTGGCATGAGAATGAGAAATTTATTCCCCCCAAACCTGGATACACTGTCTATTTTCCTTATATTCTTTTTTAAAATATCAGCTATATTCCGGAGCAGCTTATCCCCGGCAGAATATCCATGCTGTTTATTGATGGCTTTCAGACTTTCCACATCAATAATCATAGCAGTCAAGGGCCGCCCATAACGCTGACAACGTTCGATTTCTCTCTCCATGACTTTGACCAAATGCTTTGGATTGAGCAGGCCTGTTAAAGGATCAATCCTGGCCATATTCTCAATAGCTCCTAGATAATAAATCTTTTCTATGGCTAAAACAGCATATTCAGTAATGGTTTGGAGTATCTTTAAGTCATTGTTGGTGAATCTTTCCTTATCCTTCTTGTTTATTAATTCAATGACTCCTATCCCCTTATCATTCAATATAAGGGGAACTCCAATGACAGTCCGGGCTTTAAATCCACTGAGTTTATCAATATAAGCGTGAAACCTGGATTCTTTACTAACATCCTTTACCACCAAAGGCTTTCTATTTTCAAATATCCAGTTAGCGAGTCCTTTTCTTTTTGGAATGTCCTTGCCTTCTAATTTTTCTTGGTTCTTTCCCCTTGATTTTTTAAAATAAAGCACATCTCTATTTGAATCCTTGAGAATAAGAGACCAATTAAGAGGAGAAAGCATATCTCCGATCTTATTCAATACCTCATCCATAGCTTCATCTATTTTGTTAGCTGCCGCCAATCCCAGTTCAACATCGGCAAATAGGGAAAGCTCTAAATATTCGTCTAAGATTTTGTATTCATTCTCTTTTATCATTAAAGCCCGCCCTTTTTATATCTTCATTATCTCTGTATTGGCAAAATAGTCAAAGGAAAATTTTGTCATATCACCTGAGGTTTTATTGGGAACCGGCATCAACCTTGCTGATAGAGGCTTATCCAATTTAATGGCAAGAGAGGCAATATCCAGAAGAAGAGCGTATAATTTTTTGGGCGACACATCCCCAGGCAGAGGAATGGTATCCAGTCCGGTCCCACAAACCGCAGAATAAAGGAGAATATTGGTCAGATTAAATGCTTTTTCCTTGTTTCTCTGGGCTAAACCAAAATCTTCCAAAACCGGAAGCATAAGTCCTGAGTAACCGCATTTTTTTATCTCTAATTGACTCAAACAATCTGTCAAGCATTTTGCCACAGCCAAGGTCCCCACCTCTCCAAATCTTCCCAATCCTAACTTCTCAAAGGCATAGGCTGTGCTTTCATTCTTTTTCACAGAACTGGCAATGGAAACATCTATGCCGTTGTATTTGATGTTCTCTTTCTGACTTATTTTTTCCGCATATTCCTCAATCTTTAAAAAAGCGTGTTCCAAGGTTTTTTTAAGACTTTTTTCTGCTTTCCGGATATTTCCAGCCTTGGAAAAAGCCTTATTAACTAGGTCGCTGTTTTCAGTTCCGATCCCAAATGAAACAGGTCCTTTATGGTAAGCTGCCGGATAAAAAGGACTCAAAGGTTCTGTGTTGAATATGGCTGCGAATCTCAGGTTTGCGAACCCGTCCTTTTCTATAAAAGCCAACTTCTTCATCAACCGGGCTGTTTCCTTTGCCGCCTCATAATTTATTTTTTCTTTATCAGCAACCATGACAGTGCAAAATCCAGTCAAAGTTGACTTGATTAGGTCATATATAAGGGGGATGTTTTGGGCATGGAAAGTCGTGCCGATGTTGAAATAATCGATTCCATTAGCCAAAGATATTTCTTCAAATTTTTTGACTAATTCCCTGATCTGCTGGGGGGAGGTAAAGTATTCCTCCCATGGTTGGGTGGCCAGCCGAACGGTCTGAACATCAAACCCCTTTTTAACAAATTCATCCTTCACTCGATTGGTGAAATCAGCGACTTCTTTAATCTGTTTTTCTGACAGAGGGAGTTCAAGGTTGAATCCTGTGGTGATTGTTCTTATCTTCATCTCTTAAATGAACCTGAACTATTCATAAAAAAATGGCGATGTTTTCATTATTAACTTCATTTAAGCGATATACAAGTTTTTTTTAAAACAATTGTATGAACATTTTTCTTGTTGTTCTTTTCAATTTTAATCGCCATTTTTTACCATAGAGGCAAGCCGATCTCACTACATCTGCTTCGTTACAAGGCATTCGAAGTGAAAGACCACGTCTTCATGCCTTGTGCCTCGCATCTGCAGCAACCTCGGCTCGTGAATAATCCAGGTCCACCTGAACTATTCATAAAAAAATGGCGGAGAGGGAGGGATTCGAACCCTCGGTACCGATATTCTTCGGTACAGTCGCTTAGCAGGCGACCCTGATAAGCCGCTCCAGCACCTCTCCGTTTGTTCTCTAGAGTTATTTTACCATTTTTTTACTCTTAATTTAAATAACCTGAACTATTCATAAAAAAATGGCGATGTTTTCATCATCATTTTATTTTCAGCGATATAAAAGATTTTTTCAAGAACAATAACTTGAACATTTTTCCTGTATATATTTTTCATTTTAATCGCCATTTTTTTACCATGGAGGCGAGCCGATCTGAAATTCAGATATGGCTTGGGCTCCGTTCAGATTTTTAACGCCATTCTTCTTCGTTTTTCTCGGCGGCTCCGTAACTCCCCCCGTCCGTGGGTCAAACATACTCGCCGCCCGGCTTTGCCGGATACCCTCAAAAAACTCATCAGAAGGCTAAATCTTCAATGTCGCTTCAGCCACACCTGAATTTCATCAAGCTTACAACCTCGACTCGTGAATAATCCAGGATAATAATGATATTATTGCCTATTGTAATTTTATTGATTCTTTGTATAATGATTGCCAGGAGTCATTAATGTCTAAATCCACCCGCAGAATCGATGTCATTGATCACACTCGAAGTGTATTCAAATCCATAAGCTGGCGGGTGGTGGCCACTCTCACTACCATGACTATAGTCTATCTTTTCACCAAAGAAATTTTCCTGTCCATAGGAGTGGGCGTCGTTGAGGTCATGGCAAAAATTCTATTCTATTATCTCCACGAAAGGATATGGAATAAAATCAAATGGGGCAAAAAAGACCATCCTCTTTCTGATATTCCGGTAAACCGAAAATTGGAACCAAATGACAGGGAAATTATTGTCAAAAAGCTTAAAGATATGGGTTACATAGATTAACCTATGTTAACATACCCGTTCGTAGTTATTCATAAAAAAAGCCCTGATCCTTAATACTTACTTAGAACAGGGCTTTTTTTGATAGAATCAATTCGAACGAGCCTTTTTACATCATGCTCAGGATTTATTCAAACAGCCCTCTGAACAATGGGCCACTCTTGGAAACATGAAACGCTTCATTTTTCCTCCTCGTGTCATTTTTACTTATTCTATAGTATTTATAGGAATATGTCAATATTCATTATATTCTTTATTCATACTAATCTCTAATCTATTACAGTAGGGAAGCATATAGTTTTTTGGCCCCAATCTGAACTGTGTTATAATCATGAATTAATATGAATCAAAAGGTAGCCATACTGTTCAACCCCTCATCAGGCCGAGGATTATCCTTAAAGAAAAAGGATGATATCAAAGCAGCCCTGGAAAAAAACTCTATATCCTTTCAATGGTTTAAGTCTGAATCAGAAAAGCATCTCAAGGAGTTAGCCAGGGAAAAGGCGGAATCTTTTCCAATCATCCTGGTCGTGGGAGGAGACACCTCTTTCCAGATAGCAGCTTCTGAAATCTATCAGACCCCTTATAATCCCGCTCTCTGTATGATACCCACCGGCTCAGCCAATGATATCGCTATCTCTTTAGGCTGCCGCTCCCTTGGATCCATTCTTGAATCTTTAAAGGAAATGAAAACCCGGATGATGGACATGGGCCTGCTTGAAATCAAAGGCTGTCCTGAGAATATATATTTTGTCGGATCATTAAGCCTAGGATTGGGAGTCACTATCAACCAATTTGTAGCCCAATACTGGAAGAATCATCCTTTGCAGGCAAAACTAGGAAATACATTCCAGGTAATAGCTGGATTTCTTGGAGCCAGATACTCTTTCAAAAAAAATAAAATCCCCATGAAAATACAGCTAGCCAGCGATAATTTTAAAAACGAAGTTGATTTTTCAATCATTGTGTTTTCAAATGTCCCTTTTTACGCAGGGGGCTTTAGAGTCCATCCCGAGACCTCCCCTTTTGACGGGAAGATAAACTGCAGTGTTATCAACACAAAATCTCTCGGCCACACCACTCAACTCGCCTACTCTGTGTGGAAACAAAAACACAGACACAAACATAAAATTCAGTTTTTTGATGGAATGAATTTTACGGCTTATTCTAAAAAGCCCATAAATGTTCAATATGACGGCAAGGTGGTTTCAGGAGTCAAAGAATTTAAAGTATCTGTTCTTCCCTCGGCCATAAAAATCCTGGGCTGAATTTCAACTTATTTCAATCAAATATCCATTTTTTATGAAAAGTCCAGGCAAAATTTTTAGTTGCATTAAAAATAATTACTGGTATATTTACTTTTCAAAAACATTTAAGGATCTATGGTGAAACTAGCTGATGAATCTCCCCACTTAAAAACTCCTTTAGAATGGTGGTTCTTTCAAGGTTTTTATGAAAACAGCCATAAGCAAAAAAAACACTTCATGTTATCTCTATTCCGGCAAAAAATCGAGAAAGATCCACCGGAAAAAGAAAAACATGTTTTCTATCTGATCAATTCCATGACAGATCCACAAAACAATTCCTTCAGTTCCCACAGCCAGATACACCAAAATGTTCTGGACAACATCAATGAGACAGAGCAGTTTCTTCTGCTTCAAAATGAAGCAGGAAATCTAGATCCCTTTCTTTTTAAGTCTTATATGGATGAAATTAAGACTTACGGCCCTCCTGATCCTATTCAGGTAAACGCGGAACCTGTTTATATGAAACAAGGTTCCCTCCATATCCGTTGGGCTGATTTCTCTCTTGAACAGAAAAAACATTCTTTTCTTCTTTCATTTAAAGAACCGGATTCAAAAAACCTGATTCAGTTGGAATTATTTCCTTTAGAAAATGCGGTTCATCTCAATGATTATGAAATCCCAAATCTTGAGACCACTTTTTACAACACTTACCCTAGGATGAGACTATCAGGTAAAAAAGGTTCTGAACCCATCCGAGGAAGAGGATGGATGGACCATCAGTGGGGGGATTTCAATAACTGGTTTTTTTCAAAATCCGATAAAAAAAGATATCTTGGGTGGGATTGGATGGGAGTGAATTTCAATGACGGATCTGACCTTCTCATCACCACTCACAGAGATATGGAAAAAAATAAAATAATCGACAGAGGAGCTCTCTATATCCAACCCGGTTTGACTCCTCAAATATTAACAAAATTGACTATGGAACCCACAGGCTATTGGGAAAGCCCTCAAACCCATGTGGTTTATCCCATTAAATGGAAAGTCAATATTCCGGAATTAGAAATCGAATTTGAGTTTTTCCCTTTTGCAGAAGAACAGGAAATTCCTTTTTTCGGGATCATCCGGGCTGT
>JAWLEN010000086.1:0-10059 GCA_041686095.1 Candidatus Aminicenantota bacterium
GTAACTCCCCCCGTTCGTGGGTCAGACATACTCGTCGTCCGGCTTCGCCGGATACCCTCAAAAAACTCATCAGAAGGCTAAATCTTCAATGTCGCTTCAGCCACACCTGAATTTCCTGAAGCGTGCGTTCTCAATGTATGGAATATATAAACTAAATTATATATGGATCAGTATCTCTTTTGAGGGAGAAGGGCAAGGAATGAGGAATCCCCTTGAGGGCGGAGCGGGCATGGTTCCTCTTTAGAGGAGAGCGAAGCCCGAACGGGAGAGAGATTCCTCGCTGGGGAATCGAGCGGGTGACGAATCCCTTGCCCTCTCCCTCTGAACGATTCCTTCACCGCGAATGCCCTGCAACGAAGCAGATGCCGTAAGATCAGCTTGCCTGTAAGGTAAAATATGTATGCATTAGATTAAAATCATAACAGGATTAAAATAATAATCATGCTTTTTATGAATAAAACAGCGATAAAAAGTCAGATCATGATAAATTTGTATGTAAATGCATACATATTTTATGAATGACCAGGATTAGTCGAGATGGTAGTTAGGTGCTTCTTTGGTGATAATCACATCATGAACATGACTTTCTTGGACACCCGCAGAAGTGATTTTTATAAATCTTGATTTTTTCTGCAGTTCTTTTATGTCAGCACAACCTGCATAACCCATGCCGGCTCGTAGGCCTCCGACCATCATTTCTATAATATGAGAAACACTTCCTTTATTAGGAACCCGGCCTTCGATTCCTTCCGGCACTAACTTTGATTTACCGGATGGTTCTTGAAAATACCTATCTCCACTTCCTCCTTTGCGCATCGCCTCTATAGATCCCATGCCCCGATAAATTTTATAGGAACGGCCTTGATAAATGACCACTTCTCCCGGGGATTCATCAGTTCCAGCTAAAAGATTGCCTATCATGACTGAATCAGCTCCGGCAGCAATGGCTTTGGTGATGTCTCCAGAAAATTTTATCCCGCCGTCAGCTATAAGCGGGATATTATTCGCTTCTGTAATTTTATAAACATTGGCAATAGCTGTGATTTGAGGGATACCCGCTCCGGATATGATTCGAGTGGTGCAAATGGAACCAGGTCCCACTCCCACTTTGACGGCATCCACATCCAATTTTATTAAGTCTTTAGCTGCTTCCGCGGTTCCTATATTTCCGGCGATAAGCTCACTATTTGGAAATTTTTTTCTTATATTTTTAACTGTATCCAAAACTTTTTTTGAATGTCCATGGGCTGTATCAACCACCAAAACATCACATTTTGCTTTGATGAGTTCAGCAGCTCTTTCCATAGTATCAGGGGATACCCCGATAGCTGCCCCCACTCTAAGCTGTCCTAGTTTATCTTTACATGCATGAGGATATTTGATTCGTTTAAGTATGTCTTTATAGGTGATCAGTCCTTTTAAATGAAAGTTTTCATCCACCATTAGGATTTTTTCGATTTTATGTTTATGAAAAAGTTTTTTTGCTTCTTCAATAGAGGTCCCCAAAGGAACTGTAACCAGTTCTTTAGTCATTGCTTTTTCAATAGATAGGTTGAGACGAGTTTCAAATCGGATGTCACGGTTGGTGAGAATCCCTTTTAATTTGTTATCGCTGTCCGTGATCGGGAGTCCAGAGATTTGATATTTTTTCATAACTTCTTTGGCTTCATATATTTTATTTTGAGGTCTCATGGTTATGGGATTAACAATCATTCCACTTTCGTGGCGTTTGACCTTATCAACTTCTTCAGCTTGTTTCTCGATAGACATATTTTTATGGATGATTCCTATCCCTCCCTTTTGGGCTAGAGCAATCGCCATTCTGGACTCTGTTACTGTGTCCATGGCCGAGCTGACAATCGGTAAAGATAAATTGACATGGCGGCTTAGTTTTGTGGTTACATCCGCATCCGCTGGAAGCACGTTTGATTTGTCAGGCATAATAAGCACATCATCAAATGTCAGGCCTTCTATTATTTCTTTGTGCAGCATTGTTCTTCTCCTTATCTTATGTTTTTCTCTTCTTCTTTCTTTTTTTAGGTATAACAGATCGGGCTTTTTTACTCTGTCGAGGGGCAGAACTTTGGGGTCTTTTGTAATACATCTCGGGTTCTTTTCTTTCTGACATTTCTTCTTTTTCAACAGGCTCGATTAAATATAAGTATCTCAATGTCTCTTCTTCGATTCGGTCCATCATAGCTTGAAACATGTCAAAACTTTCTCTTTTATACTCAACAAGAGGATCTCTTTGTCCGTATCCCCTTAAGCCGATTCCTTCTTTTAAGTGGTCCATAGCGAGCAGGTGATCTTTCCATTGAGAATCAATCACTTGAAGCATAATGATTCTTTCAAATTCTCTCATCCTTTCAGGTGATAATATTTTTTCTTTTTCTTCATAGATATCATTGGTTGCGTTTATTATTGTTTCCCTGAGTTCGTCGAAATTAATAGAATCCCAATCGATCTCCAGTTCATCCACATCAAGTCCAAACTGGGCACTGATTGCGTTCTTAAAACCGTCAATGTTCCAATCATCAGGAGAATCATCTTTATTGGTGTTATTTTCCATGATCCAATCGATTATGTTGACGCTGATTTCTTTAATGAATTCCTTCATGTTTTTTCCGTGCAGTATTTCTTTTCTTTGAGAATAGATCGATTCTCTCTGTTTGTTCATCACATCGTCATACTCAAGAAGGTGCTTTCGAATGGAAAAATTACGGGCTTCTACTTGTTTTTGGGCTCTTTCAATGGCATTAGTCACCATTTTATGTTCAATTGGCACGCCCTTTTCCATCCCCACTCTTGACATGAGTCCAGATATTCGATCACTTCCAAAAATGCGCATAAGGTCATCTTCTAGGGAAAGATAGAATCGGGAAGAACCCGGATCTCCCTGCCTGCCGCATCTTCCTCTTAATTGGTTGTCTATTCTTCGAGCTTCATGCCTCTCTGTACCCAATACATAAAGACCTCCTAAAGTGATGACTTTTTCTTTTTCAGGCTCTGTGATTGATTTGGCTTTTTGTAAGGCTTTTTCTTTTTCTTCATCACTAATATTGTTGTTATCTGATTTTTTTGGAAGCATGTCTTCAGCTAAAGATTCAGGATTCCCTCCTAATAGAATATCCACTCCTCTCCCCGCCATGTTAGTGGCAATGGTAACAGCTCCCAATCTTCCTGCTTGAGCTATAATTTTGGCTTCTGATTCGTGATATTTTGCGTTTAATACATTGTGGTTAATGCCCTTTTTTCTGAGCAAAGAACTGAGGTGTTCTGACTTTTCGATCGAAATGGTTCCCACGAGCACAGGCCTACCTTTCTGATTGTTTTCCATGATTTCATTAGTGGCTGCATCCCATTTTTCACTGGCTGTTCGATAGATCAGGTCATCATGTTCTTTTCTTATCAGGGGTTTATTGGTAGGTATTTCCACCACATCCAATTTATACAAGGAATGAAATTCAGCGGCTTCTGTGACAGCAGTTCCGGTCATACCTGCTAATTTATCATACATCCTAAAGTAATTTTGGAAAGTTATAGAAGCTAATGTTTGGTATTCAGATTCAATGCGAACATTTTCTTTGGCTTCCAATGCCTGGTGTAATCCATCGCTGTAACGGCGTCCCGGCATAAGGCGTCCAGTAAATTCATCCACGATGATGACCTTTCCATTTTTTACCATATAGTCCACATCTTTTTTAAACAGATGATTGGCTTTTAAGGCTTGATTGATGGCATGAATCAAATCCATGTGAGATATATCATAAAGATTATCAATATGAAGATAGTTTTCGGCTTTTTCTACTCCTTCTTCTGTGAGTACAGCGGTTCTTGTTTTTTCATCTATCTGATAGTGTTTGGTGTTTTGCAGTTTTTTTACCAGATTATTCATTTTGTAATAAATCGAGGTTGAATCTTCAGTGGGTCCTGATATGATCAGTGGAGTCCTGGCTTCGTCTATGAGAATGCTGTCCACTTCATCAAGAATGGCATAATCATGTTCTTTTTGGACAATATCAAAAAGACGAAATTTCATGTTATCTCTTAAATAATCAAAACCAAATTCATTATTTGTCCCGTATATAACATCTCTTTGATAAACTTCTTTTCTGTCCATCTCATTCATATCATGCTGGATGGTCCCTACTTCTAATCCTAGAGTTTTATAAATAGGTCCCATCCATTCAGTGTCTCTTTTGGCTAAATAATCATTGACTGTAACGATGTGAACACTGCCTTTTCTTTTGAGGGCATTAAGATAGGCTGGGAGGGTTGCCACTAAGGTTTTTCCTTCACCTGTCTTCATCTCAGCAATTTTGCCTTGGTGAAGAACCACACCCCCCATAATCTGCACATCAAAGGGTCTCATATTAACTTTTCTTTTTGCTGTTTCCCTAACCACAGCAAAAGCTTCTACGAGAATGTCATCTAATGAGGCTCCGTTGCTTAGTTTTTCTCTGAATTCACTTGTTTTTTCTCTGAGCTGTTGATCATTTAATTTCTGAATTTGAGGCTCCAATTCATTTACGGCAGAGACATAAGGCTGAAGCTTTTTGATGTCTCTTTCTGTTTTAGTGCCAAATATTTTATTGAGTAGTGTGTTAAGCATTTTTATCATTTTTAACAAAAATTAAGCTATATTGTCAATTAAAGTTGATGAGAAGAGGTTGGTTTATAGATTAGCTCAGGCACTTGAATTTTTTCTCATCTTACTTTATTATCACTAGTTAAATTAAAATGAACTATTCATAAAAAAATGGCGATGTTTTTATTAATAATTTTATATCAGCGACATACGAGTTTATTTAAAAAATGATAAATTTAACTATAACTCGTGAATAATTCATTTTTGAGAAAATTACAGGAAAAGAAGTCAAATTAATGATTAGCTTAATAAAATCACCCAAAGAGAAAAAATTAAAAATTATCAATATATCTGGAGGAACAGGTGTCCGCCGGAGGCTTTTTTCTTTAGGAATACATAAAAATGATATCATAATATTGGATTCTTGCAGTATATTCAGAGGGCCGGTTCTTATAAAAAATTTGACAAGTGACACTTCTGTGGCTGTAGGGAGAGGAATAGCCAGTAAAATTATGGTTGATATTATTGAATAAAAAAGAAAAAATTCCAGATATTGTCTTTATTGGTCAGCCCAATAGTGGAAAAAGCACTCTTTTTAATTCCATAGCTGGACTTAAAGCCGTCACTTCAAATTTTCCAGGAACCACAGTCAAGCACACTCATAGTAAAGTCACTGTTAAGGGAAGATTGTTTAATATCATTGATCTGCCGGGAACTTATTCTCTAAATCCCTCAGATGAAGCTGAAAAAGTGGCTTTAACTCATCTTTTCATTGAAAAACCCGATTTGATTGTGAATGTTGTGGACGCTTCTATACTGGGAAGGAGCTTGGAGATGACTTTGGAGCTTCTGGAAATTGAATCTCCCATGGTCGTTGCCTTAAATATGATGGATCTGGCCGAAAAAAAGGGGATAGTGGTCGATCCAAAAAAGTTAGAAAAAATTCTTGGAGTACCGGTGGTTCCCACGATTGCTTCTCATGGAAGAGGCATCAAAGAGCTGTTGGATCGAGCTTTTGCCTACTTTGATAAAGGATTGAAGCCTAAAAGGCTTGTCTGGTCCAAAGATGTTGAAGATCAGATCCATTATGTGGAAAAAGTGATTCCGGAAGAATTTAAAAAAGTGGCCAATAATAGGTTCACAGCTATCAAAGCCATAGAATTAGACCGACCTTCTTTCAACCGAATGCTTGAAGAAATCAGTGCTCCGCTTAAGGAAAGAGTACTTAAGGCTAGAAATAATTTGGAGAAAAATCACGGTGTTCCTGCCTATGAAGTTATTGCCGCAGAAAGACATCATTTGGCTCTAAAAATATTTGAAGACTGCTGTCAACTGACTCGAAGGAAAAAAGCAAGCTTTTCAGAAAGAATCGATGATGTTATTATGCATCCTTTCTTGGGATATGTCATCTTGATGGGCGTGTTTGTCAGCTTTTTTCTGGTTATTTTTTTGGTTGCCAGTCCTATCGAAGAAATGCTTTTAGGACCCTTGACTGGATTAAGAGAGGCTATTCCAAAATATTTAGGAACAGGTATTTTATTTTATGTTGTGGATGGTCTCCTGCAGGGAGTTGGAGGGGGGATAGCTATTGTGCTTCCTTATTTCATCCCTCTGCTTTTGTTGATGTCATTGCTTGAGGACACAGGATATTTGTCTAGAGTGGGATTCTTGATGGATGAATTGATGCATCAGATAGGACTTCACGGCAAATCTGTTTCTCCTTTTATACTTGGATTTGGATGTAATGTTCCAGCTGTGGTTTCTACTCGGATTCTTGAGTCGAGGCGGGATAAAATCCTTACCTCTCTGTTAATCCCTTTTATTCCTTGCTCAGCAAGAACCACGATTATATTAGCCTTGGTGGCTTTTTATTTAGGTCCTGTGTGGGCCATAGGTTTTTATTTCTTCAATATGATTTTAGTGGCTTTTTTGGGAAGAGTGATTTCCATGTTTTTCAAGACTCCTTCTCCAGGTCTTATCCTGGAGATCCCTTCTCTTAAAATGCCCTCTTTTTCAAATATGATTAAAAAAGTTTACTTTCAGTTAAAGTCTTTTATTGGGTTTGCTTGGCCTATTTTGATCGCAGGAAGCGTGGTGTTGGGTTTGCTTCAATTTTTTCATGTAGATGAAACAATCAATGTTATTCTTTCGCCTGTTATTGAGCATGCGCTCGGATTACCCAAGGAATTAGGAGTCACTCTGGTTTTTGGCTTTTTAAGAAAAGAGCTTTCCTTGATCATGATGCTACAGGCTTTAGGAGTTAATTACAACCAGCTTTTAACTGTTATTTCCCAACAGCAAATCCTTGTATTCACAGTTTTTCTTAGTTTTTTTATTCCCTGCTTATCAACAGTAGCCATTATATGGAAGGAAATCGGAAGAAAGTGGGCCATGGTTTCCATTCTTCTCAACACATCAGTGGCCCTATTGTTAAGTATTATTACCAGGCTCATCTTCATAGGCATATAATTCTCTCTCAGGTTATGTGACGTGGTCAATTTTACTTGAAAATTTTTTATATTCTTCTGAGGAATAAAGGTGATCTATTTCTTCAAATAGACGATTGATTTCCTCTTTTTGGTTGTAGAAATGAGGCCCGATGCGGATGACATCTTCTTTTTTGGTTTGCCCTTTTCTAAAGTCAATCAGAATTTTTTTCTGATCAAGAGCTTGTTTGATTTGGAAAGCCCAAGGCAGATTGATAGAAACAGCACCTCCTCTTATATCTTTTTTTAAAGGAGAATAAATTGGAAATCCTCTTTGCTTGGCTCTATCAATGATCCTTTCTGTCATAGATATGGACTTTTCTCTAATATTATCTATGCCGATTTGTTTGATGATGCGGAGTCCATCAGATGCGGTATAAAGACAAGGGATAGGGGGTGTTCCTGACATAAATCGGTAAGGTCCGGAGGTATATTTTAAATCCAGGTCAAATTTAAAGGGGTCTTTATGAGCCAACCACCCGGTAAGTCCTGGCTCGATTTGTTCAGCTAATCCTGGTCTGACATATAAAAAAGCATTGCCAGGACCGCCGCACAACCATTTGAGGCATCCTCCTATATAAAAATCTATTCCTGAATCTTTGAGGTTAACGGGTATGATTCCTGGTGCATGATAGCCATCTATGACTGTCATCGCCCCTACTTTGGCTGCTTTTTTAGCAATGGAGTGGATGTCTTGAATAAGAGAGCTTTTAAAACAGACATGTGAAGTGGCAACAAATAAAGTTTTATCATCTATCCTCTCTGTGATTTTTTTTGTTTCTAAACTGGAAGAATCTTTACTTTTTACTATTTGTAATTTCCATCCCATGAATCTGGCGATTTTTGACACAGCGTATATGGAAGAGGGAAAATCCAGATCTGTCATGATTATTTTATTTCTATTAGGGTTAGGGTCAGTGAATTTTGTAGAGAGAGCCACCCAATGAGAAATAGTGGCATTTGGCATCATAGTTATACTTGCTTTTTGTGCTAACAGGAGTTCTTCCACTTGACAGCTTATTTTTTTTGATAAATCCCACCACTTTTTTCTCCAGGCACTCACTCCTTCCTCTGCCCAAATGTTGTAATAATGTTCCAGCTCTGTTTTGACTTTTTTGGGAACTGCACCTAAAGAATTACTTATCAAGTAAACACAATTTTGTAAAATAGGGAATTCATTTCGTATCAATGATAGGTTATTTTTGAGGTCATACATGATTAAGTGTTTTCCTCCTTATCTGGACTGATTATATTATATTTTCTCATACTCTTGAAATTTTTAGACAGATAAGATTATAATTTAATCAATAAATGTTAGAACCACAATTATTTGTTTATCCTAAAGGAAGAGATTCCTTTTCTTATGACCTAAGCCAAGACAAGATCTCTATGGGAAGATCCGGAGAAAATGAGATATCAATTTCAGATCCTTTTTGCTCAGGATCTCATGCCCAAATAAAACGGTCAGGAAAAGACTTCATACTTAAAGATAATGATAGTAAAAACGGGACTTTTTTAAATGGCGAGAAAATAAAATCTGAAGTCAAATTAAAAGAAGGGGATGAGATCCTTATTGGTTCCACTCGGATTGTTTTTAATAAGAAACTGTCCACTCATGTTGAATTCACCGACTCTTCTTCTTCAGCAAATGTCAACACCATAATGAATCTAGAAGAAGTTCTTAGAAAACCTGATATAAGCACCACTATTGAGGCCACAGAAAGAGCTTTTGATATTGAAAAGATAAAAAAGGAACATAAGGCATTATCTGTTATCAGTGAAGTGAGCAAGACTTTAGTTCTTCATAAACCTCTTCATGAGTTGCTGGAACATATCATGGACTTGATATGCGAGAATCTGCCCATGGACAGAGGTGTCCTAATGATCAAAGAAGGGAATCCTGTGCAGTATATTCCCAAAGTCATCCGTATCAATAATACCGGCCTGATGAACAAAAAAATAAATGTCAGTCAGAGTATTGTCGATATGGCGGTCAATAAACATTCTTCTATTCTTGTTTCTGATGTCCAGGCTGACCCTAGGTTTAAAGCTCAAGAAAGTGTGGTCAGATTTAACATCAGCTCAGCTATGTGTGTTCCTTTGTGGAACAACAAGGAGATCATAGGGATCATATATGCAGACAGGATCTCTTTAAACAAACAGTTTAATGAAGAAGACTTAAAACTTCTGACTTTGTTATCTAATTTGGCTGCTGTAAAGATTGAAAATTCCCGATTGATTGATAAATCTATAGAACAAGAGAAAATGGAAAAAGAACTGGATCTAGCAGCTAAGATACAAAAAGATTTTCTTCCTAAAAAGGACCCAGATATTGAGGATTATGAAATTTCAGGAAGAAATATTCCTTGCTATCAAGTAGGAGGAGATTATTATGACTATATCCCTATTGATAACAACCGAATAGGCATTGCCATTGGTGATGTTTCAGGTAAAGGAGTCGGGGCCTCTTTATTAATGGCTTCCTTGAGAGCTTCTCTGCATTCAGAGGTCAATAAAGATATTTCAGTAGAAGACATGGCTTGCCGGTTGAACGATTTTGTTAATAAAAGTTCCGCTATCAATTCATTTATTACCTTTTTCTTTTTGGAACTAGATAAAAAAAACGGTGATTATAAATATGTCAATGCAGGCCATAATCCACCTGTTGTTGTAAATAAAAAGGGAAATACACACTGTTTAGAAAGCTGCGGTCTTGGTTTGGGAATGTTTCCTTCGGTATCTTATGAATGGAAGAAAGGGCATTTAGACCCAGGAGACATGATTGTTCTTTATACTGACGGCATTACAGAAAGCAGAAATAAAAAGAATGAAGAGTTTGGTGAGAAAGGATTAAAAGATTTTATAAAAAAGCATAGAAAATGTGTTCCTCAGGAAATTATGGATAAGTTGTTTAAATGCCTTAATGACTTCATATCAGGTGAAGATAGAATGGATGACATGACTGCTGTCGTCATCAAGCGAAAA
>JAWLEN010000087.1:0-9799 GCA_041686095.1 Candidatus Aminicenantota bacterium
TTTTATTTGAATCCCCGTTTTTTCACAGTGTTTTTTTAAAAAGTGATTCACCAGGGGAGGAATATCCTCTTTTCGCTCTCTTAAAGGAGGCATATTCAAGGTGATCACATTCAAACGGTAGAAAAGATCCTCTCTAAAGGTGCCCTGTTTGAGTTTTTCTTTGAGGTCCTGGTTGGTGGCTGAGATGATCCTCACATCCACCGGGATTTCTTCAGTGCCTCCCACCCGGCGGATGGTTTTTTCCTGAATGGCTCTCAGCACTTTGACCTGAGTTGGAGGCGACATTTCGCCGATTTCATCCAGAAAAAGGGTCCCGTGGTCTGCCACCTGAAACATGCCTTTTTTATGAGCCACAGCTCCGGTAAAAGCTCCTTTGACATGGCCGAAAAGCTCGCTTTCTAAAAGATTTTCAGGAAGAGCCCCGCAGTTGACTGTGATAAAGGGTTTGTCTTTTCTTTTTCCATGGAAATGCACTGCCTTGGCTGCCATTTCTTTTCCTGTGCCGCTTTCACCTGTTATGAGCACTGTGGAATCGGTTCCGGATATTTTTTCAATCAATCCGAATATCTCCTGCATGGGTTTGCTGTGACCGATCATATTCTTAAAGCTGTATCTCTCTTTAAGCTCTTTTTTAAGAAGTATATTTTCTTCTTTGAGCCGGCGCTCGTTTAATCCTTTTTCCACAATGATTTTTAATTCCTCTATGTCAAAGGGTTTGAGAATATAATCCACGGCTCCGGCCTTAAAAGCCTCCACGGCCTGTTTGATGGTGCCGTAAGCTGTGATCATGATAACCGGTATTTCCGGTTTGTTTTTCCTTATGTATCTTAAAATATCCATGCCGCTTTTTTGGGGCAGTTTCACATCTGTTAAAACCAGGTCTATGTCGTCTTCATCAATCAATTTAAAGGCTTTATCCGCAGAAAACGCGGTCTCCACCGCATAACCCTGTTTTTTAAACACCATATTCAAAAGCTCCAGTATGCTCTGTTCGTCATCAATGATCAGTATTTTATCCATAGCTCACATCCTCTATTTTTTATCTATCTTGGGTGGAGGTTCCATTTTGGGGAGTGTGATTCGGACCGTGGTTCCTTTATTAAGCTCTGATTCTACCTCAATATGCCCCCCGCACTCTTCCACCATCCGGTGGACCACAGTCATCCCGATTCCCAGCCCCCCTTCAAAACCAGGGTGAAAAGGCTCGAATAATTTCTCTTTGACCTCCTGGTTCATGCCTGAGCCTGTATCTGAAAAAATCATCTCTACTTCATGTTTTTTTTGATTGTTTATATTGATGTTCAGGTCTCCGCCTTCCGGCATGGCGCGGGCTGCATTTTTTATCAGATTCCAGGAAATCTGCTTGATTCGGTCTTTACTTCCATAATAGGGCACTTTCTGAGAGCTGAAATTCCCTTTTATTTTCACCTTTTCATCCAGCTCTCCCCCTCTTTGAAGCAGAGTTATGGTCTCTTTGACTGCATCAGACAGGTTAAACCGGGTGAATGTCTTTTTTTTAGGAGAAGCCAGATTCAAAAACTGTTCAATGGACTGAGACATCCTGTCGGATTCATCCACAATCACATTCATGAGTTTTTTCTCTTCGCCTGAAATCTTCAAGCTGTCTCTGAGCACCTGCACAGAGCCGGAAATAGCAGCCAGAGGATTTCTTATTTCATGAGCCAGCTGAGCAGAGATCTCACCGGCTAAAGCCAGGTTTTTTTTGACTTCAAGCTCTTTCTGGGCTGACTCCAGTTCAGCACTTGTTTTTCGGAGGCTTCCCATCAAGTAGTTGACCAGAAAAGCCACCAGAAAAAAAACCGCCCAGGCAAACAGGATATTGCTCAGCACAAAAGCCAGAGAAACCTCCAGGGGTTCTCCGGATTGAAAATAAGGAATAAAACCAAAATACATCCCATCCACCAGAACGCCAAAAAATATGCAGGACAGAGCCGCGGTGATGTACGCATCCCGGCTGGAAAGAACAATGCTGGCTGCGATAATGGAGAAAATATAGAGAAAATAAAAAGAGCCCCTGAGCCCCCCGGATATATACACCAGAAATGTGATCAGCAAAAGGTCAAAAAATACCTGCAGATAGGCTTGAAATGAAAGGTATCTATTCCAGAAATATAAAATTAAATAAATAACCGAAAGAAAATAAGCCCCCATGATGACATAATAAAGCGGGGTAAGATAAATGTACTCCGGTGCCGCAAACTGGATCCCCACCGCTGTGACCACTAAGGAAGTGAGGATGATCAAGCGAAATATAATGAACCAAAGGATTTGTTTTCTTTTGACTCTCATGATTTTTAAAAATGGGGAGATTGCTTCGTCACTCCGTTTCCCGCAATGACCTTATTTTAGTCAGTAGTCGTCACATCACCACGTCGCTGCGCTCCTCGTGATGACGAAGGGAGCACAAGCCATACCTAATTTTCATCCTTAAATCTGTGCCAGCAGGCTGAATATGGGAAGATACATGGAAATGACAATGCCTCCCACCAATCCTCCGACTCCTATCAGAAGGATGGGCTCTAATACGGAAAGCAGGGCTTTGACTGTGGCATCCACTTCTTCGTCATAAAAATCAGCCAGCTTGGTGAGCATCTCATCCAGTGTTCCGGTGGCTTCACCCACTCCCGTCATCTGGGTCATCATAAAGGGAAATTTGTCTCCTTCTTTAAGGGCGTCATTCAAACTGCTGCCCTCAGCCACCATGGTGCGCACATCCATCAGATCTTCCTCTATGATCACATTCCCGGCAGTGGCTGAAGTGATCTTCAGACTGTCCAGCATGGGCACTCCTCCGGATAAAAGGGTGCTCAAGGTCCGGGTCACCCGGGAAAGCCCGTATTTTTCAAAAAGATTCCCGAACAAAGGCATGGAAAGCTTCGTCTTATCCCAGAATCTGCGTCCTGTATCTGTGTTTTTTGCCAGCCTGACTCCTATAATGAGAGCCACAATCCCGACAAAGATCCACAGGATATTGTTCTGGACAAAATTACTTGTATTGAGCACAAGTACAGTCAGTCCGGGCAAACTGGCTCCCAGTTCTGTGAATACCTGGGCAAAAACGGGGATGACCTGCCACATCATAAAGATCACCACCAGTATGGCAAAAGTGACAATGGCAGCCGGATAGATCAAGGCCTGTCTCACCTGGGACCTGATCTGCACGATTCTTTCCAGAAAGTCTGAAAGCCTTCTCAGCATGACATCCAGGGAACCGCTCTGTTCTCCTGAAGCAATCATGTTGCAGTAAAGGTCATCAAAGACTTTGGGATGCTTTTTCATTGCCTGATTCAAGGTGGAACCAGCTTCCACATCATCCCTGACCTCATTGATCACCCGGCTGAAATACTTATTTTTAGCCTGTCTGGATAAAATATTAAGACTTTGGATCAAAGGAAGTTCTGCATCAATCAGCACGGAAAGCTGCCGGCTGAAAACAGCCAGGTCTTTGGTCTTGACTTTACGGCTCTCTAAAAAAGGTATTTTTATTTCCCGCCTGGCTCTTTTAATATCAAGGATGCTGATCTGATCTCTCTGCAAATCAGCCCGCAGAACCGCTTCAGAAGGAGAGGTGCGTTCTCCTTCCACCATATCACCATACCGGTTTTTTCCCTTCCATTTGAATAAAGGCATGTTTTCCCCTTTTTTTTATCTCATTTGTTTAGGCTTATAACCCTTGCCGGTCACTTTTAATCCTTCTTTTTTCTGTATGATTTCAGTCAGCTCCTGAGGCTTTGAGGATATTTCCATGGCTGTCTCCAGAGTGATGGCTTTTCTTACATACAGATCAGCCAGGGACTGATTAAAGGTCTGCATCCCAAATGTTTCCTGCCCCATCTGCATAGTGGCGTAAATCTGGTGGATCTTGTTTTCTCTGATCAGGTTTCTTATGGCCGGATTCGGGATCAAAATCTCCAGAGCCAAAACTCTGCCTGTTCCGTTAGCCCGGGGCAGAAGCGCCTGGGTGATCACTGCCTCGAGAGACATGGACAGCATGATCCTGATCTGAGTCTGATATTGGGATGGAAAAATATCCACGATCCTGGAGATGGTCTCTACCGCTGAATTGGTGTGCAGAGTGGAAAAAGTCAGGTGACCTGTTTCAGCCACTCTGAGTGTGGATTCCACTGTTTCCAGGTCTCTCATCTCCCCTACCAGAACCACATCCGGGTCTTCACGAAGAACAGATCTCAAGGCATTGGGATAGGAAAGGGTATCCACCAAAAGCTCTCTTTGATTGACTATGGATTTTTTTGGGGTGAAGAAATACTCAATAGGATCTTCAATGGTCACAATATGGACTTGTCTGTTGGTATTGATGTAGTTGATCAAACAGGCGAGAGTGGTGGATTTGCCGCATCCTGTAGGCCCGGTTACAATGACCAGTCCCCGGGGCAGTTTGCAGAGCTGTGCCAGTCTCTGGGGCAGACCCAATTCAGAAAAACTCCACATAGAGGGGAGAAATCTTCTAAACGCCCCGGCCACAGAGCCTTTCTGCATAAATATATTTCCCCGGAATCTGCCCAGTTCTTTGATCCCAAAAGAAAAATCAAGTTCCAGTTTTTCTTCAAACAATTTTTTCTGCCGGTCATTGAGCAGACTGTAGAGAATTCTTTTGGTTTCTGAAGGGGTTAACGGAGGATAATCCAAAGAAATGAGCTGCCCGTCTATCCTTAATCGAGGAGGGATATGAGTGGTTATATGCAGATCAGTGGCTTCCTTTTCCACCGCAAGGTTAAGCAGTTCCTGAATTGTTACAGCCATTATCTCACCTCCCTATCATTTACTGTGACCCTCAGAACTTCTTCAACTGAGGTAGTCGCTTTTTTTATTTTTTCCAGCCCGCTCTGTCTCAAGGTCAGCATGCCCTGCTCCATGGCTTTCTTCTTAATATCCCTGGTTTGAGCTTTGGAGAGAATCATTTCTTTGATGTCCTCAGTCACTTCCAGCACTTCAAAAAGAGCGGTCCTTCCTTTATACCCTGTGTTGTTGCAAGAGGGGCATCCTTTAGGCTTGTAAACCTTGACTTTCTTAGCCTCTTCCGGGCTGAATCCGATGTCTTCCAGGGCATCCGGAGCGAGTTTGTGCTCCTCGCGGCAGCTCTTGCACAACTTTCTCACCAGTCTCTGCGCCACAATAAGGCGGACCGAATCAGAAATGAGAAAGGGCTCCACATTCATATTCACCAGCCTGGAAATGGTGCTGGCTGCATCATTGGTGTGAACTGTCGAAAAAACCAAATGCCCGGTTAAGGCTGCTTTAATGGCTATATCCACAGTGTCATAATCCCTCATCTCTCCGACCAGCATGATATCAGGGTCCTGCCTGAGAAAATTTCTTAAAATAGTGGAAAATTGAAGCCCGATCTTTTCTTTGATGTTGACCTGGTTTATGCCTTCCAGATAAAACTCCACCGGGTCCTCGGCTGTCATTATATTGGTTTCTGTGGAGTTTAAGTTTGAAATAGCTGAATAGAGGGTGTTTGTTTTTCCACTCCCCGTCGGTCCTGTCACCAATATGATTCCCCACGGTGATTTTATGGCTTTTTGGAACTTTTCCAAAGATTGTTTTTCAAACCCGAGTTTAGTCATGTCTAGTTTCAGCATTCCTCTGTCCAGGATACGCACCACGATCTTCTCGCCAAAAATAGCAGGGACACTGGAAACTCTCATGTCCACTTCTGTTTTATTGCCGTTTTCCAGCTTCACCCGAACCTTAATTCGACCATCCTGAGGAAGGCGTTTTTCCGCAATATCCATGTTAGATAGAATCTTAATTCGCGATAAGACCGGATTTCTAAATTTCATGGCCAGATTCATCATTTCATAAAGAGTTCCATCCAGCCGGTATCTCACCCGAAATGATTTTTCATAGGGTTCAAAATGAATATCACTGGCTCCCTTTTTTATAGAATCAATAAACACAGTATTGACCAGGGTGATGATAGGAGCTTCTTCTGTGGACTTGGTCAGCTCTTCAATATCATAATCTTCATCCTCTTCTTCTATGACATTCACACTGGTATTTTCCGCCTGCTCAATCTCATCCACGATCTGCCTGACTTTTAAGGAATCAGAAGACCCGTAATACTTCTCAATGGCGTTTACAACCCCTGACTCAGAGGCAATCACGGGCTGGATGCTCAAACCGGTTCTGAACCGGATGTCTTCAATGACATCCAGATCTGTGGGATCCACCATAGCAAGGGTCAAAAAAGAGCGGATTCGGTGGATTGGCATAATGAGATACTTTTGAGCGATCTCCACGGGGATGAGACTGATGACATCCGGATAGACTTCAAACTGATCCAGATTTATGTAAGGGTATCCAAGCTGGCGGCTTAATGCCTGAGCCATTTCTTCTTCTGAAACCAAGCCCAGGCTAATGAGGGCGCTTCCCATAGCTACATCGTTCTGCTTCTGATATTCTTCAGCAGACTTCAGCTGTTCTGAATTGAGAAGCTTTTCTTTTAATAGTAACTCGCCTAAGTTAGATCCCATCTTGATTTTCCTTTAAATTAAATAATTTAACATTTTTTGTCAACAACTTTTCTCATTATTTTATTCTATTTTACCCTAATTTACCCTAAAAGTCTTGTATAGTCTCACACACAATCGAAATTCAGTCAATCACCACGCATGAGGATTCCCACGATGATTTTCATGCTGTCTCTATCACCTATAAGGGTTAATTTCTCTCTTTTCCTGTTTAGTCTTTTGGAGGAAAATCTGAAATTTTTCTCAAATAGGCTTTCTCCGTAATATCATACACCAATTGGTCATAAGTAGGGGAATACTTTTTTATTCGGACCGGGGTGAGCCTTTCTCCCAACAGCCTCTCTTCGATTTTTAATGTGTAGAGATAATTCACCACAGCTCTGGCAAAAACATCTTCCAGCGGCTCTAAGTTCTTATAAAGATTAACTGCCTGCTTTTTCAGTCCGGAAACATTTTTTTCTGACAGATGAACCCCTTTTTTTACATCAAGGGAAGGATACACAAGATTTCTGGCTATAAATGCCTGACGGAGTGTTTCTTTGGCTTCGTCAATTTCAAATTCAGAATAAATGGAAACCTTCTTGGTAGGAAGGGGGAGGTATTTTTCAATTTCCTTAAATACCTTTTTTTTTCTCTCTGCCCCGTATATCCAGCCTACATAGGGAATCAAAATGCCGCTTTTTAGAAACTCAGACTTTTTTTCTGTGATTCTTGAGCCAAAATAAAGGTCCTGATAAGAGTCTCTTTCTTTTTCTCTGCAGCTTTTTATAAAAACCTCCAGCCCATACATATATCTATTCATAATAACAGGGATCATTTTGAGGTCTAAAAAAGTAATGGGATCTACTTTCAAGCCTGCCTCTATTTTCCCCTCACACATCCTAAAAAGAGGATCTTTTTTTTTTAAATAACTCCGGGAATAATCCAAGATCCTCTGTTTCTGTTCTCTTCCCAGGTCATTCACAATAAACAAAACATCCACATCATCCCCTTTAACAGGAATTCCCCTGAGCCAGCTTCCTCTTAAATTAATGGAGATAAAATCATCTCCAAATTCCTGCTGCATTTTTTCCCCGATTTCTGTGAGGGTATCCTCCAGCTTATCAAAAAGACCTATCTTTCGGTAGCAGTTCCTGGGATCAAAAAAGGGGAATCTGTAGTATTTGCAGGATTTTAGATAAAATGTCATCTGCTGGTCATTTATTGTTTTTTTCAGTTCAAACTCACTCATGCCATTTCCTTTTTCTCACAATATGCTCACCTCTTTCCCTGCCCCTGCACAGCTCCACATGGTTCACCGTTCACCGGTTTTGAATTAATGGCGCGCCTGGGAGGACTCGAACCCCCGACCCGCTGCTTAGAAGGCAGCTGCTCTATCCTGCTGAGCTACAGGCGCCTTTTTTAAAAAATCGGGGAGATCGGATTTGAACCGACGACCTCCTGCTCCCAAGGCAGGCGCGCTAAACCAAGCTGCGCTACTCCCCGAATTATTCACTGCATTTGCAGCAACCTCGACTCGTGGATAACCTAGGTTGTTTATAAAAAAACCTTGGAATATTATCGTATAAAGGCGGTTTGGATTCAACCCTTTTTTCTACCCAGCCCCTTCTCAATCTCTGATTTGCTTATCCTTACTGTGATAGGCCTTCCGTGGGGACATAAGCTTGGATTTGAGGTTTTAAAAAGGCTTTCCACCAGATAACTCATCTTATCCATAGAAAGAAGCTTTCCTGCTTTGATAGCTGATTTACAAGCCATGGCGGCTAATATTTTGTCTTTTTTACTCCTTATTTCTCTGCCTGCATCTTCTCCCTCTGCCACAGCCTCTAAAATGGATAAAAATATCTCTTCAGCCTCATCCTCTTTGAATATATCCGGATATTCTTTAAGGGCATAAGCGCAGCCTCCCATGGAATCGACCCCAAACCCGGTTTCCTCTAAGATATCTTGGTTTTCTTTAAAAAGGACTTCCTGGGAAGGGGATAATTCAATGAGGTGAGGAGCCACAGACATGGTTCGGGGCAGTTTGTTCCGGCTGTCAGCCTCTTTGTATTTTTCAAACAACACTCTTTCATGGGCATTGTGCTGGTCAATAATAAGAATCCCTTTCTCATCCGCAGCAATAATGTAAAAATCAAGATACTGGCCCAAGACCTGAGGACTTTTTCTTTCTTCCCGGCCCCACGGAGTGAAAAGCTCCTGGGCAAAAGGATGCTTTTGCTCCCTTATAGGAGGATAAATTGGTCTGTCCCCTTGGGAAGGCTGGCTCAAAGACTCCTCTGTCTTTTGTTTTGAAAAACTCACTTCTTTTATCCCCATCTCTTTTAAAAGAGCCTGCTCCAGGGTTCTGTAGAGGAATTTAAAAACACGCTTTGAGTCTATAAATCTCACTTCGGTTTTGGCGGGATGTATGTTGACATCCACTTCCGAGGGAGGAACTTCTAAAAAAATATAGGCTTCCGGAAACTGATCCTTTTCTAAAAAAGCCCGGTAAGCTTGATTGAGTGCAGCCTGCAGAGTCTTATCCTTTATAGGACGCCGGTTAAGCCAAAACATTTGATACCTGCGGTCTCTTCTTCCTGAAGGAGGGAGAGAGGCGTATCCGGTTAAACGGAAAAGATCATCCTGGGCTTTTATGGGCAGCAGATTGTCCAGCCTCTCTTTTCCATAAATCTGATAAATCCTTTCCTTGAGGCTTTGAACCAAAGGATAAGAAAATACAGTCCTTTCTCCGTGTTTTAATGAGAATTTTACTCCGGGGTTGGCTAAAACAATTTTGGTGACGTGTTTAACAGTCCGCGAGAGCTCAGCTCTTTCGGAAGCGAGAAATTTTTTTCGGACCGGCAGATTAAAAAAAAGGTCTTTTACTTTGACAGAGGTTCCTTTTGGAAAAGCGGTCTCTTTTATATTTCCCGGTTTATCCCCCTGCCTTTCTATGGAAATCGCCTGTCTTCCTTTTCCCTCGGAGGTCTTTAAGACTACTTTGGATACAGCTGAAATACTGGAAAGAGCTTCTCCCCTGAAACCCAGAGTTTTGATCCGGTTTAAATCATCCGCCTCTTTGATCTTGCTTGTGGTGTGGCTGTCAAAACAGATCTCTGCATCCTCAGGGCTCATCCCTTGTCCATCATCGATAACTTGAATGAGTTTTTTTCCTCCACCGGCCAGTTCTATTTTAATGCTGTGAGCGCCCGCGTCCAGAGAGTTCTCCACAAGTTCTTTAACCACAGAGGAAGGCCTCTCAATGACCTCTCCCGCAGCTATTTTCTGAAAAATTTCTTTAG
>JAWLEN010000088.1:0-9767 GCA_041686095.1 Candidatus Aminicenantota bacterium
TCAGGCTCATTCCATCCTCAAATTCCTGCTTCAGTTCATCAAAATAATCCATTTGCATCTTAGTGGGAGCTTTGTTCACACTGTCTATGGATTGAAACAAGTCACTCAATCGTTCAATAAGCCGCGGACCCTCACTCCAAAACGGTGTGCCCTCAGGCCTGCTCAAGACATCCTGAATCTTCTGGATTTCTTTGATATGGTTTTCAATGATTTCCATGACCTCTTCCGGAAATTGAGCCGGTTGTTTCAGGATGGTATTTTTCCTCTCCTTGAGCTGTTCTAAAACCGAATCCAAAGCTCTGAGTCCATCGTTCACATAGGACTGCATAAAGCACAAATCAGAAGCATATTGATGTTGAGTCTTAAGGTCTCCTTCACTGAAATCCACTGTGGGATCCACTCTGACTGTTAGTTCTCCCTTAATGGCCTGTTCTCCCATAACCAATCTCACCGTATATGTGCCGGGCAGAACCTGGGGTCCTTGAGGCCCTCTTGAGAAAAAATCTTCTTCCTGTTCTTCTTCTTTTCTCTGCCGGGGTGGAGTTTTTCTTAAATCCCATGCCGCTCTGTTGAAACCTTTTTTTGCAGGGATATTTTTTAATCTCCTGATTAAATTCTTATCCTCATTATAGATATCTATCCTTATCTCTTGAGTCTCATCCCCTTGGTTTTTCAAGTAATAAGTCATGAGCGCTCCATAAGGCGGATTCTCTCCGATAAATTCTCTGTCTCCGATTCCATACCGGGTTGCTTTGACCGCATGCCGAAGGCCTGACTGCATCCTAAAAAGATGAACTTCTTTCTGAAGCAGCTCTTCATAGATTTCTCTTATAAAAGAAATATCATCAAAAATCCAAATTCCTCGGCCATGGGTTCCCAGGATCAAATCATTTTCTTCAGGATGTATGAGGATATCATGAACAGCTACTGTGGGCAGGTTCTTCATATGAAGTCTGAACCAACGAGTTCCCCGGTTGAACGAAATAAAAAGTCCTATCTCTGTCCCTGCATAAATGATTTCAGGCCGAACAGGGTCCTCCCTCACCACCCACACATAGGCGTTGTCCGGAAGATTTCCAGTCACATTCACCCAAGTCCTGCCGAAATCAGAAGTCCGGTACACATAAGGGCTGAAATCATCCAGCATATGCCTGTCAAAAGCAGCATAAGCCATACCAGCCGAGGATATGGAAGGTTCCACATGAGAAACAGGAGTGTATGAAGTCAGATCCGGAACATTGTTGATCACATTTTCCCAATCATTCCCTCCGTTCATGGTGACATGAAGCTGGCCGTCATCTGTGCCTGCCCAAATCACTCCGGGCTGTACCGGGGACTCAGCCAGACTGATAATGGTGCAGTAATATTCAGCCGTGGTGTTCTCAGGCCAGGCAGGACCTCCGGCTGTTTTTTGTTTCTCAGGGTCATTTGTGGTTAAATCAGGGCTGATCACTTCCCAAGTCGAGCCAAAATCCAGTGATTTAAAAACAACATTTCCTCCCACATAAAGGGTTTTTTTATCATGAGGAGAAGGAAGGAGAGGAGTGTTCCAGTTAAAACGGTATTCCAGCTCAGAAACCGGAGCTCCATCTGCTCGTCGGGGCTGAGGACTGATATCCTGCTGCTCCATGGTTTTCATGTTGGTCCTCATTATGTTTCCTCCCTGGCTTTCACTGACAAAAAGATCCGGATCATCCGGATGACAGGTGACATGAAATCCATCCCCAAAACTGATCATCCTCCAGTCATCCTTTAAAATTCCAAACCTCTCTTTATTTTGGCTGGGGCCGTACCACACTCCATTATCCTGAAGTCCTCCACCCACATAATAAAAGGGTTCCCGATTGTCTGCATATATCTGGTAAAACTGGGCTGCACAGATATTATTAACATAATCCCAGTTTTTCCCTCTGTCATAAGAAACGCATATCCCCCCGTCCTGTCCCTGCCAGATCCTGTCAGGGTTCATGGGATCTATCCAGAGAGAATGATAATCAACATGAGTGGATTGAGAGATCCGCTCAAAGGTTCTCCCTCCATCTATAGAAACATAAAGCCTTGAAGAGATCGCATAGACCCGGTTCTCATCCGTGGGGTCCACTCTCAAGTCTGTGTAGTAAAAACCACGGGAAACAATCTGAACATCCCCGGAAACACGATAAAAACTTTTTCCTCCGTCCTCAGATCGGTATAAAGTCCCTTCAGGTGACTCTGTCATAGCATAAACCACATCCGGATTGCTGGGAGCCACTTTGATTCCAATTCTTCCCACCAGCTCAGGCAGTCCATTGGTGACCTTGTTCCAGGTCCTTCCTCCGTCTACAGACCGAAACACTCCTCCTTCTCTGTCTCCACTTTCAAACGTCCATGGTTTTCTTAAAAATCTCCATAATCCCGCAAAAACAATGTTGGGATTTTTTGGATTTATATCCATATCCGAGATCCCATGCCACTGGTCCTTATAGAGAGTCTTTTCCCAGTTTCTTCCTCCGTCTCTGGAAACAAAGACTCCTCTGGCCGGATTGGGCCCAAAAGCACGACCTACTGCCCCCACATACACCACATCTGGATTATGGGGGTTGATGACAATCCGGGATATGTGCTCGGTATCTTTAAGCCCTAAATATCTCCAGCTGTTCCCGCCGTCTGTGGATTTATAAACTCCATTCCCGAAGGACACACTGTTTCTCACATTGGATTCTCCGGTTCCCACATAAACCACATCCGGATTTCCAGGCTCCAGCGCAATGTCTCCAATGGATGCCGCAGGCTGACCATCAAATATGGGTTCCCAGGTGGTTCCTCCATTGGTGGTTTTCCATACACCACCGGAAGCTGTGCCCACATACACCATACTGGCATCTCCGGGAACTCCCTCCACATCACTCACCCGACCAACCATATTAGCCGGTCCGATATTTCTCCATGACAAATTTTCAAAAAGAGACGAGGTCATCTCAACATCTTCAGGAAAAGCATTTATTATTCCTGACCATAAGATAAAACAAAGGAAAAATATGAGATTCAAGCGTAGGTTTTTCATGTTCTCCTCCCAGATTTATCTGGACTATCCATAAAAAAAAAGCGATGTTCCGTTAATAATCCGAATATATAGAAAAATTCCGAGATAATTGGATGATATAATAGAAAGTCAAAATATTCAATCAAATATCTTTTCAGGATTGAGTATCTTATGAGGGTCAAAAATCTTTTTGATTCCTTTCATGAGAGAAATCTCTTCCTCATCCACCACAAGAGGCAGATAGGATTTTTTTACCAAACCGATCCCGTGCTCCCCTGAAATGGTCCCTCCTCTTTCTCTACAGTCCTGGAACAGTTCCTCACGCACCTTATTCAGCTTTTCTCTCCATTCTTTTTCAGGTAATGGAGTGGTCTCCCCGTCTTTAAATTGGACTTTCATGATATGGGTGTGCACGTTCCCATCAGCCGCATGGCCATAGGTGGGGAGCCACAATCCATATTTCTCCTGAACTTCCATTACTTTTTTAACGTGACTGGCAATTTCAGCCCTGGGAACCGCAATATCCAAAGTCTCTACATTATCCTCTTTAATGGCTTCATAAATCTTGCTTCTTATATCTAAAACCTGTTTCTGCTTTTTTGGGCTGTCAGCCACAAAAACATCTATGGCTCCTTTTTCAAGGCTGACTTCAGCGATTCTTTCTGACAGTTTGTCGATCTCATCCTCACTGGAGGCATCCAGTATCACCAGAAGATATGTATTGCCCATTTTACTGGGCCATTTCTTTTTCAGCAGTCTTTCAGTTCTGACAATGACTTCTTTGGGAATGAATTCCACGGCCATGGGAAGTATTTTCTTTTTGATCATCAAAGGAACGGTTTCTATGGCAGACTCCAAGTCTTCATAAGGAATGATGAGAGAACGGGTGGTTCCGGGAGGCGGCATGAGCTGAATCACGGCTGAAGTCACCACACCCAAAGTTCCTTCAGATCCGATAAAAAGATTGAGAAGATTATAACCCGCGCTGCTTTTCATGACCTTGCCGCCGGGACGGATGATTTTGCCTGAAGCCAGCACCACTTCAAGTCCTTTAATATAATTTCTGATCACCCCGTATTTAACAGCCCTGGCTCCTCCGGCATTGGCTGCAATCAAACCTCCCATCATCGCGGTTTCATCTCCCGGATGAGGAGGGAAAAAAAGTCCCTGCTCCTCTACAGCTTCATAAAAATCCTTCAGAGTGACTCCGGCTTCTACCACAGCCATCTGATTATTGACATCGATTTCCTGAATGCGGTTCATTTTCTCCAAGGACAGAACAATCCCTCCCAGACAAGGCACACACCCTCCACAAAGACCTGTGGCTCCTCCCCTGGGTGTGACAGGGATAAGGCTGTCATTAGCGTATTTAAGAAGTTGGGACACCTGTTCTGTTGTCTCAGGTTTGACCACCACATCCGGCATATGAGAGATCTCAGAAAGAGTGAACTCATCATGACTGTAATCGATCATCTTGGATTCATCAGAATCCACATTCTTCTCCCCCACGATTCCCGCCAATTCCTTTATCACCTTGTCATCCACTTTTCTATATTCAACCATTTTTACCCTTCCCTATACCCTCTGAAATTCAGGTGTGTCTGAAGCGACCTTAAAGATTTAGCCTTCTGATACATGCTTTTAATCCTGATGATATATTCATGAGTCAAGATTCATACAGAGGTGAAGGGCATGGGATGAGGAATCCCCTATGCCCTCCCTTATGCTTTCTGAAATTTGGGTGCGCTTTGAGCGACCTTGAAGATTTAGCCTTCTGATGAGTTTTTTGGCCCTAGGATATTCACAAGCTGACGTTGCGCTATTTGGAGAAGGGCAAGGGATAAGGAGTCCCCTATGAGGGCTGAGCGGGCATGGTTCCTCTTTAGAGGAGAGCGAAGCCCGAATGGGAGAGAGATTCCTCGCTGGGGAATCGAGCGGGTGACGAATCCCTTGCCCTTCCCTATACCCTCTGAAATTCAGGTATGTCTGAAGCGACATTAAAGATTTAGCCTTCGGATGAGTTTTTTTGAGGGAATCCGGCGAAGCCGGACGCTGAGCATGTCTGACCCACGGACGGGGGGAGTTGCGCAAGTGCCGAGAAAAACGAAGGAGAATGGCGTTAAAAATCTGAAGGAAGCGAAAAGCGCACCTAAATTTCACTTTATTTCACGATCACAGCCGGAATATCTGCTTTTTTCACCAAACGGTTAAAGTTTTTGACCTCGCGCTCTATGTACAAGTCTAAAAGCCCTAACTGGCTGTTAGCTTTAGAGGATAATTCATGGAACACCTGATAAGACTGTTCTGTAGGACGAAAGTCAGCACTGGATACATAAGAAGCCAGAGCCGCTATTTTATTATCCAGCTTAATGGGATAATTCAAAGGGTCCTGACCGCTTTTTGATTTTGATTGAATGAGCTCATCTTCGACAGCAGTTAATTTTTGAATGATTTTCTCCCCTGCTTCCATGATCTCTTTGCTGTGCTCATGGCCTTTGATTTTGGCAAAAAGGTCATTGATCTGTTTTTTCAGATTTCTCAGCTTTTTAATTCCCTGGTTGACTTCTGTGACCTTATCCCTGATTTCTATCAAGAAATCAAACTGCTCCTGAAGGTCGCGCTGAGTGGCTTTGATGCGGGGATCTTTATTCCACTTCCATGATTTGATCATTCTGTTTTCCCCTACATTAAGCCTGACTCTATACTCACCCGGAACAGCTAGAGGTCCTCTGAAAGAAGCGCCCCAATACACCGCCCCTGGAACTCTTTCTGCTCCCGGATAACGCATATCCCAAACAAACCGGTTCATTCCCTGTTCTGTTGAGACTGACTGAGCGCTGGTATATCCCCACCGTGAAAAAGATTCAGGTGCGGATTCTTCTTGTTTTTGGGATTTATATTCTTTGATGAGATTTCCGTGACTGTCTAAAAACTCTAAAGTGACTTCTTGTTCAGGCTTTTCCTTGAAATAATAATAGACCACACTCCCGCTGGGTGGATTCTCTCCCATATCCGCACGTGGATATCCATAGCCTCCCATTCTGTAGGAATCTCTTGGCTTAAACAAGAAAAAGTCAGATTCCAGAGCTTGCTCTGTTAATTGATGCAGGGGTGTCAGGTCGTCCAAAATCCAAAACGATCTTCCATGAGTCGCTGCCACCAAATCATCTCCTTTGACCACCATGTCTCGGACAGGAACCACAGGAAGGTTTAGCTGAAGAGACTGCCAGTTTTTCCCCTCATCAAAAGACACAAAAACCCCGGTCTCTGTGCCGGCATAAAGCAGTCCTTTTCTCTCCGGATCCTCTCTCACGACCCGGACAAAAGTATTTTTGGGAAGTCCATTGGTGATTTTTTCCCAGGTCTTTCCAAAATCCTTTGTCATGTATATGTAAGGAGAAAAATCATCCAGTTTATGCCTGTCCACAGCGAGAAAGGCTCTTCCTGCTTTAAAAGTGGAGGTTTCGATCATGCTGATCATGCTCCACTCAGGCATGTTTTTGGGAGTGATGTCGGTCCAAGTCTTTCCTCCGTTTCGGGTGATATGAACCAGTCCGTCATCAGAGCCTACCCATAAAATATTTGGATCATAAACAGATTCAGCAACAGCAAAAATAGTGCAGTAATATTCCACACTGGTATCATCTTTGGTGATAGGACCTCCGGACTGCTTCTGTTTTGATTTATCATTTCTGGTGAGGTCAGGGCTTATCACCTCCCAACTGTGCCCTTCATCTGTGGACTTAAACAAAACCTGGGCGGCATGGTAAAGAACATTCGAATCAAACCGGGAAACAAGGATGGGAGCTGTCCACTGGAATCTGTATTTAAGATCTTTGGCTCCCCAGCCCATGGGATTTTCCGGCCATGGATTGATGGCTCTTGTCTCACGTGTTTCATAATCCCAACGGGTGATCAATCCTCCGTAGCTTCCTGCATACACAATATCAGGATTGTCATGCTTGGGAGCGATATGTCCGCTTTCCCCACCTCCGACTGAATGCCAGTACTCGCGTCCTATGCCCGAGTCAGTGGTACGGGAAGCAATGCGGACTGTGGAATTATCCTGCTGAGCCCCATAAACCCAATAAGGAAACTGGTCATCTGTGGTCACATGATAAAACTGGGCTGTGGGTTGGTTGTCCTGAGGAGTCCAAGAAATCCCTCCATTATAACTCACGTTAGCTCCTCCATCATTGCTGTTGATCATCCGGTTTGGATTGTTGGGATCTATCCAAAGGTCATGATTATCACCGTGGGGAACTCTGATGGAAGAAAAAGTGCGGCCTCCGTCCATAGAACGGTAAAAACCTGTATTGAGTACATACACTTTATTTGGATTTTTAGGATCCGCATAGATCCGGGAGTAATACCAGGCTCTCTGACGAAGCCTTCGTTCGCTGTTCACTCGAGCCCATGTTTTGCCTCCATCATCAGAACGAAAAACACCTCCTTGTTCAGCTTCCACAATAGCCCAGACTCGATCCTGCTGAGCACCTGAAGCCGCCACTCCTATCTTTCCTAAAACTCCTTGGGGCATCCCTGGCTTCCGGTGCAGTTCTTCCCAGGTATCCCCGCTGTCTGTGGATTTATAAAGTCCGCTTCCCGGACCTCCACTCACCAGGCTGTAAGGAGTGCGGTGAGCTGACCAAAAAGCAGCATAGATCACTCTGGGATTGAAGGGGTCCAGAATCAGATCTATGGCGCCGGCTTTGTCACTGACATAAAGTATTTTTTCCCAAGTCTCACCCCCGTCCTTAGACCTGAAAACACCTCTCTGCATGTTGGATCCATACACATGGCCCAAAGCCGCCACATAAACCAGATCCGGGTTTCGGGGATGGATCCTGACTCTGGATATCTGGTAAGTATCACCCAAGCCTATATGCTTCCAGGTCTTTCCTCCATCCACAGATTTGTACATCCCATCTCCATGGGAGACATTTCCTCTTATGGGAGCTTCCCCCATTCCCACATACATCACATTAGGGTCATATTCAGAAACAGCCACAGCTCCCACAGAACCGGTTTTGAAATAACCGTCTGAGATCGGGCTCCAGTTTAATCCTCCATCCTCACTCTTCCACACTCCGCCTCCACAGGCTCCAAAATAATAGGTGTAGGGCCGTGAAGGAATTCCTGTGACTGCTGTCACTCTCCCCCCTCTGTAAGGACCTATACATCTCCATCTCATCGCCTGATAAGCGCTTGAGTCAATACGCTTCGCTTCACTAGCTGCTTGTTCTCCATAGGAATCCAGGGGAAGAACACTCAACATCACGCACACACTTAAAATCACCAATAAAAACTTTTTAAAATTTAAAGAATCCATCAAACACCTCTCATAAATACAGTACCGTCTTACCTGTTTACCTAATTTTTTTGATTTATTTTGATTTAACTTTCTTCTCCTCATTGATTATTCAAATACGCACTGAGCCGCTGGATGGTCCTTTCCTTCCCCACCAGCTCTAAAACCTCAAAAATTCCCGGGCTGACTTTCATGCCCAGCACAATAACCCGGAGGGCATGAATAAAAAGAGCGGCCTTCACTCCTTCTTTGTCAGCTCTTTTGCGGATGACTTCTTCAATTTCTTGGGCTGAAAAATCATCACACTCAGAAAAATCCTGCTTGAGCTTTGGTAAAAGCTGAGGAAGACGCTCATCTCTCAGGTATTTTTCAGCCGCTTCTTCCTCAAGAGGGTAGTTGTCTGAAAGAAAAGGCCTGGCCCTGGGCGTAAAATCAGATATGCGCTTATTTCTTGGCTTTAACAGGTCTATCAGGCTTAAAAACCATTTTCTTTTCTCATTTTCAAGCTCTTCCGCCCATAAACCAGAACTTTTTAGCTCCTTTTTAACATAAGGAAGCAGTTCCTCGGCTTTCATCCGGGATATAAGCTGACCATTCAGCCAATCCAGCTTTTCCAGATCAAACACAGGATGACCTCTGCTTCTTTTATCCAGATAAAATTTTTCAATCATCTCTTCCATAGAATATATCTTTTCCTGCCCAGGAGACCAGCTCATCTGAGCCAGAAAGTTCACCACAGCCAGAGATAGAAATCCCTTATCACGAAATTGAAGGACAGAGGTCTCTCCATGCCTTTTGCTCAATTTTTTTTTGTCTTTTCCCAGTATAAGAGACATGTGTCCAAATTTTGGAATATCAGCCTCTAAGGCCTTATAAACAAGGATCTGTTTCGGGGTGTTGGATATGTGGTCATCCCCTCTGATCACATGAGTGACTTTTTGATCAATATCATCCACCACCACAGAAAGATGATAAGTGGGAAGACCGTCACTTCTGAGAAGCACAAAATTCTCAATATTATCAAGATGAGTGGTGATGTCCCCGTGGATCATATCTTTGTATTTGAGTTCTCCTTTAGGAACCTTGAATCGAATGGCTCTGGGACGCCTCTGTCTATCATATTCTTTTGTCTCCTTTTCAGACAAATGAAAACAGGCGCATCTGGATTCCCACTGTTGGGAAGTCTGTTTCAGATCCGGAGAACAGTAACAGTAATAAGCCATGCCTCTTTGGACCAGATCTTCTGCTTTTTCTTGATAAAGTTTGATTCTTTGGGATTGATAAACCGGTCCTTCATCCCAATCCAAGCCCAGCCATTGAAGGCCTTTGAGGATCCCGGAACTCATTTCTTGAGAAGAGCGGGATACATCTGTGTCTTCAATCCTCAGAATAAATTTTCCTCCATAATGACGAGCGTACAGCCAGTTATACAAA
>JAWLEN010000089.1:0-9672 GCA_041686095.1 Candidatus Aminicenantota bacterium
CAGAAACCACCATTGATTATGGCCTGTTGGGTTCGTATGAAGAATCATATGAGAGAACCACATGGGCTTTTGGAATTGCTGTCAACTATCATAAGTAAATAAAAAACCGCATTTTCTGGATTGTTTTGAAAAGAAGTTTTGGGGCTTAAAACCTCAGAACACATTGGAATGATCGCGGTGGACCCTCGAGATTCAAATGCGGTCTATGCCGCGTTCAACAATCATAAAAACGGAGATTTTAAACCCTATGTTCTCAAAAGCACAGATGCTGGGAAAACACTGGGAAACACCTCTCTTCCGGCTAAAGACAAAAAAGCTTTAGTGGAATTCCAAAGAAAAGTCCACATCTGCTCCCACTCAAACCCAAAAAGATAACTACCAAATCGTGGTGGACGAATTTTCACCCATCTACCAGCAGCTGAAAACAATTATAGAGCAGGACGTCAAAAACATCGAACAGAAACTCGATGAGATGGGAGCTCCCTACACACCCGGCCGGCTTCCGGACTGGAAGTAAAAGGAGAATTCACAGAGGAGGACAATCTTATAGAATTCTGGACAAAGACAAAAAGCTGTACTATGATAAATTTTTGGAGATAAAAACATGAGCATAGATTCTCATCTACTGGAAATTTTAGCCTGCCCTGTTTGCAAAACAGAGGTCAAATTGACTTCAGATGAAAAAGGGCTCAAATGTGTTAAGTGCCACCGGGTTTATCCTATTAAAGAGGATATTCCAGTCATGCTTATTGACGAAGCCACTATTGATCCTGACAGACCGACTAAAGATTAAAAGTTCATGTTGTTATAGAAACTCAAGGCAGGCCTTGGTAACCTCTTCCGGAGTGATTGTTTTAATACACCGAAAATCACCGTACACACACTTCTTCTGCCTGCAGCTGAAACGGCATTCATAGTCTTTTTCAATAATGAAGGCATTGGCTTTCCAAGGCCTAAAACGGGCTGGCAGCGTGGGACCAAAATAGGCTACTATAGGAGTTTCTGTAGAAGCAGCAAGGTGCATGGGGCCGCTGTCCGGTCCCACAAAAAGATCAGACCGATTTATGAGCTCTCTGAGTTCTTTCAAACCCAATCTTCCGGCTAATGAAAAAAGCTGAACGCCGCTTTCTTTGACTATCTGCTCCGCTCTTTTTTGATCTTCAGTTGACCCAATCAAGATAATTCTTGTCTTCGGTCCCTGGCTTAACATTTTGATCAGCTCAACCATATTATCCTTTCCCCAGTCACGGAACATACTGCCAGCTCCTATATGAAAAACAATTATTTTAAATCTATCCAGATTATTTTTTTCAATAAAGTCAGAAATTTTTTCCTTCTCTTCTCCTGAAGCTTCAGGAACCAGGAGAGGTGGTATGGGATTCACCTCTATTCCTAGAGCCCTGACAAGATTAATATGGTTTTCCACACTGTGAATAGGACCTTTTTCCGGACTTCGGGAAATGCGCCTATCATAGATAAAACTCTTGTATCTAACCGCATACCCGATTTTTAACCTAGCTTTGGTAAAAAGAGTGATCCATGCTGCTTTGGGGCCTCCGAATAAATCAATAAGGACATCATACTTGGTCTTCCTGATTTGTTTTATACTTTTTATCAAGTCTCTTGATTTCTGCTTTCTCGGAAGCACTATGATTCTGCTCAGGTAAGGATTGCCTTCCACGATCTCGCGAAAAGGTTGCTCCACCACGTAAGTGAGTGAGGCTTGGGGACAACCCTTCTTAAGAGCTGTGATGACCGGAGTCGTCATGATGTTATCCCCCATACGGCGTAGGCGGATTATAAGGATCTTTCTTATGGAAGAGAAATCCATCTCTGATCGTTCTCTCCGGCTCAATATTTATCTCCTCATGGACTCTTTTGAGCCATTTTACTTCAATGCTCACCCCTTTTCAACAGGGAAGCTTAGCTGGAAGAATCTCCCAATCATTTATGAAGGGAAGGGTTCGTAAAATTAGAGATGCTCACAGTTTTACCCGATTGCTTTACCTGAATGGAGAATTCTGATATTTTTAGGAAGGCCTTTTAAAGAGAGAAAGATTGAGTGATATGAAAGAAACATACACCTGGAATCCCTATTCTGACCAGCCAGATATTTCCATTCCTAAAAAAAAAAGATTTTGGCACCATATCAAGCGGTTGGGAAGTTATGTATCCTTAACCTTTTTCGATGTTTGTAAAGCACCGTCCATAATTTCTCTCTACCGAAAATACAGGAAATCTTTGTACCAAAACTCCTGCCTCATCAGTGATCCTTTTGGAGTCTCTCTCTCTTCCGCTGGAAAAAGAAATGATGACCTAGTCCGTATATTTAAAGAGACAGGAGCTTTAAAAACACTGATACGTGTTCATTCGTGGGAAAAAGAAAAACTCCAAGATATTGAAGCTTTGTGTCATCTTCTCAAGCAGGAAGGATTGAGTATCTCCATCGCTCTTCTTCAAGATCGGAAGGATATACTGAATCCAACTCAATGGAAGGAATTTGTGGATCTTATCTTTTCCAAATTCAAGAAATACTCATCTTTTTTTGAGATCGGCCATGCTTGGAACAGGGCTAAATGGGGACTATGGGATTATAAAGAATACTTAAAGCTTTCCCTCCCTGCTTTTTATTTAGCCAAAAAACACAAAGTCAAACTCATGGGACCTGCTGTGATCGATTTTGAGTTCCATCTCTATCCCCCTATTCTTAAGAAAAGACCTTTTGATATTGTCAGTTCACTTCTGTATGTGGACAGAGTAGGGGCTCCAGAAAACAAACAGTACGGCTGGGATACCAGCAGCAAGGTGGCTCTTCTACGGGCTGTGGTGGATAAGAGCTTCCAAAAATCTTCCCCTCTATGGATCACAGAAGTTAACTGGCCTCTCAAAGGAACTGGCAAATACTCTCCTGTTTCTGGGGAACCCAATGTAACCGAAGAAGAGCAGGCCTCTTACCTGGTGCGCTATTATGTCTTATGTCTGGCCACCGGATTTGTGGACAGAATCTACTGGTGGCAGCTGATAGCTCCTGGCTATGGTCTGGTTGACTCTCGGGAGGAGCCATGGCGGAAAAGACCCAGCTTCTATTCATTTAAAACCCTGGTTCAGCATCTCAGAGGAGCCGAATTTATTGAAAAAGTCCCCCATTCTCACTTGGAAATATTTGCCTTTCAAAAGGAAAAACAACACTTTTCCGTTGTCTGGGCAAAAAAGAAAAACCATGGGGAGAAGTATGGAATACCGGGAGATATCAAAAAAATCATCAGCCGGGATGGGAAGGAACTTCCCTCAACTCACAATAAAATAAAAATCAATGGGAATCCCTGTTATGTTTATTTTAGATAAAAATCAACTTTTTGATTTTAAAGCGTATTCAAGACATTTGTTCCAATCATCTTCATAATGCTTTCTGACTTTTTCAAGCTCTTTTTTGGGAATAAGGGGGGATTCCTCAACTAAAAAATCAGGAACCAGCAGGGAAATAAAAAGGATAAAATAACGTGGAATCATCCTATAAAGTCTTTGGATTTTACTCACCCAATATTTATCTGAATATTCAAAATTTTGGCTGAACAAAAACCGGCTGAATTTCCTGATAATCTTAAGCTGCTTTTCATTGAACGATCTGTGTTTAGGTGACAAATCAACTGATTCTTTATCAAAGGTAGCCTCAAGAAATTTTGCGATCTTTTCCAGGAATAAATAAGGATCGTTTCTCAGATCACGGTAAAACAAAACCAAGGGCCTGCTCTTAAATTTATTTTCGATCATTTTTATCATAGGATAAAAATACAGATCCTTCTGCTTCCAGAATCCTTGATCATTTTCCAGATCAATAAACTCTTTAAAGTAAAAAGAATAACCGTTTTTTATCCTTCTTTTGTACTGCGACGCGATCCAGCTGTCATGTCTTCTCAGCACCATAATTATTTTCGCATGAGGATAAACAGACGCAATGTTATTAACTTCCTTTCTTAACTGGCGATCAAATTCATTTGAAATCAGGTATTTGTCATAGTCTGTCTTTTTGATGATTTGGACATACTTAAAATCCCGGTACTTGGTTCTTTGAATGTATTGAATGCCTTTCAATTTTGGGAAAAATTTATGCTGTAAATAGGTGGTACCGGTTTTCGCTAATCCTACATGAAAGAAAATTTTCTTCACTCTAAACTCCTATACAGGCAATCCTAAAGTAAAGGAAAATATAAAGTCAAGCGGATACAAACAAAGAGTTCTATGATTTTTCTCAATCAACCAGTATTTGAAGTTTTCATGTTTCTGTTATATCATCCTTTTATTCTATAATACAGAGAGACAACAAAATGAAAATATCTTTTCTTGTCCCAGCCGCCATTGCTCTTTACCTTCTTTTTTCCATGGTCTCTATCTCAGCCAGCCAGATCATGCTTGGAATCGCATTCATTCTATGGATCATTTATTTGATAAGGTCAAAACAGAAAATATCCTTTCCTGGTTTTTTCTGGCCTCTTCTGGCTTACAGCTTGCTTTCTCTTGTGGCCTGTATCTTTTCTGACAATCCCAAGGTAAGTCTGATAGACAGCCGCGAGTTACTCCTGTTTCTCATTGTCCCTCTTGTCTACTCAGGATTCCAAAAGATAAAAGATATTAAAACAGCCAATCTAGCCCTGCTTGCCTCAGGACTGGTCAGTGTATTATTTTCGTTCTTCATTTTTATATTCAAGTATGAACCAGGGGAAAGGATTTCCGGATTCATGGGACATTATATGACCCAGGCAGGACTGCTGCTTCTCTTCGCCACCATGGCGCTCAGTATGCTTATTTTTTCTCACAGCAAAATAAGGTATATCTGGGGAGGAGCTTTTGTTGTTTCCTCCATGGCTCTCATCCTCACTATGACCAGAAATGCATGGGTGGGCTTAGTTGTTTCTGCCTTTGTCCTTTTTCTCCTATACAAACCTAAGCTCGTAGCTGTGATCCCTGTTATTCTAGCTTTGAGTTTCTTTATAAGCCCCAAAGATATAAAACAAAGAGCAATAAGTGTATTTAGTTTAAAAAGCTATTCCAATGCCATTAGAATAGAATATTTAAAAACAGGATGGGAAATAATTAAGGAATATCCTATTTTCGGCACAGGACCTGATACAGTGGATGTGATATTTCAAAACCCAAAATACAATCTATCCAGAGACGCACGCAACAATGTCCATCTTCATAACAACATCCTTCAAATCGCAGCTGAAAGAGGTGTTTTCACTCTTCTGTCCTGGCTGGTCTTTATAATCTGGGCTGTTATCTCATTATGGAAGCTGACTAAAAATAAACATCCTCTGCTTTTTCCATTCACAGCAGCTGCATTAGCAAGTGTTTTGGCCCTATTTGTAGCCGGACTTTTTGAATACAACTTTGGTGACTCAGAGGTGGTCACTCTTTTCCTCTACATAATCACAGTGCCTTTTGCTGGAGAACGGATACTCAAACTAAAAGAAATGAAATAGACATGGCAAAGATACGAAAAAAAGTTGCCCTGCTTTTTATATCTCTAGTCATTCTTTATCTTGTTTGGCTCTCTATCCATGTCATTAGTTTTAATAATCATAAAGACTCTAAAGAGCCCTCATCCTCCCTGGAAATAACCGGAGTCTATCATATACACTCTACTTTCTCGGATGGGAAAAAATCTGTCGAGAAAATCGCCGAATCAGCAGCTAAGTCTTCCCTTGATTTCTGTATTCTGACAGATCACGGGAGTCCCAATTATGAAAGTTTGAAAAGCCAGGGTTGGAAACAAGGAGTGCTTGTCCTTGCTGGAAGTGAACTCTCAGTAAGCAGAGGTCATCTTGTGGCACTGAACTTTGGCTGTCCTCAAAAAAATTTTTCCCAAAATGCCGAGTCTGCTGCTTATGAAATAACCAAACTTAATGGTTTTTCAGTTATTGCCCATCCCTATTCAAAAACACATTGGACATGGGGCCGGTATGCGGGTTATTCAGGGATAGAAATCATAAACGCAGACGCTATGGTTAAGAGAAATTATATGCGTATGCTTCCTTATCTTCCAGCGCTTTTGATTGAGCCCAAACTTCCTATGCTCAAAATGATTAATACTCCAGAGAAAAACCTTTCAAAATGGGATCGACTTAATATAAATTTTACCATTTATGGTTATTACAGTACCGATGCCCACCTGTTTTATACTCCTCTTTTTTCTTTATTGCAGATCCATGTGATCTTAAAAAAAGACTTATCTTCTGATTTTGAAAAAGCAAAAACTCAAGTATTCAGGTCTCTTCAAAGCGGGCGATTTTACAACAGCATTGATGCGGCTGCCCCAGCTTCAGGATTCCGATTTTGGGGAGAAAAAGGAAACAACAAAATTTACATGGGTGAGTCCTCAGTATTCGATGAATCTATTTCTCTTTTTATAAAAACTCCTGATTCTATATCCTGCCAAACAGCTCTTCTGCATAATGGAAAACCTGTATTAACTGATTCCAGAGACTTGATTTCATACACCTGCCTTGAACCAGGAGTCTATCGAGTCGAAGTCTATCTTCATGAAAAAAGTCCCTTAGATAAATCATGTCCCTGGATCCTTTCTAATCCCATTTTTCTAAGGGAGGAAGCAAATGGTCAAAATAAATAGCGAGAAATTAGAAACTATCATTAAAAAATTCAAAGGAAAAAGAATTCTGGTTTTGGGTGATATAATGCTGGACAGATATCTGTGGGGAACTGTGGAAAGGATTTCCCCTGAAGCTCCGGTTCCTGTGGTCCAGGTAAGCAGAGATACTCTCTGTCTAGGAGGAGCTGGCAATGTCTACCAAAACCTAAAAAGCCTGGGGGCCTTTCCCCTTTTATTTGGGACCATCGGCAATGACGAAAATGGAGAATGGATCAAAAATAACTGTGACTATAAAGAAGGTCTTATCACCACTAAAAACCGTCCTACTTCCACTAAAACAAGGATTATCGCACACCAACAGCATGTAGTCAGAGTTGATGAAGAGGTTAATGAAGTCATATCCCAAAAAATAAACCAGAAAATGTTAGAGCTTATTAAAAAAGAGAATTATGAGGGCATTTTGATATCCGATTACAACAAAGGAGTGGTCAACAAGTATATTATGAATGGCCTTCTGTCCTTTGCTCAAAAAAAAGATATACCTGTATTTGTGGATCCGAAAATTGACAATATGTCATTTTTTAATCCCATCACCCTTCTCACGCCAAACCATTATGAAGCAGCCAATATGGTCAATCATTCCTGCGAGAAAGATGAGGAAATAGAAAAAGCAGGAAAAAAAATATTCTCCTTAATTAAAACAAAATATCTAATCATAAAAAGGGGAAAAAAAGGGGTGACTGTATTGGATAAAACCTTGCGGGCTATTCACATACCCACCATAGCTAAAGAAGTCTATGATGTCACCGGAGCCGGTGATACAGTCATTGCCACCGCAAGCTTGGCTCTCCTTTCTGGAGCGTCTGTACAGGAAGCAGCCTTCCTGGCAAATGCAGCCGCAGGAATCGTGGTAGGTAAAATCGGGACAGCTGTGGTGACTCCAGAGGAATTAATAAAAATAATCAAAGAATAACGGGCGAAAGTAAGAAGACAGTGCCATGGGATTAGATGGTGAGCTCCATCTGGTCTTTGAGGACATGACTTCTTTCTTTTTCAATCCGTTTCAAAATGTCAGGCGTTACATCACCAGTGGGATATTTTCCATCAAAACAGGCACCGCAAAATTCGTTTATATTTTTGTTTTCTTTATGAACAGCTTTTTTCAAGGATTCTAAAGGTTGATAGATCACCTTGTCCGCATTTATTTTTCTTGCCACCTGTTCCTCACTCAAATCCCTAGCAATAAATTCTGTGTGGGTTTGCATATCAATACCGTAAACACAGGGGTGTCTCAGGGGAGGAGAATAAGAGGCAAAATATACTTTTTTTGCACCGCAAGCCCTAGCCATTTTAATTATGGAACGAGATGTATGGCCTCTCACAATACTGTCATCCACAATAAGGACATTCTTATTTTTAAATTCAGAGGCAATAGGATTGAGCTTGTGCTTGACTGAATCTCTCCGAGATTTATCAGATGGCATGATAAAAGTTCTTCCAATATAACGGTTTTTTATCAAAGCTTCTCTGTATTTAATGTTTAGTTTTCGGGAAATCTCAATAGCCGCATCCCGAGCAGAGTCAGGAACAGGGATGACCACATCTATTTTTAAATCACGCTTTCTTATTTCCTCTGCTAAGAATCGCCCCAGGTTGATACGGCATTTATAAACATTGACTCCATCAATAATAGAATCAGGCCTGGCAAAATAAACCCATTCAAAAAGACAGGGAGTGTGATGCGTGACTGGGAAGCTCTTCAAGTGGAGTTTTCCTTTATTATCAACATAGACGACCTGGCCTGGTTTTATATCTTGTATGTTTTTATAATCAGCTAAATTTAAACTCACGCTTTCAGATGCAAAAGCATAACTCTGGAACAAACCATGTCTGCGCTCACCATAAACCAGAGGTTTTATGCCAAAAGGATCCCTAAATGCAACCATTCCTTGTTCAGCAATATAGGCCACTACTGAATAACTTCCTTTTACTTTCTTAAAAACTCCATGAACGGCTTTAAAAATATTCTCAGGCTTGAGTTTTTTTGTTGTCTGTTCTTCTAATTCACTGGCAAATACATTTAGAATGACTTCCACATCATTATCTGAATTTAAAATCCGCCGGTACTTCTCAAAAAGCTCTTTTTTAAGCTCTGAATAATTGATCACATTGCCGTTATGGGCCATTATGATACCAAAAGGTGAATTCACAAAAAATGGCTGGGCATCCTCACCTCTTCCTCCACCGATTGTGGGATAACGAGTATGGCCTATTCCGACAGGACCTTTTAATCTTCGGACATTCTCTTTGTTGAATATATCATTGACCAGTCCGTTCCCTTTTTTGGTATGGAAGCGACCATTATAGGTCATAATCCCAGCTGAATCCTGACCTCTGTGCTGGATAGCCAGCATTCCCTGATATAAATCTCCAAACACATCCTCTGAACCATAAATACCAATAATTCCACACATAAGATCACTCCATCATTTTAGAACCACCTATTATAACCTATAAGTCCAATTTCAGGAAATAAGACATATAAATAGTAAGCCTTTCTAAAACCGTGATAGAATTTATTCGACATATAAGGGGAAGGGCAAGGGATTCGTCACCCGCTCGATTCCCCAGCGTGGAATCTCTCTCCCGGTTCAGGCTTCGCTCTCCTCTAAAGAGGAACCATGCCCGCTCCGCCCTCACAGGGGATTCCTCATCCCTTGCCCTCTCCCCTTAATAAATATCATTCATCAACTGAATCACGGTTTTGGAAATGCTTGCCTATAAATACGATTGAACAATAAAAACATGAATGATACACATGGATGTGTGTTATTCACGAGCCAAGCTTGATCAAAGCAAAATGGAATTCAGGTGTGGGTGAAGCGACATTGAAGATTTAGCCTTCTGATGAGTTTTTTGAGGGAATCCGGCAAAGCCGGACGACGAGTATGTTTGACCCACGAACGGGGGGAGTTACGCAGGAGCCGAGAAAAACGAAGAAGAATGGCGTTAAAAATCTGAACGGAGCACAACCCATATCTGAATTCCATCTCGGCTCGCTCGAA
>JAWLEN010000090.1:0-9590 GCA_041686095.1 Candidatus Aminicenantota bacterium
GTACCCAATTTTAACAATTTTATTCGATTTTGACTCTCTTGACATTAACATGAGATGGGTTTAGATTGTTTAAGCAGGGGAAAATGAAGCGGGAAAATTTTATTGCCTCAGTTATCATTTCCTTTTTTATATGCTTCATGGCTGTCTGGGTGTCTGGCAAAGAAAAAACAACACTTCCTCCTCAGTACAAAAAATGGATGGAGGAAGAAGTGGTCTACATCATCACACCTGCGGAAAAAGAGGTTTTTTATAAACTGGAAACCGATAGAGAAAGGGACCTTTTTATAAAAGAGTTCTGGCGCCAGAGAGATCCCATGCCAGGAACTCCCAAAAATGAATTCAAAGAAGAGCACTACAGAAGAATAGAGCATGTCAAAACCACTCGAATGTGGTTACAACCAAAACTGAAAAACAGCTGGAGAACAGACAGAGGAAGGATTTACATCACTTTAGGAGAGCCTCAGCAGATCGCTCGATTCAGTGATACAGAAGTTCATCCTGCAGAAATCTGGTATTACCAGGGGAATCCCAGGCACGGACAGCCAGGTCAATTCAGCCTGCTTTTTTTTAAGAGATACGGCAGCGGAGAATTCGAGCTCTACAATCCGATCACAGATGGGCCCCGAAGCCTCACACCGCTTTCTTGGATGTGCGGCGGATGTTCCACAGACGATGATTATGATAAGTACGCTTATGCTTTGATAAGGGTTGTATCTGTGGAGCTGGCCGCAGCCTCTCTTTCGTCTTTCCCGGGGCAGGGCATGTCCTTAGACAATGCTTGGGCGCTTCGAATGCCTTCTACTATTTTGATGAGTGAGGTCCATACTTATCCCCACAAGAAAGTTGAGGATGAGTATGCTTACGAATTTTTGGAACACAAAGCTTCCGTAGAAGTCAGCTATTCGGCTTATTATATAGGGAATCGATCCAGAGTGGATGTGATCCAGGATCCGTCCGGGGAATATTTTGTTAATTATGCGGTTGAACCGGAAACTCTTTCCATTGACCTTTTTGAAAACAGTTATCTCACCAATCTCAAAGCCACTATCCGAGTAACAAATACGGAGGAAAAGACTATTTTTCAGCAGGAAAGAAATTTCTCCATTGAGATGAAAAAAGATCAAGTGAAGAAAATAAAAGAAAGACCTTTTCATCTTTATGATAATTTTCCCTTAATTCCGGGGAATTACAGATTCAATCTTCTTCTGGAGAATACAGTGTCCAAAGAGTTCACTTCCCTGGAAAAAGATTTATGGGTGCCGGAGCCGGGATCTTTTTTTATGGGCTCTCTGATCCTTACCAATAGAATAAATCCAGACTCTTCTTACGGCCAAGCCAACAAGGCTTTTAAGATAGGAAATCTTCAAATCTACCCGTCGCTGGAAAAAAGATTTTATCAAAAAGATAAGATGCACCTTTTTTTTCAGATAATTGGATTAAATCCGTCTTTACAGGAAAACGGGATATTGGAATTTGTGTTTTACAGAGGCGAAGAACCTTTTCAGACCAGGAAAAAAAAGCTTATTGAATACAGAGACAAACAAAATATTCTGGAAGAAATTTCTTTAGAAGAATTTCCTCCCGGGCACTACCTACTCAAGGTTTCTTTTCTTGATGAGGAAGGGAAATGTACTTTATCTAGCCAGGAAGAATTTTCTGTGGATGCGAATCCTCTGCCTGAATCCTGGGTCATGAGTCATACTTATCCCTGTCTGGAAGATCCCATATACTCAGTTTTATTGGGAAATCAATATTTCAATAATGGAGACCTGATGAGAGGCTGTGATGAGATGGAAAGAGCCTACAGCGCCAAACCGGATTCTGTTGAATATGCCTTGAATTTTGCCCGGGTGCTTTTGTCTATGAAAGAATACGAGAAGATTAAGGAGGTCTTATCTCCGTTTTTGGATAAGCCGGTTCAAAAATACACCCTTTATAAATTTCTGGGAATCGCTCATCAGGGGCTTGAAGAATATGAAAAAGCAATTGACTATTATCTTGAGTACATTTCCCATGAAGGAGCGAGTTTTGACGTCTTGAATTCCGTAGCGCTCTGCCATTATCAATTAGGCCGTAATGGGGAGGCTTTGCGAGCCTGGGAGAAATCTTTGGAGATGAATCCCAAGCAGGAAGAGATCAAAGAGGTTATAAAAATTTTAAAAGAAAAAATAAAGAGAAAAAAATGAAAAACAAAAACAGATGGCTTGTTATTTTATTGGTTGGGTCAATGGCCTTTCTTTCCATACTAACTTCATCCCAAGAACAAGAGGATCAAATAAAATTAATCCGTATTTTGAATCGAGCGGAAGACTACTGCAACAAGCTGGGAAATGCAGCGTTTGATTTTGTTTGTAAGGAAAAAATAACAGAAAAAATTGATGTGACTCCAGAGTGGACTCCCGATGACCGGGTTTTGAAAATCGTCAAGGATCTTCCCGGATCCTGGGGACCGAGCAAAAAAATAAAAAAGAATACGTTTTTGTATGATTACCAGTTGATCAAAAAAGGCCATGATGTTGTGGAAAAAAGAATTTTATTAAGGGAAAACGGAAAAAAAAGACATAAAAAAGACGCTCCATTAAAAACAAAAATGTTTCACTATGCCAAACCATTATTTGGTCCCACCGGACTTCTGAGCAGCTACTGGCAGGATCGCCTTAGTTACAGAATATTGGATAAAGAAACAAGAAAGGGAGAAGTGATTCTTTTGATTGAAGCTGTTGCCAGGCCCTCAATGAATCAAAAGCATCTTTACGGAAGAATCTGGATCAAAGAGCGTGATTTCAGCATTGTGAAAATAGAATGGATTCCCGAATCCATGAAGAATTATGAAGAGATTGAAAAAACTGCCAAGAAATATAAGGCAAAACCGCGGATAATTTGTATTACAGAATTCAATATTGAAAAGCAAGGAATTCGGTTTCCCAGTAAAGTTTTCATTCAGGAAGCTTATCTCAGCAAAAAGGGACGTTATGTCAAATCAGAAACCACCATAGAGTATACAGATTATAAGTTTTTCACGGTTGAAACCGAAATAAAATATTGATTTAATATCCGAATTTTATCCCTTCCTTAAAATTTAATGCAATAATCGATCTTGTTTCTCGTCTTCACAAGTGAAAGTTTTTTTAAAGGAGAAATAAGATGCTTGAAAAATACATGCTGGGGCACAGCTCTTCTAAGGAAAAGATTGTGGGGGAGATGAAAAAAGCTGGTTACCGCCTGGAGCGGTCGTATGATTTTCTGGACCAGCAGTGGTTTTTGCTGTTTTCTGTCAATCACTAGCCTGAGGAAAAGAGGATTATGGTCAAAATGAGCTCACTATTTCGTTTTCAATATGTTATAGAATATAAAAGGAACGACCCGATGAATAGAGTTGCTGAATACTTTAAAACCGAACGAAAGAAGCTGGTCAACTATGTCAGAAGCCGGATTGATGATGCGGCTGTGGAATTGGCTTATGCCCGCTGTATTTGGATTGGGAGAGATTTCCTACTGGCAGGCCTTTGGAATTTTGCTGCTGGCTAAGTTGTTTTTCCAGATGGTTTTCAAAATCAAGGGCACTCTGTTAAGATATATCTCTCAAATGAATTCAAAAATTGGATTACAGCGGAGAACAAAACATGTCTGATTCTTCAACGGAAAAGTGGTGGACATATTCATCCCAAAAGATCTTTAAACAATTTGGTGTCTCTAAAAAAGAAGGGCTCAACGAAGAAGAAGTCAAAAAAAGAAGAACAAAATACGGCCCTAACCAGCTCAGAGAAACCAAGAAAAAAAGCATATGGGTGATTTTGGCCAATCAGTTCAAAAGCCTTATCATCGGATTGCTTTTCACGGCTGCAGTTTTGTCCTTTGCCTTTAGTGAGGTTATTGAAGGAATCGCTATTTCTGCGGTGATCATCATCAATGCACTGATCGGCTTTTTAACAGAGCTTAGAGCGGTCCGCTCCATGGAAGCCCTAAAAAAGTTAGGTGGAGTGACAGCAAGAGTCCGTCGGAATGGAGAGATACAGGAAATTCGGGCAGAAGAGATTGTCCCCGGAGATATTGTGATTGTGGAAGGTGGGGATGTGGTGAACGCGGATATTCGTCTGTTCGAAGCGTCCAAACTTCAAGCAGATGAATCCACTCTGACCGGTGAATCTATGCCTGTGAGCAAAGGAACTGAGGCTGTAGGAGAAGAAGCCACTTTAGCGGAAAGAAAAAACATGCTCTTTAAAGGCACTGCTGTGACCCGGGGATCAGGAGAAGGGGTAGTGGTTCAAACGGGGATGGAGACAGAGCTGGGGCAGATCTCATCTTTAGTGGAAGAGGCCGGAGAAGAAACCACTCTGTTGGAAAGGCAGCTTAACAAGTTGGGACACAAACTGATCTGGATAACCTTAGTGATCGCTGCAGTTGTTGCCTTCAGCGGGATCATGGCCGGTAAAGGCACTTTTTTAATGATAGAGACAGCGATTGCGCTGGCTATCGCAGCCATTCCTGAGGGGCTGCCCATAGTGGCAACCATTGCTCTAGCCAGAGGAATGTGGAGAATGGCAAAGCGCAATGCTTTGATCAACCGGCTTTCAGCTGTCGAAACACTGGGTTCGACCAGCATCATTTTTACAGACAAAACAGGCACACTCACCGAAAACCGAATGACTGTAACTCAAATTGTGATTGAATCAGGAGTGGTCAATATCAACAAAAAGTTTTCCAAACAGGGAGAGTATATTGAACCCCTGAATAATAAGGTTTTGAAATTAGCTTTAGAGACAGGGCTGCTGTGTAACAACGCTTTTCTTCCGGAAAATGGATCCTATGAAGAAGACAAAGCAGTGGGAGAACCAATGGAAGCAGCCTTGTTGGTGGCAGCAGCCAAAGCAGGACTCAATAGGGATGAAATTGTGGATGAATTGCCAGAATCACGGGAGGAAGCCTTTGATTCTGATGTCATGATGATGGCGACTTTTCATGAACAGGAACAAAATTATAGAGTGGCGGTTAAGGGAGCGCCAGAAAATGTCCTCAAGGCTTGTTCTTCTATTCAAAAAGAACAGGACCGAGTGGAAATGAAGGACGAGGATCGCAAACAGTGGATCAAAAAAAATAAAGAGATGGCTGCAGATGGACTTCGCGTGCTTGCTTTAGCCACCAAAACCGTTGGTTCAGTTAGGGCTGATCCCTATGAAGACCTTACTTTTTTGGGATTGGTTGGAATGCTGGATCCGCCGCGGGAAAAAGTCAATGAAGCCATTCAATCCTGTAAAGAGGCGGGAATAAGGACCATTATGATCACTGGAGACCAGGAAATCACAGCGCGGAGTATTGGATTAGCTGTCGGATTAGTGAGTGAAGATAATGCCGAAGTGATTCACAGCAGAGATATTCCAAGTGTTTCTGATTTAGAAAACAAAGAAAAAGCTCAGAATATTATCAAGGCATCTCTATTTGCTCGTGTCAGTCCTAAACAGAAATTAGATCTTATTGATTTATATCAAAAAAAAGGAAATATTGTTGCCATGACAGGGGATGGAGTCAATGACGCTCCAGCCCTGAAAAAAGCAGACATCGGTGTGGCTATGGGGAAAAGAGGCACCCAAGTGGCCCGCGAAGCTTCAGATATGATTCTTAAAGATGATGCCTTTTCGACCATTGTTTCTGCAGTGGAACAGGGACGGATCATTTTTAACAATATCCGGAGGTTTGTGATCTATCTCCTTTCCTGCAACATCAGTGAGATACTCACGGTCTTTCTGGCATCCATGGTGAATGCGCCCCTTCCTATTCTGCCTCTGCAGATACTATTTCTTAATTTTGTCACAGATGTGTTTCCTGCTTTAGCTCTGGGCGCAGGAGAAGGGGACCCTGATATCATGAGGCAGCCTCCTCGTGATTCTAAAGAGACGATCATTACCCGCAAGGGGTGGATTTTGATCGGTGGATACGGATTTATGATCACAGCTTCAGTTCTGGGTGTACTGGCTATAGCCATGATTTGTTTTGGGATGGCTAAGGAGCGCGCTGTGACCATTTCTTTTCTAACCTTAGCTTTTTCCCAACTGTGGCATGTCTTTAATATGAGGGATAGAGGTTCCCGTCCTTTTGTTAATGATATAACCCGCAATTCTTATGTTTGGGGAGCCTTAGCCCTGTGCAGCGCTTTGTTGGTTATGGTTGTTTATATTCCGCTGCTGGCAGCTGTTTTGAAGCTGGTTGACCCGGGCATCAAGGGATGGGCCTTAGTTTTGGGGATGAGTTTTTTAACCTATCTGATAGGACAGATTTCCATAGTGGTCAGAGAGAAAAAGAAACAAAAATCAGATTGATGGAAAGATAAAGATTTATTTCAGATGCCGAAATTATTGAACTTAAGTCCGGAGTATTCCAATTCCAAATTAATGTGCTCTTTGTTTTGATAAAGGTTTAAACAGACTCTTGTTTCTGAAGTCTCCCAGCAAGTTGTTTTTAAAAGCTTGGGGGAATTTGGAAGACTGCTTTTAGATGTTGAGTGATTCCCTTCATGAACAGTCTCTGTGTAAATGTTTTCTTGCTTAGGTTCTCCATATTTTTCTATCAAGGTTTTTTTTATGGAGCTGTGTTCTTCAATGTACTGAGAGTTTACAGGATATTTTTTTAAAAAGTTATATTTAGCTTTGATTAAATTGTTTTTTGAGAACAGATACATCAAAAGACAATCCATATCCATAAGTTCTGACTTGTATTTCAGAGTTGCGGATCCGTTTGACTCTTCCCTGCTTACAGGCTCTCCTTCCGTGAAAATCACTTGCTGCAGGCTCATCCCCCACCGAGTATTTCTGAAGTCGACTCCATATTCATGTCTGTACTTTTGTGATTTTCCTTCCTGGATCAGGAGAACTTTCGTCACATTAAACAGCTTTTTCACTGAGGATTCAAGTATATATCCCGATGAAGTGAAATCTGAATTTTCTGGGCAAAAATAGACATAATGCCAAATCTTTTTTATTTTTGTAGCTGAGGCTAAAGTAACCATATCTCCTTTTTTAAGAGTGCCGACTTTCGTGCTGTTGGTATCAGGTTTAAGATAGACATGGGCTTCATTGGCTGTTATCTCTAGCTTTTTATTAAAGGAAAAAGATGTCCCCTGGACAAGAATAATCATAAACAGAGAACTCAACGTAATCCATTTCATTCCTTTTGCTGATTTGTTTCTCATCTATATATACCTGTATATATCTTAAATGAAACTCACTTAAATACAATCGCCATTAGTGATGATTTCTATAGGAAGTTTGTCCCCTTAAAAGGTGATATATAAATGAAAATGTAACCCTGTAACCAAAAAGTGTTTGGATTGGCTTGATAACCGTGATATATGTTTATTAAGGGGAGAGGGCATGGGATTCGTCACCCGCTCGATTCCCCAGCCAGGAATCTCCCTCCCGGTTCGGGCTTCGCTCTCCTCTAAAGAGGAACCATGCCCGCTCAGCCCTCACAGGGGATTCCTCATCCCATGCCCTCTCCCCTTATCTGTCAAGTAAACTTTATCACGATTTTAGAAATGCTTGCATGGACCATTAAGATATATATCTTTTATATTCCGCTTTGATATAATAAAATTCAAATGGGATAAAAATTGGCCTTGATAATTGACCTTGAGGAATCAAATGAAGTGGAGTAATATCATCCCTGCTGTTATCGCGTTTTTAACCGCTTTTTTGCTCCCTTTTATTTTTTCTAGACGAAAAAAAGAGAGCGCTAAAAAAATTAAAAACTATTCTCAGGATCTCCGCGAGATAGGGATTGATTTTGAGAAAATTGAAAAAGATGACGAGAGGATTCATTTTGTAAAAAAATTATCCTGGGGGCAAAAAGCAGAACGCATTTTTAGGTTAAAAAAGAGGAATATAGATTATATTATTCTCATAAGCCAAACCAGCCAGTATGGAGTGAATTATTTTCTAGAATATATAGTCAGAAATACATTCAACTTGAGAGACGAATCCATCAAGAATACCAGAATGAAGCTGAAAAAGGATTCTCTAATGGGAAGAGAGACTTCAGATATTGTATGGAAAGGGGATCTTTATCTTTCTCAAAAACTAAATATGGACTATGAGTTAAAGCATAAATGGCTGAACAGTTCCCTTAAGGAATTGAAAATGAATTTAAGGATAATACCAGAGGAAAAATTTGGTTGTACCAGAATAAAAACTAACTTTGTTCCTCCTTCAAGGGATTTAATCTCTTTTATTGATTCAGTTGCCGGACATATTAAGACAGGGCTTTGAGGAAAATAACCAGAAATATAAAGAAAAAGAAGGGAGTGATATGAAGATCAATACCATTATAATGGGTATCCTTTTTATTGTACTTTTTGCAGCAGCTTGGTATTTCAAAGGCTTGGGGGCCGCGGGAGAGGGAGTCAAGCAGGGTGTGCTTATGTTGAAAAAAATGGGGCTGCTCCTTCTGATTGCTATAGGGGTGGCAGGCTTGATACAAGTGCTTGTCCCCACTAAAATTATCTCTCAGTATTTAGGCACAGGATCAGGGTATAAAGGTATCCTTATTGCCTGGGGTATTGGGGGCATAATACCGGGAGCTCCCTATGTCATCCTGCCGTTAGCTGCCTCTTTAATCTCAAAAGGGGCTGGAATTGCGGCTACTGTGACCATGGTTTTAGCTGCCTCTCTTATCGGTGTCAGCAGGATTCCCTATGAGATCGCTTTCATAGGCTGGAAATTTTCAGTCATCAGAATCATAGGGGGAGTGTTGCTGCCCCCCATAGCAGGAATGATTGTTCTTTTTGTGAATAAAGCTGTCAAGATCTACCCGTTTTAAGTATATTTTGTTTATTGTTTACAAACGAACCATCCAATGACAAAATCATATCTCTGGTAAAAAATAAATATCATTCGGATTTCAATCGGATTTAACTTCTCCTTAATCCATAAAGACCTTGCGAAAACTGAAAAATATTTAATCAAAGGACAACTTTTTGCCCCCTGAATTCGTTTATATTGGTGAAAATGAAAACAACGAAAGGAGAACATAAAATGAAATTCAGAACAAAAGTAGGAATCTTTTTGATATCTTGTGTGATTACTTTTATTGTATTTAGTTTACTTATACCAGCAGGCGCTATTGACTTAATGCAGATCGGGAAAACAAATGGTTATGAGATTGTTTCTGATGTCCTAGTTGTCAAAGCAGTCAAAGAATCACCTTCTGTCAAAGGATGAACGCTTATTCCTCATCGGTCATCAAATGAGGAGCTCACGTTTTGGCTGGGGCCCCAGCCTGTAGTTAGCAAAGTGGTTGATTTATCTTGCCTTATTCATTCAATTCACAGCCTTAAAACTGTTGATTGCTCCTGTTCTATGTTTATGATATAAACAGGTAAAAGTATGCTTAAGGAGGTTTTTATGCAGAGAAGAGGCAAATATTTAGTGGTTTTTGTTGTGGGCTTTTTCCTATTGATGAATTTTACCTGGTCTCAACAAAAAAAGCCCTTGACTCATGATGTTTATGACTCATGGAGATCCATTTCCCAATCACAAATATCACCTGATGGAAACTGGATCTTATATCTGGAAACACCTCAAGATGGAGATGCAGAAGTG
>JAWLEN010000007.1:0-38113 GCA_041686095.1 Candidatus Aminicenantota bacterium
TTTTTATGTCACATGAATAAAAGATAATCATCTCTTTATTTCTGTTTTGTATTTAAATTTAATGCAGGCTGATTTTCCCTTACAGGCGAGCCGATCTTACGGCATCTGCTTCGTTGCAAGGCATTCGCAGTGAAGGACCACACCTTCATGCCTTGCGCCTTGCATCTGCAGCAATCTCGACTCGTGAATAAAGCAAGCGACTACTAGCTTTATTCATAAAAAACGCCGATTCATTATTCATTATTAACCAATTCATTATTAACCAAGTTAGATAAAGCTATGAAGAATTATTTATGCGATAATTGAGTGAGAACTGTACAGCTAATTTTATAGCTTCAAACATGCTGGTTGGATCAGCAGCTCCCTTTCCAACAATATCAAAAGCCGTTCCATGATCAGGAGATGTGCGTATAAAAGGAAGACCCAGAGTTACATTCACTCCTTCATTGAATGACACGATTTTGAAGGCGATGAGTCCTTGGTCATGAAAAAGAGAAGCCACGATTTTGCTGTTATCTTTATAAGCTTTTTTGAAGACAGTATCTGGAGGGAAAGGGCCGCTTACTTGGACTCCGCTTTCTTTGGCTGCATGAATAGCTGGTCTTATTTCAGTGATTTCTTCTTTTCCCATTAAGCCGTTTTCACCTGCATGGGGGTTTAAGCCAGGGACAAGTAAATGAAATCGTTTTTTAGTTGCTTTTTGTGCGAACTTATCCAATCTCATAAAAAAGTCACCAAGAGCTTTTTTTTTGACTTTTTTCAAAGCTTCTTTTAATGCCATATGATGGGTGAATAATGCCACGTTCAGATTATTTGAGAAAAATGACATGATGGCTTCAGGATAATCTTGGCAGAGATATTCCGTATGTCCAGCCCAGTTTATATTGGCGAGCTTCCAAGACTCTTTTGATATGGGAGCTGTTACCACAGCATCAAGAGAACCTTTTTTAGCTTCTTTAACCGCTTTTTTGAAACAAGTAAAAGAGATTTCACCATTTTCTTTACAGGGATAACCGGATTTAAGTGAATTGAGAGGGTATGGGATATCATAAAGGGTAATTTGAGGGAGTGAAGAGGCTTTTTTTGGATCATAATCAGGTATTTTAACTCCCAAATCAAATTTATTGATTTCTTTTTCTATGATTGACCTGGGCCCAAACAATACATAATCCGCTTCGGGAAGGTTGGAGGATGTAAAGAGAGCTTTTAGGGTGACTTCAGGGCCAATTCCCCCAGGATCTCCTAAACTGAGGCCAATCTTAACTGAAGGCATTTTATCCAGTGAAAAGGATGAGTCCTTGTTAACTTTTTTTCTTTTTATCCTGTTCCAGCTTGTATAAATATTTGATATTGGCTTTAAAAATCAGCAGGTTTGGAGCTCCTTTTCTGGTTATTTTTAGGCAGTTTATATCATACCACTCTATTTGACCTTCAATCTTTTCACCGTCAACAAGAACAATCCCTATAGGTGTTTTTTTGCCCATTTGCTTCAAGTAATAATAATTTTCTGCATGGGTTTCGTAACGAGGATGGGACTTTTTTTGAGAGGGATTTTTCTTGTTATTGTTTTTGTAACTGGAAAATTTAGGGCGGATTAATTTTCGATTCATAATTTTCTCCGAGGAAATGTTTTTCTAGAGAAACTAGATTTATATTTACTTAGAATTATAGCACTCTCTCTTTATTTTTTCAATTGGTCGGGGATTGTCATCTATGAATAAAAAACTGAACTTTCTTTTTTACTTTTTCGTATAGTAGAATAAAAGGATAATGACCATGAAAACAAACAAAATCTATATTTTAGGGATTATTGTTATTTTTATATTAGGGGCGTTTGCTTGTCTTCCAATTGGGGAACTGAAGGAGGATTTACGGACGGTTGAACTGGGCACAGCCACGTCTGCTGAAATTGAGCTTAAGTTTGGGGCTGGTGAGATAGAAATATATGGAGGAGCTAAGGAGCTGCTGGAGGGCGTATTTGAATATAATGTGGAACAATGGAGGCCTGAGATTGATCATCAGGTTAGAGATTCTAGAGCATTTCTTTCCATCCGGCAAGGTGATTCCACTGGGATTCCGGCTGGAAAGGGAAAGAATTCTTGGGAAATTTATTTGAATGAGCAGATTCCTATAGATCTCATCATGGATATGGGGGCTGGAGAAGGGGATCTTAACTTTGAGGATATTGACTTAAGGTCACTGGAAGTAGACATGGGAGTGGGAGACATTAAGGTGGACATATCAGGAACATATCAGCATGATATGAATGTGTATATTGATGGTGGAGTGGGTGCGATCACTCTGTATCTTCCCAGAGACATAGGTGTCATGGTTAAAGCAGAAAAGGGAATCGGATCCATTAGCTCTCGGGATTTTATTAAAAAAGGAAACACTCTCGTCAATGAGATCTACGGGGAAACTGATGTTGAGATCAAAGTTAATATTGACACAGGAATCGGAAGTATCTCACTCAAGCTCAGATAAAAACCGGTCTTTATTCTTCTTTACACCATTGATCCAACCATCCAAGGACTGTTTCATGCCAGAGGATGCTGTTGTGGGGTTGGAGAACCCAGTGGCTTTCATCAGGAAAATAAAGAAATTTGCTAGGTATCCCCAGCCGCTGTAAAGCATTAAAAGCAGCCATGCCTTGAGTTTCAACGACTCTAAAGTCATACGCTCCGTGAATGATCAGCATGGGTGTTTTCCAGTTTTTGACATAATTTACAGGATTGTGTTTTTCATATCCTTCTGGATTTGTCCAGGGTGTCCCCATATGGTCCCATTCCGGAAACCAGAGTTCTTCAGTGGCATAGTAGGCAAAACGTTCATCCAAGTTTCCGTCGTGATTGACCAGGCAGCAAAATCTGTCTGGCCAGTTTCCTGCGATCCAATTGATCATAAATCCTCCAAAAGAAGCGCCCAAGGCACCCACTCGGCTGCCGTCCATCCATGAATAGCGATCCAACGCCGCCTTGAGGCCTTTTTTGAGGTCTTCTAACGGCTTTCCGCCCCAATCTCCCTGAATCGAATCAGTAAAATCCTGTCCGTAACCCACAGAACCGTGAAAGTCCACCATAACAGCAGCGTATCCTGCGCCGGCATAAGATTGAGGATTCCATCGGTAATGGAAATTATTTCCAAAAGAACCCTGAGGTCCTCCGTGGATTAGAAAAGCCACAGGATATTTTTTTTCAGGGTCAAAATCGATGGGTTTCACAATAGTGCCGTACACTGTTTCATTGTTCCATCCTTTAAATGTGAACTGCTCATATTCCCCCATTTTTGCCTGGGCAATTTTTTCAGAGTTCATATGAGTGATTTGGGTGACGTGGCTCCCGTCAAGTTCTGCTGAATAAAGCTCGACTGGGGAGCTGAGATTGTCCATGCCAAAAATAATCTTATCTTCACAGATCTCAGGAGAGCGCACGTATCCTGTTTCTATGATTGGTGTTACCTTCTCTGTTTTGACATCTATAGAGAAAAGGGAATTCTGTCCCAGATGGGGAGCTCCGGCATAAATCTTTGTTCCATCCTGAGACCAGCATATAAATGAGGGAGAGCGGTCCCAATTTTCAGCAAGGGTGCGTTTTTCACCGTTGGGCCAGTCTTGGATAATGATCCGGAACCGGTCTGATTCATATCCAGGCCTTTCCATGGCCAAATAAGCAAGAGTTTGACCGTTAGAGGAAAAAACAGGAGATGTATCCCAGGCTTTGTTTTCTTCTGTGAGGCACTGAGGTTCTTGACTTCCATCCACAGGAACATAATAAAGGTCAAAGTCAGTGGACCAGGCTTCTTTGTGTCCCACATCCTTTGATGTGAAAATCAATCCCTTGCTGTTCAGAGTGAATGTGATTTCCTCAGGTCCCCCAAATGGTTGGGAGGGAGTGTCTGCATGCATTCCTGGCATAAGGTCTTTAGCCTCATTATTTTGGGTGGACATCACAAAAAGATGAGATCTTCGGCCATCTTCCCAGGTATCCCAGTGTCTGATGAAAATATCCTCATAAATGCGTCCGCTGCTTTTTTGGGATTCGATTTGTTCTAATTTTCTTTTCGTGTCCTGAGGATCAGTGAATTCTGGAAAGACTTCCATGGTGAAGGCAATAAATTTTCCATCTTTGGAAATCACCAGATTTCCTACATTCAAAGGAAAGTCAGTCACCTGCTTGGCTTCTCCCCCATCTATTCTTATCTTCCAGACTTGAGATGAGCCTGATCGGGTGGATAAAAACCAAATGTATTTTCCGCAGGGAGACCATCGGGGATTGAAATCTGAACCAGGGTGAGTTGTGAGTTTTAAGAAGCCATTTCCATTGGTATGGATTAGACAAAGGTTAGTCCGTCCTTTGTTTGCTTCAAGGTCAGTAGATCGGACGGTAAAAACGATTTTCTGGCCGTCAGGAGACACATGGGGATCTGATATCCTATCCATAGCCAACATATCATGCACTGAAAATGGATGCTGGTTGGCATAAATGCCTGAAAAACTTCCTAATAATAAAAAAAATAAAATAGAAAACATGACATAAAATCGACGCATTTTATCCTCCTTTTCTTTATCTGACATGAATTATTCATGGGATTTGCTTTTTCTCTAGAATCAGTTTTTTATGAATAATCCCAGTTCATTATATCATAAAGAATTTTAATTGAAGAAAATTTTTGAATTCTGTATCCTTGTAGACTTAATTTTTTAGCAATGATATTGAGACGAACTTATAACCGCTTAGGGATCAAAAAATTAAGTGTCTTTCTCTGGTGTTTTTTCTTGCTTCTTACGGGACTTGAATCAACACTCTTGGAAGAAAAAGAAGTTCGGGCAATAAAAATAAAAGGTCCTATCAAAGTTGACGGGATATTAGAAGAATCCTCCTGGCAGTCACAAGGATTTACTGGATTCACTCAATCTGAGCCATTGGATGGAGAACCAGCCACAGAAAAAACAATTATATGGGTGGGATATGACCTGAGTCATCTTTACATTGCTGCCCGTCTTTATGACTCAGAACCTGAAAATATCATCACGAGATTAGGAAGACGGGATGATGAATTAGAGTCGGATTGGTTTGTTGTTGCGGTCGATCCTTATTTTGACCAAAGGAGCGGATTTCAATTTGAAGTGAATCCCTCTGGTTCCATAAGAGATGGGACCCTTTTTAATGATGAGGGAAAAGACTATACCTGGGATGGAGTGTGGTCGTATGCTGCCCGTAGAGATAAGAAGGGCTGGTCAGTAGAGATAAAGATACCATACAATCAACTGAGGTTTAAAAAAAAGGAACAATATATTTGGGGGATTAATTTTATCCGCATCATTAAGAGGAAAAATGAAAAAAGTTTTTTTTCTTGGGTCCCCAAAGAAGAAAGCGGATATGTTTCCCGATTTGTTGTTTTAAGAGGGATCAAAGATATCAAACCTGCGCGGTTGTTTGATTTTATGCCTTTTGCGGTGGGAAAAGCATCAATCAAGCCCGTGGAGCCGGGAAATCCTTTTCAGACGGGGAGAGAATGGACCGGAAATGCAGGATTTGATTTAAAAGCTGGCTTAAAAAGCAATCTGACTTTGAACATGACAGTTAATCCTGACTTTGGCCAGGTCGAAGTAGATCCTGCGGTGATCAATATCAGCGATCAAGAGACTTATTATGAGGAAAAACGGCCTTTTTTTATAGAAGGTGCGGATATTTTTAGGTTTGGAACAGGAGGCGCCAACACCGTTAAATACCTTGGATGGGATAATCCCAATTTTTTTTACAGCCGTAGGATCGGCCGTTCTCCCCAGGGGTATGTACAGCCTTATGGATATGTGGATTATCCGGCTTGGACCACTATACTGACAGCGGCCAAAGTAACAGGAAAAATCGGAAGGGGCTGGAACATAGGATTTCTTAGCGCCCTGACAAATAGGGAAAACGCCACCATAGAAGTTAATGGTGAACGATCAAAACAGGAAATCGAACCTTTTTCTTATTATGGTGTGGTCAGGGCACAGAAAGAGTTTAATCAAGGAAACCAAGGATTGGGTTTTATAGCGACATCAGTTTTAAGGAATTTTCAAACCGATAAGCTTGCAGAGATGATTCCCAGCAACGCGTTCGCCTTTGCAGTGGATGGATGGTCTTTTCTGGACAAAGATAAGACTTGGGTATTAACTGGGTGGTTTGGAAGCACCCATGTATCCGGTAGTCAAGAAGCCATCACCTTGCTCCAGCTTTCGCCTCTTCATTACTTCCAGAGACCGGATGTCGATTATGTCCATGTCAACCAAGATTCCACTTCCTTAAGCGGTTGGGCGGGCCGGTTATTTCTTAATAAACAAAAAGGGAATATTGTGTTCAATACAGCGGCAGGTGTCATGTCTCCTGGATTCAACTCCATGGATATGGGTTATCATACCCGGGGAGATGTGATACATGGTCATATAGAGACCGGGTATCAGACTTTTCATCCAGGCAATGTTTTCCGGACCTGGAAACTGACCTTAGCCGCTTGTCGGGGGTATGACTTTGGGGGAAATAAGATAAATGAAAATTATATTTTGACGGCTTCAGGACGATTTCTCAATTACTGGTCAACTGTTTTTTTAATGTCGTATGATCCTACCAGATACAATCATTATTTGACTAGAGGAGGCCCTATAGCTGAGTATCCATGGGGATTTACGCGAAGTTTGAGTATCCAGAGCGATAACAGAAAAAAGATCATTGGGTCTCTTTCAGCTCATTACAGGACCCACCCATACGGTGCTTACAACTGGTCCCTTTACGCAGGTTTGAAATGGAAGCCCAGAAGCAATTTGAGTTTATCCATTAGTCCTGGGTACATGTGGAGACATTCAGCTGGACAATGGGTGACCCGAGTTGAAGATGAACTCAAGACTGAGACATATGGTGTTCGGTATGTGATGTCTGATATTATTGTGGAGACCATTCCGATTGAAATAAGGATTAACTGGACCTTCACACCCAAACTCAGTCTTCAAGCCTATCTCCAGCCATACATTGGAGTTGGAGATTATTTTGACTTTAAGGAATGGAAAAAACCAAGAACTTTTGATTTTGAGGTTTATGGAGAAGAAGACTCAACCATTTCCCTGGAACAAGAAATTTATATTTTTGATCCTGATGGTCCAGGGCCGGCTGAATCCTTTTCCATAAGAAATCCCGATTTCAACCTGAAATCACTGCGCGGGACTGTGGTTCTTCGATGGGAGTACAGTCCTGGTTCCACCTTGTTCGCTGTTTGGACTCAGAACAGAGCTGATTATTCTTATCCTGGCCAATTTGACTTTTCCAGAGACATTCAAGCTCTATTCAGAGCTCCTGGTGATCATATTTTTCTGATAAAGGTCAATCACAGGTTTAAATTGTGACTGTCTTTTTTTTCTTTTTACGGCCTTCAAAAAGTGAATAAACCACAGGAACAATCAACAAGGTGATGAAGGTGGAACTGATCAGCCCGCCAATAACAGCGCGGGCCATGGGAGCTTGAGCTTCACTTCCTTCTCTGAGTCCAATGGCAAGAGGGATCATAGCCATGATGGTGGTCATAGCAGTCATTAAAATGGGACGAAGCCGCCTTCTTCCCGCTTCTTCAATGGCCTCTCTAACATTCATTTTGTCACGCTTCTGCAGAAGGTTAGTGTAGTCGACGAGCAGAATAGCGTTATTGACCACAATACCGCCCAGCATGATACAGCCTATATAAGACTGGATATTAAAAGTTGTGTTGGTTATAAACAGCATCAGGACCACTCCTATAACAGCCATGGGAACTGAAAACATGACTATAAAGGGATCCCGGATAGATTCGTACAGCATGGCCATAATCATATAAACCAGGACTATGGCTAAAATGATACTTGTGAGGAGTTCACGGAAAGCTTTCTGCTGTTCTTCAAAGTCTCCTGTAAAAGCAATGGAAAAATCCCTGGGAACAGGGACTGATTGAAGCCCTGCCCGTATATCATTTTGGATAGTTCCCAAATCTTTTCCTGCATAATCAGCCGTGATATTAACGATTCGCTCTCTATCTCTTCGCTCGATCCGAACAGGACCTCTGCGCGAGCGAACATCCACAACATTGCGGAGGCTGACCTGCTGTCCGTCTGAATTAGTTAAGGTCAGGTCTAGGATATCATAGATATCCATATATTCTGAATCTTTGACTTTGACCAAAATCCGGTACTCATAACCTCCATCTCTGTACATGCTAGCCTGTTTTCCTGATATAACTGTCTGGAGGGTACTCCCAATCTGGCTGATTGAGAGTTTCATGTCTGCCGCAGTCTGCCGGTCAATTTGAAAAAGCTCCTCAGGATTGCCCACATCCCGGCTCAGCCTCACATCTGTAATCCCGTCCACATTTTCTATCACTTCTTTAACCTGTTGAGCCAGCTGTTCACTGACTTCCAGGTCATATCCGCGGATTTCAATCTGGACTCTCTCCTGAGAACCACTTCCTCTGAAGAAGAACATGCCCCCACTAGCTCGGGTTCGGATCACAACTCCAGGAATATTCGATAACGCTGGCCGAAGGGCGTTGGCGATTTCTTGAGTTGATCGCGTACGGGCTTCCTTAAGGTCGATGGTGATGCTCCCGCTGTTAGCCCCTCTGCGCCAGCCTCCTCCCCCAAAGCTTTCTTCCAGGTTCTCGACTTCCGGGACTTCTTTCCGGATCATTTCAGAGATCATACTGATCTTTTCATTCATCAATTCAAGCTTGGTCCCGACTTCCATCTCGACAGTAACCCGCACTTCTCCTTCGTCAGTAGAAGGCATAAATTCACTCCCTACAAGTTGAATGAGAGCAATGGATCCCACTAGGAGAACAGTGGTGATTCCCAATATAAGAGCTCGGTGATCCAAGGCATAATGAAGAAGTTTTTTATAGTTGTCTTCTAATTGAGTGAAAAACTTTCTTGGCGTGTTCACAAGTTTTTTCTTCCAGCTCTTTATATTTGGATGATCGGTCCGGGCAGGCTTTAGGATACGGCTGGAAAGCATGGGAACCAAAGTCAGAGCCACAAACAAAGAACAAATCAGGGCAAAGCTGACCACATAGGCCAGCTGCTTGAACATGATTCCTGCCATTCCTCGTATAAAAACCATAGGAAGGAACACAGCCAAAGTAGTCAAGGTGCTGGCTACAATGGCTGAGGAGACTTCCTGAGTGCCCACTGAAGCGGCTTTAAAGCGGGGCATTCCAGACTCATGCAGCCGGAAGATGTTTTCAAGAACCACAATGGCATTGTCCACCAGCATTCCAATGCCTAGGGCTAACCCGCCCAGAGTCATGATGTTCAGAGTGAATCCTCCGAAATAGATCAGAGCAAAAGTGGCAATAATAGAGATGGGAATGGCCGTAGCAATGACAAGAGTGCTTCTTATGTTTGTCAGAAAGAAAAGCAGAACGACGATGGCTAAAATTCCTCCATACAGTGCAGCAGATGAAACATTCCTGATAGCATTTTTGATGTACTGTGAACTGTCGGTGACCGGGACCATCTGGATTTGTGGGATATCTCTCTGGATTCTTTCGATTTCCTTGAGCACTCCTTCAGCCACAGCCACAGTGTTTTTTCCTGACTGTTTATTGATGGCGATTCGAGTCCCAGGGACTCCATTAATGCGCACAATACGCGTTATTCTTTGGTGGGTATCGTCTATACTGGCAATTTCCTTGAGCAAAATAGGAACACCCTCGCGAGTGGCTACTACTGTGTTTCTGATTTCATCCAGGCTGGTATAAACTCCAGGGATTCTGACCTGGACTTCATAGTTCCCCCTTTCTATGATTCCGGCTGGAGTATCGATATTTTCCTGCCTGATCTTATTGATAATCAAATCTAAAGGAAGGCCAAGAGCCTTGATTCTGTCAGGATACAGATTTATCTGGATTTCCCGTTGAAGTCCGCCCCATACATCAACCGAAGCGACTCCTGGGACTCGTTCGATCCGATAAGAGATCTGTTCGTCAATGATACGTCGGGTTTGAACTGGATCCAGATTGCTCAAGACTCCGAGTATCAGGATGGGGAATTGAGCTGGGTCAAATTTACGCAGCATAGGTCTGTTGGCATCCTCAGGAAGACGAGGCACAACTCGATCAAGCCGTTCCCGGATGTCATCCGAAGCCGCATCCAGGTCAGTACCCCAAGAAAACATAACTCTGACTGTGCTGCTTCCCTCAGAGGAGATGGAATAGACTTCTTCCACTCCTGGGACCGCACTCATGGCTTCTTCCATAGGACGCGTGATCAACTGCTCCATCTCTTCTGGGCCTGTATTCCCATATGAGGTGGATACATTAAGAGTGGGATAGGTTATCTCTGGCATAAGGTCGATGGGCAGCCGGGATAGGGCTACCAGACCGATGGCCACGATGACCAGCATCAACATAACTGAAAAAATAGGACGCCGGATGGAAAAATCAGATAGCTTCACAGCTGCCCTCCCAAAGAATTTTTCTTTTGATTAGACAATTCCTTGGATGAGTCAGGATTAACATTCACAGACTCTGGCCTATCCTTGGGAAGAATGATTCCTGTTCCATCTTCCAGAAGATGCTGTCCCAACACAACCACATATCCGGAAATCTGAGAAGGTTCCAGTATTTCTGCTTTTTCACCTTCTACAATACCGACCTGGACAGGTATAAAATTAGCTTTTAAGTTCTCAAGATCAGCTTGAAATACACCCTGCTGGGAGTCTCTGTTAACCAAAGCGCTGTAGGGGATGACTGTGGTCTGTTCACGCCTATCAAATTCTATCCGGGCATTGATGAACATCCCGGGTTTAAGGAGAAATTCCGGATTTTGGATTTCAATCTCAACCCTTGCCTGACGGGATGTTTCCTGAAGAAGAGGAGCAATTCTTATCACCTGTCCCTTAAAATTTTTATTTGAAAAAGCAGTGCTGGAAATGGTGACATTTTGATCAAGAGCGAGACGGAAATAATCTTTATCTGTGACATGGATGACGGCTGTGATGGGTTGAAGCTCTATAATAGAAAGGATGGGGGTGTTTGTGGAGAGCATAGCTCCCTCATGGACAAATCTTTCTCCCACATAGCGTGTACCAGTTCCTTTTTCCCAGGTAGCTTTAATACGGGTGTAAGAGAGACGGACTTTAGCTGTTTTTAAGGCTGATTCTCGATTTTCCAGTTGGGCTAAGGCTACCTTGTATCGAGCTTCCTGAGCGTCATACTGAGCTTTAGCTGCATCAAGCTGCGAGTCAGACTGAATGCCTTTGTCGTGCAGAGTGACAGCCCGTTCCAAATCTCTTTTAGCGATTTCCAGAGCGCTTTTGGCTTCTTCGAGATTAGCTTTGGCCACTCGGAGGTCAGCTTCAGCTTGTATGACCTGCTGTTGATACTCTTCATCTTCAAGCACTGCCACAAGCTGATTTGGTTGAACTTGATCGCCTATATCAACCAGAAGCTGCTCGAGTTTGCCCGAAATCTTAGGAGCGACAGTGAATTGGGTTTTAGGGATCAAAGAACCTGAAAACGTTCCCATATCTTTTATGGAGCTTTCTACTACTGGGGCGACTTCAACAGCTACAGAAACATCTCTTTGCCCCTTGTAACCTCCTCCACCAAATGCTTGTTTGTATATTCTCCAGCCAAAATATCCGACAATGAGCAGACAACCTGCAGCGATGATCAGATTCCTTGTTTTCAAACCTTTCTTTTTTGTTTTTTTAGTCATAGATTTGTCCTTCTCGTTAAAAGACTTCTTTATTTAGACGTAAAATACAATGAATTTCTTTCTTTTTTATATTTTTTATATTTTTTTTAATTTCCTGAATATATCAGGATTTTAATTATATTCAATGTCTATGTTTTGAGCATCTATTCCTGTGCCTTGAACTCGATAGAGATTGGCTAGGGATATGTTGTAGTCCACCATAGCCCGTAGCTCCATAATCTGGGCATCAGCCAGGTCTCTTTGGTACTGAAGGATGAAATAATTGGTGCTCAATCCGACCTTGAATTTTTCCTCTTCAGCTTCCAATTTTTTTTGTGCCAGTTCACGTGCGGCCTTGTAAGCTTGGACCCTTTGATAGTTAGTCTGGACAGCCCGGACAGCTGTTTTGACTTCAAGGAATATTTGCTGTTCTTGGTCTTTGAGCTTCAACTCGGTCTGCTCGCGGTTGAGTTTTGCTTGAGTGACGAAACCGCGAGAGAAAATATTGCTTAAAGGATAGGAAAGAGTGAGAGCGACTGACCAATTTTTGTATTTAAAATTAAATGAATCTTTGAGAGCATCCACCCCTCCTCCTGGGATAGTCCCAATGATATTACCGGTCAAAGCATTTCCGTTTTCATACAGGATTTGATTCCCGGAAACTCCCGGGCTCCAGTAAGATCCTTCAAAGCGAAGGTCAGGAGAGAGTTGGTTTCGGGCATAACGGAGGTTAAATTCCATGTTCTCCAGTTCAATTCGGGTTGCTTGAAGCTCAGGTCTGTTCTCCATGGCAAGTTGAAGTGCCTTCTCAAGACGGTGATCTTCTTTTTGAACAGAAGGGCTGTCAGTGGGGTCAATCACAATCAGTGCTGAGTTTGGGAGTTCCTTATTTAAGTTGATAATGGTTTTCAGGAGATCTTCATTATTTTTGACCATGGCTTGGGCTTCCAGAATATCAGCCTCTCTGGTGGCTACATCGGCTTGGGCAGTGAGGATTTCAATGGGGGGTAAAGTGCCGGCATCGATTTCAGCTTTATTTTTTTCTAAAAGTTCTTGAGCCAGCCTTAAAGACTGCTGACGCACTTTCAAGTTTTCTATGCTGTAAAAAAGATTCCAATAAGCATTGACAGCTTGATAGATAGTTTCTTCCAAAGATCTTCTGAAATTTTCGTCAGATATGTAGCTGTTATTTTTGGCAATGATGATATTTCTACGGCTTATTTGATACCCAAAATCCTTAAGCAGGGGTTGACTGAACGAGAAGCGAAGGGTGGTTCCATAACGGGGATTTATGGTCTGAAATCTCCGGCTTGTATCGGACATGTAACCATTCAGGCTGAGAGAAAAATTCCCTCCTGTTGGGATTATCTGGGTGATTTGTGTGGAATAATTGTTGGAAAGGGTGGACACAGTTTCTGAAGCATCGAGGAATGAATAGGAAGCTGAGTTGGAATCCTGCTTGCTGTAATCCATGGAAAGAGTCGGAATAAACTTTTCATTGGCGTACTTCACATTGGCATCCGCGATTTGAGGAGTGATCCGTTCTACGGCAAGTCCTAAATTGTTATGAACTGTTTTAAGGATACATTCTTTTAGAGATAGAGAAAGGTTGTCATCTTTTTGGCCAAGTAAACCACAGGGAATTAAAAGGATACAGACGATCCATAATTTCTTTATTTTTTTTGCCATTTTATCCTCCTGAAAGACACTTTTCATCTTGGGTGAAATTTTTTAATTAAACAGTGAATTATACACCATATAAGAAAAAAATATACGCCCGAGCAAATTATTTTTTGGATTAATCTATTGACTGCATCAGATTTATTCGATTTAATGAGCTTTTAGGATAATAATGGCAAGACACAAAAAAGGAAGAAGCGTAGCTATTTTAGGAGGGATGGGGGTGTATGCCACTCTTGATTTTTTAACCCAGGTCTTTAACTTCACCCCGAACAGGAAGCACTGGGGTAATCTGAGAATCATTATTGATAATGTGATTTCCATCCCAAATATAATAAGAGCGGCGCTGTTCAACGGCCCTGATCCACGACAGGATATTATTGACAGCATAAATAACTGCGAAAAAATCGGTGCTGAGTTTTTAGCCGTGCCCTGCAATTCTGTTCATTATTATTATGATGATATCGTTCCTCATATAAATATTCCCTGGATAAATATTATTGAGATCACTTCCAGAGAAGCCAAAAAAATCGGTAAAAAACCTCTGGTCTTAGGAGGTTTGGTTACAGTAGAGAAAAAACTCTACAGTCAATTTATTCCGGGAGCCTTATACCCGACTCTCATGGAAAATGATGTGGTGATCAATGCCATTGAAGAAATCGCAGTGACTTCAAGGCTGAATGAGCACTCCAAAGAGGAGATCAGAAATATCATTATGAAGTACAAAGAGAAAGTAAGCTCCATTATCCTGGCTTGCACGGAATTATCCATTGTGTTTAAAAATAAATACATACTCGGAATCCCGGTAATCGATTCGAATCTGGAGTATGCCAAAGAAGTGGTTAAGTGGAGTCTGAGAAAGAATAATAATAAAACAGCTTATAAACACAAAAAATAAAATCAATTCATAGGGGAGGCAACATGGACAAAAGAAAAGTTGAATTTTTATACTTACAGCAGGAAGACTGCATCAAAGCAGGCGGACTTGACATGAGACAGACTATTAAGGCTGTGGAACGATCTTTCTTTCTTCACGGGAAGAACGATTACATCCAGCCGGCAAAACCTGTTATCAGATGGGGAGGGCCGGAAACAGAGGAAACCACAGGACGGATCATGTCTATGCCTGCTTATTTAGGAGGGGAATCATTTGCTGATGAACTGGGGTCAAGAGGTCTGTTAGGCCCGGTGAATACCTCTGGAATTAAATTCATTCCCAGCCGACCTGAAAATCCCTCCAAACACAACCTCCCTCGGTCGAACGGCATTATCATTATTGTGGATCCTGAGACACTTATGCCCGCCTGCATCATGGACGGAACTCTGGTCAGTGCCATGCGCACAGGAGCAGCCAGCGGGGCAGCAGCCAAATATCTAGCCAACCAGGATTCTCAGGTGATGGGAATGATCGGAGCCAGTGTTCAAGGCATCACTCAAACTCTTGCCATAAAAGAAAGCATGAACAATCTGGAATTATGCAAGGTTTATGATATAAATCCTGAAGTCATCCAAAGGTATCTCAATAAAATGCAGGAATTTGGATGTGACATTGAATTTAAAGTTACGGAAAGTCATGAGGAAGCCATCAGGGATTCTGATATTTTATGCACAGCCACCATAGCAAGGGAGCCTTATGTGAATGCGGATTGGTATAAAGAAGGTGTTCTTCACTGTGAGGTTTCATTCTGGGATACTCCTCCAGAAGCCTTAAAAAGTCTTGATTTTGTAGTTGTGGATGATTGGGAGCAGGTCAAACATCATGGAGTGGATGTGAGCTGGAGAGCGGTAAGGGATAAAGTCATATCTGAGGAAAAAATCAGAGGCAATCTTGGGGATATTGTTGTGGGGAACAAGCAAGGAAGGACCCATAAAAAAGAGAAAATACTGTTCAATCCCATAGGAATGGGGATCCATGATTTGTCCGAAGCTTTTAGGGTATTCAAGAATGCGGAAAGGTTAGGGATCGGACGAAAACTTCCTTTATGGGAAAAACCTTTTATGTAGCCTTTTATAAAGGGGTGGAAATAAAGGGATAATCCAGAACCAACTCAAAATCGGATAGAAAGACAGCTCACTCCCCCGTCCATCTTTTCGAATTCTGACATCTGAATTAGGGTGGTGCTGAATCCAAAGGATTTTATTTTTCTGTGTGTGTCAGGAAACCCAGCCGGCATGAGCACTAAACCATTCACAAAAATGCAGTTTGCTGCATAGGATTCCTGCGGATTTACTGTGATTTTATGAAAGTTTTTAAAGGCGACCAGATCAGATATCTCTTCTCTTATAATGATGACTCCCCTGTCAAGGTAATTAACGCCTGATTTGAGATGGAGTATGTTTTTGACAGGTATAAACTCAGAGTCATAACCATTTTTTTTAAGTATTTCACTGAGCTGTTCTCCACCCTGCTTGTTGGTTCTTTGGGATAAGCCGATAAAATATTTATTTTGGATCCTCAGGACATCACCGCCGTCCACAGTCCCGGGTTTTTTGATTCTTTCTATGTCTCTGTATTTGGAAAGGACTTTTTCTATTTTTTTCTCTTCGCCTCTCCTTCTCGTATCCCCGGGTCTGGTGATGACCGCACCTTTTTCATTGACCACAGCCGTGTCTTCCACAAAAGCAGAGTCAGGAAAGTCTGGGTCCTTTTCAAGAATAATGAGATTCACTCCCAGATTTTTCAAGGTTTCACAGTAGGCCTTGTGCTGTTTAAGCGCCAAGTCATAATCCGGCTTTCCAAGATTTGAGGTTGTGATTCCTTGAGAAAAGTTTTCAGGAGGAATTCGGGTTATAGCATTTTTTACATTCATCATATATGGAGAAGTGTTTATCTTCTCAGCGCGGCTTTGGTGAAGATATAATCCGGAATTTCTGCATTGAATTCCATGGATTCCACCATAAACTCGGTACCCTCTCCTGCTTTCAGCACATCTTTAAACACGGCATGAGTAGGCACCCAGCGGTAGTCCATGTTCTCAACTTTTTTGACCTCAGTGGTTTTTAATAATTTTCCTCCTCGAGCAAACCGGTCCTCTTTCAGCGCCACAAATCTTTCTTTATCCACCCATATCTTTCTGGAATGATAGGCAATGTCTTCTTTAACGGCAGTCAGCTCAAGCACCCAGCAGGGGCGGTCCATATAAGTTTCTTCTGCGATGACTTGGGCGTTGTACATATTCTGCAGTTTGGGATCTTCCATCATGTCTTCATAGGAAAGGTCTGAACCCATTACAGATTGTCTGAGCATGTGTCCTGAGATCTGGATGGTCCGGTCTGTGGATGGGGAATACATCCACAATTGGTCACCAAGTTTGAGCATTTTGGTGCCTTTTTCCCTGGCAGGAGCCAGATATTCGGTGAATGATTGATCGTCTCCTTTGACCCAAGTTTTGGATGTGACTTCTCTTGTACCTCGCCGGCCGTGAATGATCATAGTGGCGACCATGATTTTATTATCAGATCCATAATTTTCATCTACTTTTTCCAGGATCTGATTTCCTGATAGAGTCTGATCTTTTCCGTTTGAACCTGAGGTCATCATAACAATCAGGACAAATAGAATGATATGTTTCAAATGGTTCATGTTTCTAACTCCTTCATCAACTGAGAAGTCTTTCTTTTGTAGATGCCCAGTCCTGAGATAAGGCTTCCCAGAAAAGTAGCAGCCAATCCGGGGATGAATCCGATATAGTGACTGACTGCATTGACATCAGCCCGGAAGGTATCTGATATCATTAGGGTAGAGCCTTTCATCATAAAAGCGATATTGATTCCTTTTGCTTGAAGGTAATAAGAAAAGGCCAGCCCGAGCATGGTTCCAAGGACAGACCCTATAAAACCAATGATCAGGGATTCTGTGATCAGGGTTCTGTAAAGATGACCCTTGTCTTCGCCTATAGCCAGCCGCACCCCTATTTCTCCGTACCTCCTCAGATTTCCCATCAAACCCGCGTTCCACAACACAATGGACATCACGCCAATAAAGATGATGATGATAATGCCTCCGAACTGGTCGATCATATTCATGTAATCTTCCATACCGCTTTGATCGAGAAGGGTTCCCATAAAGGGAGAAAATTCATCGTTTGGGTCGCTGTATTTTGAATTGAAACGGGCTGCGATTTCTTGGGCTTCTTCATTATCATACAGATTATCTTTAAAAATACCCAGCACTTCTCCGGCTGCGTCTTCCATGTTTAAAACTCTCTGGATATCAGAGATATCAGCAATGATGGTGCTCCTGTCCATGGCTGTGACTCCAAATCGAACCGTTCCTGTAACTGTAAAATTTGCTAAGGCCATGCTCCCGTACATGGTGGCACTTATGAGAGTAGCTGTCTCTCCCATAGATATCCCGAGTCTTTGGGCAAACTCTTCAGTGATGAGGATTTCACCAGATTTTTCAGGGAGCTTTCCCCGGAGTATAGAATCCTGGAGATTCAATATATTTTTTTCAGGGCTGTCTTTTGATATAAGGTCAACCGCCATCCCCATGCAGGGCCCTTGAACTTTGGTTTCACCGTTTTCGTCAGGGATGTCCAGCAGTCCGCCGAATTTGATTCGGGGAGTCCATATCAGTTCTGGAAAATCCTGTTGGAGGTTATTGGCAAGTTGATTGACTCCAATGTAGGCTAGGTCAAGGGGAGACTGCTCAGCTTCCTCTGCATAAGCCCGGCTCATAACCTGAAGGTGACCGGTTTGGTATTTGGCTGTGACCTCTAACCAATTGGACTGGACTCCATTGATCCAGCTGAATCCCACTACAGTTAGAAGAACACCTGCGGTCACAGTCAAGACCGGGAAGAGGCTTCGGGAACGATCTCTTAAGACCCCTTTGATGAGAAATTTGATCATGAGCTTTTTCCTCTCAGGGCATCAGTGGGTTTGAGTTTGGCAATTTTCCGGGTGGGAAGGAAGCTCACAATAGTGGTGATCACGAGGACCAGAACTGTTGTCCCGATAACAAGTCCGGCACTGTACGCCGGAAATATTTTTTCTCCTAGGGCAAACCCAAAGCTGTCTGTAGATTCAGGAAGGGCAAATCCTGTTTTGGCAAACCAAGCAAGAAAGGGGATTCCATACAAGGCTGCCACGAGAGCAGCCAACACAGCGTGCATGGCTCCCTCTATAGTAAACAGCCAGATGACCTTAGCGCGGGTGAAACCCATAGCCATGAGGGTGCCGATTTCTTTTCTTCTTCGGAAAATAGATAAAACTTGGGTGTCAAAAATAGCCAGCATGGCAAGAAGAAGCAGGATGATATAAAAAATTGAACCCCCAGCGGTTTTCGTCTTGACAAGCTGCTTGATGTCTTGAAGGAGAAAATCCAGACTTTTGAATTCCCATCCACTGACTTGTGGTGGATTGGCGGTGTCTTTATCCACGATCAAGAGAGTGGCTTCTCCTTCCATTCTTGAAAGCTCTCTTAATTTTTCAAGGGGAACCCAAATCTGACCCTGGTCAATAGACTGAACCATGGTTCTCATGACCTGGGCAATGGTGGCGTCTCGGGCATCAAAAGTCCCGTTAGCATCCCTCCATCTCAGAGTGACCGAGTCGCCTACCCTAAGACCCGTGTTTTCTGACATTCGGGTCCCGATCACAGCAGGAATGTCATCTGTTTCTTTATTTAGAAAATGAGAGGGAAGGGATATAATCTTTTGATCCGGACTGATTCCTTTGATTAAAAGTGTCATCATTCTGCCCTGGGGGTAAGCTGTCCCCTGGATGATCAAAATGGGAGCGGCTTCTTTTTTTTTGATCATACTCTTTAATTTGTCCGGTAAGACTCCATGAGCATTCTGAAGAGTGAGCGGGTCATAAGGGTCATAATTTTCATGCCAGTACTGTCCTCCGGCATACTCTGCGTCAATAACAGCGTTTGATGATTGGATGTTCATTCCTTCATAAAGTCCCTGCAGCCAGATGATGACCACAAATGATAAAGATAAAACCACTACATTCAGCCATGTTCTGATTCCGGCTCCCATCAGGTTTTTAAAGGCCAGTTTAAACAGGGTCATGAATTTTCTCCTTTTCTATGAGGCGTGGTCTGTTCGTCTTTGGCTACTTTTCCGTCAAACAGGGTGATTTTTCGGCGGAGGTACCGGATGACTTTTTCATCATGAGTGGCAAAGAGAAAGGTTGTTTTGAGCTGTTCATTCAAGTCCACCATGGTTTCTAAAATATTGTATGAGTTTTCTGCGTCCAGATTGGCAGTGGGTTCATCCGCTAAAATGAGAGCAGGCTCTTTGACCACAGCCCTGGCTACAGCGACCCTCTGGCACTGACCACCGGAAAGCTGAGCTGGCTTTGACTTGGCTCGGTCTGCCAGCTTCACCCATTCCAGTGCCTGCATTACTTTTCTCTTGCGTTCTTCGTGAGTCATGCCCAAAAGCAGCAGAGAGATTTCCACATTTTCATACACACTGTAAACTGGGAGCAGATTGAATGTCTGGAAGATAAAACCAATGTGTTTTTTTCTGAGAGCCGCAGCCTGTTTGTGTGAGAGAGTGCTGACTTTTTTACCCATCACCTCAGCATCTCCTTCAGATGGACCATCCAGAGAGCCCACGATATTCAGAAATGTGGTTTTTCCAGAACCGCTGGGACCCACCAGACCCGCAAACTCTCCTTTTTTGAATTCCAGATTAACATGGTCAAGGGCCACCAGTTTTTTCCATCCCATGGGGTATATTTTCACCAAATCCTGTGTTTTGATTAAAGCTGAATTTTCCATTTGCGTCTCCAATGTCTTTCAATAATTATACACTATCATAATTTGAAATCCGGTTCCTGTAAACAGGCTGGTATCCAGATTTCCCTGATAGATGAGGAATTTTTCAGGATTCCAAAATCCCATAATATAGATCTGCCATTGGTCATAAGTTCTCTGCCAGTTTGCAAATCTATAGAGATCATTATTTTTCCAATCATAATAAACCATTCCTGAAATAGAATCCAGAAGTCCCAGAGGATAATTTAAAGAAATGGCTGAGAACTTAATATCCTCTCCTGAGGATAAAAATTCACTGCTTTGTGAGAAAAGAAAATGTTCCCCCACTATATGAAGACCATTTCCAATACCAAAAGTATAGTCCGCGCCCAGAGTTAGCGTCTGTTGCCAGGGATAGAAAAGCCATGTGGTGTTTTGTTTGAACACGGCTCCTTCGAACCAGAGACCAATGCCGATGTCCCATTTTCCATCCAAAGCAAAGCGGTTTTCCGGGATTTTTGTTTGTTCGGGAAGAGGTCTTGGTATAGTTAAGGACATCTCACTTAGATCAATGGTCCGGTGGTGAAAAGAAAAGCCAAGTTCCCCTTTCCCAGCAGGAACCTGGATTCTTCCTCCGAATTCAGCGGTGTTATCAGAGGTTGGTATAAACTCCCATCCTTTTGTGTCGTTATTTCCATAAAGACCCCAAACCCAAATATTAGCATTGCTCAGGAAATAATAGCGCATGAGAAGGGCGTAAACACCATCTGTAAGTCGGAGCGGGTCTCTGGGGTCCAGACGGTCAAACCACATCAGAGGTCTGAACATAAACGCAGGGCCAAAATTTATTTTTTGGAGCCCTAATCTTGCCTCAAACTGGTTTGTAGAAAAACGGATCCAGGCCCTATAAGGCTTTAAATCCCCGTCTGAGCTAACATTGTTAAAGGTATGGAAATTCAGATTTCCATAAGCGTTTAATGAGAATTCAGCATCCAGCTTGTACTCTTTGTTAAAGGAATGCTCCAGAGAAAATGTTGGTATATACCTCAGCCCTAGAAGAGGCTGAACAGCTTTTTCGGCATTTCCAGCCAGCCATGCTGTGATCAAGCCTTTGGTTCTTAAAGATTGAGCAAAAGACGTTCCTGCTGTGACCAGGAGCATCCAAATGATGAAAGCTGATTTGGGTTTCATTATTCAGTGAGTTTGCCGGATATTGATTCTATTTTTGCCAAAGTCTCAAATTCTATTAAATTTTTTTATTTATCTGTTGTCAAGGTTAATCTAAAGCTCGACCATAGAAAACAGGCGGATTTCATGATATATTAATCTGGATTATTCACGAGTCAAGATTGCTGCAGATGCAAGGCACAAGGCATGAAGTCGTGGTCCTTCACTTCGAATGCCTTGTAACGAAGCAGATGCAGTTAGATTGGCTCGCCTCAATGGAAAAAAAATGGCGATTAAAATAAAAAATGTAAACAGAAAAAACATTCAAAATGTGGTTCTTGATAAAAACTTGTTTATCGCTGAAAATAAATTAGTAATGAAAACATCGCCATTTTTTTATGAATAGTTCAGGTTAATCTAAAGTGAGGAGGACAATATGCATGACGACAGAAAATTAGCCCAAAAGCAACCCCTGATTCCTATTGAGAAGATAGCAGCTCAAATCGGGATAGGGGAAGACGAACTGGAATATTACGGGAGATACAAAGCGAAAATAAGCAGAAAAGATACCTATGACTCAAGGGGAAAAAGAGGAAAGCTGGTTATGGTCACAGCCATGACTCCCACCCCCTCGGGAGAAGGCAAGACTCTCACCTCTATAGGGCTGTCAGATACCCTGAACAGCCTGGGCCAAAAAACAATCGCTGCTCTTCGGGAGCCTTCTTTAGGACCTGTGTTTGGTTTAAAAGGAGGTGCCACGGGAGGAGGCCATGCCCAAGTGGTTCCTTCAGATGAGATCAATCTGCATTTCACTGGTGATCTCCATGCTGTGACCTCTGCCCATAACCTTCTTGCAGCCATGGTGGATAATCGCCTGCATTTTGACGGTCCCAGCGGTCTTCTGGACTGCAGGCGGGCTACCTGGAATCGTGTTTTGGATGTTGATGACCGGGTGCTTAGAGAAATGGTGGTGGGAATCGGAGGCCCGCTTCGAGGCATTGCTAGAGAAACCGGCATGGATATCACCGCAGCTTCTGAAGTGATGGCCATACTGTGTCTCTCAAAAAACATCCAAGATTTAAAGGAAAGACTTGGGAAGATCACTATTGGTTATTCTCCTAAAAGAGAGCCGGTTTTTGCCCGTCAGATCAAAGCTCAGGGTTCTATGGCCGCTCTTCTTAAAGAAGCCGTGAAGCCTAATATTGTCCAGACCCTTGAAGGGAATCCTGCCTTTGTCCATGGAGGTCCTTTTGCCAATATTGCTCATGGGACCAACACAGTGATCGCCACCCGAATGGCGCTTCAGCTTTCTGACTATGTGGTTACTGAGACAGGATTTGGCTCGGATTTAGGGGCAGAGAAATTTTTCAATATAGTGGTCAGGACGGGTCATATTCCCCCTCCGGATGCTGTGGTGCTGGTGGCCACGGTGAGAGCTCTCAAGCATCACGCAGGAGTTAAACGGGATGATCTTCAGTCAGAGAACCTGGACGCAGTTGCAAAGGGATTTGACAACTTAAAAAAACATATCCAAAACATGAAGAGTTTCGGGGTTCCTCTGGTGGTGGCTGTGAATCGCTTTTCATCAGATACAGATGCAGAAATCGAGCAAGTCAAAAAGCTCTGCCAACAAGAAAACACGAGAGTGGCTGAAAGTAGACTCTGGGCAGAAGGAAGTCAGGGAGGAAAAGAATTGGGAGAGCAGGTCATGGAGGCAGCGGAAAAAGATAAACATGACTTCAAATATACCTATGAATCAGACCTCTCTCTGATAGAAAAAATAGAAAAAGTGGCCACAAAGATCTATGGAGCCAAGTCAGTAGCCATGGAAGGAAAGATACGAAGGAAAATCCAGCGCATAGAAGAAAGGGGATTTAAGGATCTTCCCATATGCGTGGCTAAAACTCCGGCATCTCTCTCTGATGACAAAGAGCTTCTGGGAAGGCCTGAAGATTTCACTCTGATAGTGACAGATGTTTCAGCAAGTTCCGGAGCCGGATTTGTGGTGGTTTACTGTGGAGACATTATGACCATGCCCGGACTTCCCAAAACACCTGCAGCTGAACGTATTGACATAACCGAGGATGGAGAAATAACCGGCCTCAAATAATAATTAAGGTTAAATGTAGCTGTGAAGCCCGGCTAAAAGATAATTCACTCCAAAATAAGTAAACATGGCAGCCAAAAATCCAATCACAGCTATGACCGCGGATCGTTTTCCCTTCCATCCCATAACCAACCGGGTGTGAAGATAAAGAGCAAACACAAACCATGTGATGAGGCTCCACACTTCTTTGGGGTCCCACCCCCAGTATCTCCCCCAGGCTTTGTAAGCCCAGATCATTCCGAAGATGAGTCCGCCTAGAGTGAATAAGGGAAACCCGACGGCAATGCATCTGTATGAGATAAAGTCCAGTCTTTCAGGAGTGAGCCCTTTATTTTGTTTGAACCGTGCTGTTTTTTTTGGCTCAGCTATGAGATACATAATGCTGGTCACAAAGGCCATAGCAAAGAAAGCCTCCCCCAGAAGAGTGACGGAAACATGCAGCCAAAGCCAGTAGCTCTGAAGGGCTGGCATAAGCGGTTTAGCCTCTTTGGGCATTAAAGGAGAGGAGGCAATGGCCATGAGCACTATGATGATCAGTATGAAATAGGGGCCGGCTTTTCTTATTTTATACTTACCCTCTATAGATACATAGGCGAACGCCCCGCACCAGGCAAGAAATGAAAGGGATTCATACATGTTGGTAAAAGGAGCGTGCCCGCTTTCCAGTGTTCTTAAAACAAGGGCAGCTGTGTGTATGATAAATCCTGTAAAAATAATTTTATAACCGGTTTTAGCCCAAACATTTTTTTCTGAAAACAGAAAAGCAAAATAAAATGCAGCTGAAAATCCATAAAGAATAAAGGCAATCAAAAAGAGAGTGCTTTCTGTCATTTTGATTCCCTGAACAATAGAATGATTTGATCAAACTCTTTTTTGAACGAATCTTTTGCCTTTTTCACGATGCCTCCTGCATAGATTTTAGTGTTCTGGGATTCTTTTTTTATCAAAAATTTCAGCTCTCTGGGAATAAAATAAAAAGCAAGAAAGAGACCGAGCATCACAAAGGTGCATCCAGTCCAGATAAAGGGAACTCCTGGGTCTTTGGCTATTTGAATAACGGAATAGGATTCCGCTTTGAAATCTTTAAAATTCAAAGATAGATTTGAGTTGACTTGAGAATCCCTGGTATTAAATTCTGGATATTTCAAGAAAAGCCAGCCTGAGAAGGCGAGCTCTCCTTTTTCTAAGGCTTTCACATACACAGCCGGATTGTTGGGTTCCAGAGAGCGGGAGGTCACTTTATTTTCTTCAGTAAGAACAAAGTCAGGGACAAAATACATAGGATTTATTTCAATATGTTTATCTTTGATCAAGGCTTTTTCACCCACTTTTATTCTGACTGATTCTGAAAAGGGATTTTCTGTTTTCCTCCCTATCATGATTTCGACTTGAGGATTTCTCCAATCCCATCCATAACCGCTCTGATAAAAAATAAAGCCTTTATAAGAAAGAGGATGATTGACTTCAATTGTTTTGGTTAGAATCCTTTGATCATTTTTGATTATGGAAAGAGTGCTTTTCCAGTCCTTAACACTTCCGTCTGGGTAATAAAGAGTCTCAAATTTATTGAGTTTTAAGGAAAAATCAGCCCCGGGCACTGGTTTAGTTTCTTTTAGAGTGAGAGCTAAGTTATCTCTGGAGCCAGCAGCACCGCTTATAAATCCTCCGATGATCACAATTAAAATTCCCAAATGAACTGTATCCGATCCAAACAATCCCAGAAATCTTTTGCGGGCGAGCAAATAGACTCGGCCCTGTTCTGATTTTTCTCTAATCTTGTAGCCTTTGGATCTTAAAATTTCTTTAAGGTTTCCTTTAACTCGAGGAACCGGTTGATGAGATTTAAATATTTTTTTTAAGCTCAAGGCATTGAACTTTTTTTCTTCGGTTATGACCTGAGGTTTGAATGCCTTATTGAATTTTGGCTTGATACGGGTCAGAGAGCAGGTAGTGATATTTATAGAGAATAAAACGAGGAGAGTGAGATACCAGGGTGATTGGTAAAGGCGGGTGATTCCTAAATTTATAAGAACAGCCGCCCCATCCCCGTATTTTTCTTTATAGGCTTCCGGGCTTCCTCCCTGAGGGACCAGAGTGCCCAGGATAGTAGCGAGAGTGATGACAATGAGCAAAAAAATAGCGAGTTTAACTGAGGAAAATAATTTTATAAACGATTTCATGAATATTCATCCTGCTGATATTCCTGGTTGAGATTATCACACCCATAATGTCCAAGTCAAAGGCTTGAAAGTTTTTCTTTTCTAACTATTCTTTTTTATTTATCATAAGGATTCAATCATCTTCAACGGGTGCGGCCGGTGTTTAGAGAAGAAAAGGGCGGACCTTTAAAAAAAAGGAAATAAGAAAATATGTTTGCATCTTTCATGAATTGGTTAATGGCCTTCAATGATTGGCTGAACGGGATCGTTTGGGGTCCCTATATGTTGATTTTGCTGGTGGGCACAGGGATTTATCTTTCTGTTCGAAACAATTTTCTCCAGGTGACCAAACTGGGTTATATAATGAAGCAAACTTTAGGGAGGGCCCTGGAAAAGCCCGAAGCTGGAGATGGGGACATAACTCCCTTTCAAGCTTTAGCTACGGCTTTGGCTTCTACTGTAGGGACCGGCAACCTTGCTGGGGTGGCTACGGCCATCGCTATTGGGGGTCCTGGAGCTATCTTCTGGATGTGGATCTCTGGATTTTTTGGCATGATGACCAAATTTGGAGAAGTGGTTTTGGCGGTCCATTTTAGAGAAAGAAAGCCTGACGGAAGTTGGGCCGGGGGCCCCATGTATTATCTCACCAAAGGTCTCAAACAGAGGTGGCTGGCAGTTCTTTTTTCTTTCTTCGGGGCTTTTGCAGCCTTAGGAATCGGGAACATGGTTCAATCAAATTCTGTAGCTGATGCCCTCAAAACTAATTTCAATATCCCTAATGCCGCAACCGGGATCGCTTTGGTTGTTCTAGCTGGGTTGGTTATTATTGGGGGGATCAAGCGGATTGCCCGTGTGACCGAAAAGCTGGTTCCGTTTATGGCGGTTTTCTACATCGTCGGTGCCGTCTTTATCGTCATGACCCGGGTTTCGGCTGTGCCGGAAGCTTTGGCCCTGATTTTCAAGCATGCCTTCACTCCTATTTCTGCTGTGGGAGGATTTGCTGGAGCCGCTGTGATGCAGGTCGTTCGTTTCGGTGTGGCGCGAGGTGTCTTTTCCAATGAAGCCGGGCTGGGGAGTGCTCCTATTGCCCACGCCACAGCCAGAACAGATCATCCTGTGCGGCAGGCCTTCTGGGGAGTTTTCGAAGTTTTTATTGATACTATTGTTATCTGCACCTTGACAGCCATTGCCATTGTGGTTACCGGAGCCTGGAAAATGATCGATCCCAGCACAGGAGAAGGATTCACAGGAGCTGCGCTGACCAGCCAGGCCTACACCATCGGACTTCCTGGTCCAGGAGGTTATATCATAGCCGTAGCCATCATCTTTTTCGCCTATTCCACACTCCTGGGTTGGTCGTTCTACGGAGAAAAGTGTTTTGAATACCTGATAGGGAGTAAAAGATCCAAGCTTTACCGGTATTTCTTTTTGCCTTTCATCTTTTTAGGTGCCGTAGGAGCTCTGGAACCCATCTGGCTTTTGGCTGACACCTTGAACGGATTGATGGCTGTTCCCAACCTTGTGGGTTTGTTGGGTCTGAGCGGTCTCATCATAAAATTGACCCGGGACTTCTTCAACAAGAATCATCCTAAAAGAAAGTTCAATTGATTGATAGAGGGGGCAGTTTTTATCTCTGTTTCCACCGTTCTAAAAGAGGGATGATAACAGCAAAGATAATGGCGAATCTAAAGGAGCTTTCCCAGTCTATTTGAGGTTCACCATGTGCGATCCAGCCATACAAAAGTGAAACCACTGCGGCGACTACAAAAGTTATCAAAAAAATGATAATAAAATTTACAAACCAGCTTCTTTTTTTCAATGCCATTCCTCCTTATGATTCAGTGATACAAATCCCTTCAAAACTTGCTTTGATCTAAAATCAAATCTTACCATATCAGTATCTTTATTATAAGCTAAGATTTTGATAAGTTTGAGTATCAGGCATTTTGCTTGTAAAAGGGCTTAAATATTGATAAATTATATCCTAAACGAGAATTTGGTATATCCAAATTTATTTTAGGATGATTAATGAGGTCAGTCAATAAAGGGATTTTATAAAGTGAAAGAAATATTAGAACAGTACCTTAACAATATTTTTAAAACTTACAATCGTGGGGATGCCAGGGAAGAAAGCTACTACAAACATCTTGATGAATTAATAAAAAAATATGCTGAAGAGCAAAATATAAAAAAAATCGATGTGACCATTCTTCCCAAGAAAACAGAGGCAGGAAATCCTGACTTTCGTATTTGGGACGGCAAAAACCATGTAACCGGCTACGTTGAAGCCAAAGATCCTTCCATTGTCAATTTGGATAAAATTGAAGATACCGAACAAATGGAACGTTACTGCTCAACTTTCCCCAATGTCATCCTCACCAATTTTTATGAATTCAGGCTTTATAGAGACGGCCAGCTCATATCACAGGTCATGATCGGGCGTCCCCTTATTGCCAGGAGACTGCAGACCACGCCTCCGGTGGAAAATGTTGATTCTTTTATAGAACTGTTCGATAAATTTTTTTCATTCTCTCTACCCAAAGTGAAAACAGCCAAGTCTCTGGCTGTGGAGCTGGCAAAAAGAACCCGTTTTCTGAGAGATGAAGTCATTGCTGTGGAGCTTGAAGAAAAGGAGAGCAGAGGGCATAGACAACTGACCGGCTTTTACAATGCTTTTAAAAAATATCTGATTTCAACCATAACCAAGAAACAATTCGCTGACCTTTACGCCCAGACCATCACTTACGGGCTTTTTGCTGCCCGCACCAGATCCAAGGGTGAATTTAACCGAAAGTTAGCCTTTGATTACATCCCCCACACCATAGGGATTTTACGGGATGTGTTCCGGTACATTTCTCTCGAAGAACCGCCCCAATCCCTCCGAATCATTGTCGAAGATATTGTTGAAATCCTGCATGTCGCGGATGTCAATCAAATCCTTCACGAATTTTACAGAATGGGAAAGGGAAAGGACCCTATCATTCACTTTTATGAGACCTTTCTGGCAACTTATGACCCTGAAATCCGTGAGAGGCGCGGGGTTTACTACACTCCGGAAGCTGTGGTGAGTTATATTGTCCGATCCATTCATTCTCTGCTCAAATCCCGTTTTGGCTTGACAGACGGGCTTGCCAGCAGAGAAGTCAAACTGCTGGATCCAGCCGCAGGAACCTTGACTTTTCCGGCCCAAGCCATTCGACTGGCTGCTGCAGAGTATAAAGAAAAATACGGTGAGGGTGGACTTCACCGCTGGATCAGCCACCACATTCTCAGGAACTTTTATGCTTTTGAGCTCATGATGGCGCCCTATGCCATCGGTCATTTAAAGATGACCTTTATTTTTGATGAGCTGGGTTACCAAATCGCGGATGATGAGCGGTTTAAACTCTATCTTACCAATACCCTAGAGATGGAAGAAATAGAACAGATCGCTATTCCAGGCTTAAGCTCTTTGAGCGAAGAAAGCCATCTGGCAGGGAAAGTCAAAAAAGAGCAGCCCATACTGGTGATTCTCGGAAATCCGCCTTATTCCGGTATTTCCGCAAATGTCAATGAAAATGGACCGAACGTTTATTAAAGAAGGACATTGACGGAACTCAGAGTTACTACACAGTGGACGGCCAACCTTTGGGTGAGAGAAATCCCAAATGGCTTCAGGATGATTATGTGAAGTTCCTGCGGTTTTCTCAGTGGAAAATCCAGAAGTCCGGATACGGGATTGTGGGCATGATCACCAATCACAGTTATCTGGATAATCCCACTTTCCGGGGAATGCGCCAGAGCCTGATGAAGACCTTTGATGAGATTTATATTCTGGACCTTCACGGAAACAGCTTGAAAAAGGAAACCACTCCTAAAGGAGGAAAGGATGAAAATGTGTTTGATATCCGTCAGGGAGTGGCTATTTCTCTTTTTATCAAGAACAAGAAACAGAAAGAATCACAGGTTTTTCATTCAGATTTATACGGTCTGCGAAAAAACAAATACGACTGGCTGAACAAAAATGAGTTTTCAAAAGATAATTATGAAAAGATACAGCCGCAAAGCCCCTATTATTTTCTGGTAAGAAGAAAGACAGCGAATATCCAGCAGTATCTTGAATGGAAGAAAGTGAATGAAATCTTTCCATTAAACGGAGTCGGGATGACTACGGCTCGGGATGATTTTGTGATTGATTTTGATAAACACAAACTTGAAAACAGGATTCGGCTCTTTAAGAATGCCAAATATGATGATGAAGAACTTCATCAGTTTTTCAATATAAATAAAAAGAAGGGTTGGGATATCCGGAAAGCCTGGAATGAGCTGCAGTCGATTCCTGACTCACAATTAAAAAATTTTATTCTACCTGTCACTTACAGGCCTTTTGATATTAGATATATTTTCTGGCATGATTCGGTCGTCTGGCGAACGGTAAAGAAAGTCATGCGCCATATGATAAAGGAATATATTGGTATAATTTGTAATCGTCAAATAAAAACTAAAGAAATAAATCAATTTTGGCTTTCCAATTTAATTGTTGACTTACATATATTGGAAACAGCTCATGCATCTGCTTACTTTTTTCCGCTGTATATTTATCCAGATAAAGAAAAAAGAGACATTTTCAGCCAAAGTCAATCAGGAAGAGAATCAAATATACCTCAATCTCTGTTGCACAAATTGTCAAATGCTTATGGAAAGAAACCAGAACCCGAAGACATTCTCTATTACATCTACGGAATTTTTTACTCTCCTAGCTACCGTGAAAAGTACGCTGAATTTTTAAGGATTGATTTTCCCAGGGTGCCGTTCACATCTGATTATTCTCTGTTTAAAGAAATGGGAAAATTCGGGAAGGAACTGTCAGATCTTCATCTTCTGAAAAGTCCGGCGCTGGATCCTCCAGTAGCTAAGTATCAAGGCAAGGGCGAGAATGACCGCATTGAAAAGATGGAGTACAGGGAAAAAGAAAAGCGCCTTTACATCAATAAAGATAAATATTTTGAAGGCGTTGATCCTAAAGTGTGGCATTATCACATCGGCGGATATCAGGTTCTTTACAAATATCTTAAAGACAGGAAAGGCAGAGAAATTAATGATGCGCCAAGATACTGCCGGATTGTGACCGCCCTTAGCAAAACCATAGAAATACAGGAAAAGATAGACAAGCTTTACCCACGGGTCGAAAAGAAACGGATCCAGTTTTAACGCTCTTGACCTTCAATGAGCAATATTTGTAGCTTACCCTTATCTAAAATATGTTCTTATTGAGAAAAGAAAATTGTTAGATACGTCTTAATGAATTGGATATCTCAAGTGTGATTTCTATGGGATCTTTATTTCCGAAATATAAATTTATTCAGAGAGAGCTTGACAAAGTTAACTTATAGGTTAACATATAATGGCTGAACATGATATTGAATTTAGGAAGTTGCCCCTACCTTCAGAAGAGAATCAAATATTTAGAATTTTTTACGTAATTGAGAAGGGCCGGTCTCAAGTTATGGATGGTTTCCAAACCATGACAGACCAAAGAAAGGATGAAGTAAAGACCTTAATTATTAAGATGGCCACTGTTGAGGGTTTTAAATCTCAAAAGATTAGATGGCGTTTAAAAAAGAGATATAAATATGGCGAGCTCAAACCCAAAGGTCACAGGGTATTCTTTTTTGTAAAGCAAGGAAATATCATATTTTTCCGGTATGCCCGGAAGAAAACCGACAGCTTAGGAGATAAATTTTATAGAGAAACAGACATATTAAAAAGGAGATATGAGAATGAGTTCGAAAAAAAATTATAAGGATGTGGATAAATTCTTTAAGGCTCCTTTAACTCCAAATCAAAAAGCTTGGATGTTGATCCATGAGTTTTATCATATAATTCTGAGTTATATGAAAGAGAATGGCATCTCAAAAGCAGATTTGGCTCGGAAGCTCGGAAAATCAAGGGCTTCTGTTTCTCAAATGTTTAATAAAACTCCGAATTTAACCATAAAAAAGATGACAGAAATTGCTGATGCCGTTGGTGTTGAAGTCAAAATTAAAACGGAAGATCTGGAAAAAAAGAATAGAGAAAAATCTGACAGCTATATGACTGAAGGTTTTAAAACGTCAGTCCGGGAAAGCAATATAAGAAGCGATGATTGGGAAAAATCTAAATGAGTTGTCTGATTTATGTTAAAGGCCATCATTTATCTGAATTGGAAGGTTTTTGGAAAGCATACACATCCTGATGGTCATCCCAGCCTTTGTTTTTATAGAAAATGAGTTTCACTCTTCTTCCAAACATTTGGCTGACAGTTTCCAAGACATGTGCACGAGAGCAGATAGAAATCCCATAATGGGATTGTCCGGGATAAGGCTTGAAAACAAATCCGGTGTTTTCCAATTGTCTTTTAATGAGGTCATATTGGATGTCATCCAGACCATAGGAACTCAACCGGCTCAGACATTCTTTTCCATGAGTGGTGAAAATAAGGATTCCCTTTTCTTTTAAAGATGAAATCAATGTCTTGAGCAGGACTTGAAAACCTTTGGAATCGATGTGGGTGAACAAAGAACCGACCCAGATAAGGTCGTGGGAAGCAGGGGATTTGACTTTTTTGAAATCAGTATCTGATTGAATTGGAATGACATTGAATTCTTTTTTACAAAAGTTTAGAGCGTGCTGATCTATATCTCCGCCGTGAAAGTTAGCCTTAGGGAATGCTTTTATAAGAAATCTCAAGACTCTTCCGTATCCACAGGGAAAATCCAAAATGTTTGAGTTTTCTTTAAGGATTTTTCCTGATTCACGGAGGGCAGATTCAATAAGTTTCACTGCTGATTCTCCCACGCTTTTATAATGATCGCTGTTATTTTTTATCAAGCTTTGGTCATTAAAGTGAATTCGGCCCGGGATACCAGAGTATTTTCTATAACCGATGAAAATCTTTCTGATATAAAATCGGATTGATTTGGCTGTTGTAAGCAATAGATAGTTCTGGGATAGAAATTTCTTTGCTGTATTTCTATTCATGTTTATCGTCCTAATCCTGTTTCCCAATATACACTTTTTGGCTTTTTTATTCTGGATTATTCACAAGCCAAGGTTGCTGCAGATGCGAGGCACAGGGTGCGAAGCTGTGGTCCTTCACCCCGAGTACCCTGTAACGAAGCAGATGCAGTGAGATTGGCTTGCCTATATGGTAAAAAAATGGCGATTAAAATGAAAGTAAAAACAAACAAAAATATTTCAGTTGTCATTTTTTTGAAAAGTATGCATATCCTTGAGATCAAAACAAATAAATGAACATCGCCATTTTTTTATGAATAGGTCAGGTTAATAAACCCATGTAAAAAAATTGAGCTGAGTTCACAAAAATCATTTGAAGTGGGAAATCTTTATGATAAATTATGACCGCTGTTATTTCGTTAATTATTTTTCTTATAAGCCTTTTGGCAGGGCTTTTCTTGTGGTTGTGGGGACTCAAGAAATTTAAAAAATAGATTATCTAATCTGAATCCATAAGAGTGGCATGTATGGATTTTGCTGCTCGTTGGCCTGCACCCATGGCACTGATTACAGTCGCTGAGCCGCTGACTATATCCCCTCCAGCCCAAACTCCTGGTTTTGTTGTTTTTCCTGTTTTTTCATCGATCAATAGGGTCCCTTTTTCAGTGAACTCAAGGTCTTTAGTGCTAGCTGCGATGAGAGGATTAGGAGAGGTCCCTAAAGCCACTACGGCAATATCTATATCCATAATAAACTCACTTCCTGGGATTTCCAGGGGGCGTCGTCTGCCGCTTTTATCTGGTTCTCCTAATTTCGTGCGGTAGCATTCCATTCCCTTGAGCCAATTCTGCTCATCTCCCAAAAATCTTTTGGGATTGGCTAAAAGCTTGAATTTTATACCTTCTTCCTTTGCATTTTCTATTTCTTCTTGACGAGCTGGCATCTCCGTTTCAGAGCGCCGGTAAACAATAAATACTTCTTCTGAACCAAGCCGAAGGGCTGTTCTAGCTGAATCCATGGCCACGTTCCCCCCTCCGATGACAGCTATCCTTTTTCCGACTTTAATAGGCGTATAGTAGTCAGGAAATTTATAGGCTTTCATTAAGTTAACCCGGGTTAAAAATTCATTGGCAGAATAAACACCATTGAGGTTTTCTTCGGGGATATTTAAGAACAAAGGCAGGCCGGCTCCCACACCTAAAAACACAGCCTGGAAGTCATTATCTAAAAGCTCGTCAATGGTCATTTTTTTGCCCACCACAGAATCCAATTCGATCTGGACTCCCAAAGATTTTACATATCCAATTTCATTGTTGACAATATTTTTAGGTAGTCTGAAATTTGGGATTCCGTAGGTCAACACTCCGCCTGGAGCATGGAGAGCCTCGAATATGGTCACTTGATGTCCTAATTTGGCTAAATCAGCAGATACGGTCAAACCAGCTGGACCAGCCCCCACCACAGCTATTCGTTTACCTTTTGGTTTTGTTTTTACTAATGGCTGATCAGAAGATTTCAAATGAGCTTGTTCCCAATCCGCAACAAAGCGTTCCAAACGACCAATGGCAACGGGAGCGTCCTTTTTGGCAAAAACACACTTTTCTTCACACTGAACCTCCTGGGGGCAAACTCTCCCACATATGCCAGGCAGGCTGTTTTTTTCTTTGAGTATCTTTACGGCTTCAGGCATGTCATCTTCCACTATAGCCTTAATAAATCCAGGAATGTTGATCTCTACAGGGCATCCTTCAATACAGGTCGGATTCGGACATTGAATGCAGCGTTCTGCTTCATTTTTTGCCTGTTGTGAGTTATAGCCCAGAGCCACCTCATCAAAATTTTTAGTCCGAGTCTTTGGTTTTTGCTTAGGCATTGGGACTCTGTTAAGGTTATTTTTTTTCATAATAACTCCAATCTAAATTAATCACAGCCTCAAGAAAAATGCTGTTCAATGGCTATTTTCTCTTCATCTTTATAGAGGCTGTTGCGGGCGGAAAATAATTTCCAATCAACTTGATGTCCATCAAAATCAGGTCCATCCACACAGGCAAATTTGGTTTTTCCTCCCACTGAAACTCTACATGATCCACACATACCAATTCCATCAACCATTATCGAGTGAAGACTGACTATAGTTTTAATGCCAAATGGTCTTGTAATGTCCGAACAAGCTTTCAGCATAGGACCTGGCCCCATAGCATTAACCCGGTCGATCTTCTCTCCGTTTTCCAGCATTTTTTTCAGCAACACGGGAGCGGGACCTTTTTGACCATAGGACCCGTCTTCTGTAGCTATGATGAGTCGATCGCTTGCCTCTGCCAGGCGGTCCTCCCAAAACACCATCTTTTTATTTTTTTGCCATATAAGAGAAGTGACTTTATTTCCTTTCTGTTTCATGGCTTTGGCTATAGGTATTATGAAACCGGCAGCAACACCTGCTGCAAGACAGACGACGTGGCCGAATTTTTCAATCTGAGTGGGCAAGCCCAAGGGGCCTGCAAGACTCACAAGAGAATCTCCTTGTTTTAGCGAAGCCAACTTGAGAGTGGTAGCTCCTTTCTCGAAAATGACAAAATCAATGCTTCCTGCATTTTCATCCCAATCAGCAATATTGAGTGGAATCCGTTCTCCCTCTTCGTCAATTTTAAGGACAACAAACTGACCAGGTTTGGACTTTTTTGCCAAAATGGGTTCCCTGATTTTAAGCAAATGAATTTTGGGAACTAGTTTTTGTTTTGATAGTATTTCATACATGGATCACTCCTGCCTATTTCCTTCAACTTTGAGCCTATTGATAAGATTTTCCTTCGTTTTCTTTTTCATAAACAAGAATTTGGGAAAAGTCTATTTCCGGAAATTCTGAGATCAATTTTTCATATTCTTCTTTACTGATTTCCTCAAAAGGGGCTAACTGATAAACCGTGTTGTCTTTGGGTAAAAAAGTGAGCCCTCCGATGATATCCCAGTTTTCATACAGCCAGTTAGCTACTTTTATCCATTCATCATCTTTAGTGAGAATAGTTTGCGAGGGATTGTGTTCTGTGTAGTTTTCTTTAACCATCTTCCAGTATTCCAGTTGATCAATAGCGTTCAGATCTTTTTTAAAGGTTGATTTATCCGGGGCTTTGACTGGAAAATCAAAAACATAAGTGGTGGCGGTAGCCTCAGTTTGGCCAACTTCTGGATGATAGGGAACTTTTTGTTCTCTCAGCATTCTGCAGAGAGGGTCTCCGGCTGAGATCCGTATTCTTCTTATATAATAAGGGCTGTGCCTGGGATGCATTCCTGGAGCTGCGTTGACTAATTGAGAGACTGTTCCGGATGGTTTGACCGAAGTGACTGAGGCGGCAGGATTGATGTTTAATTTCCCGGCGTATTCTCTGTTTGTTTCCAAAACTTTCTTATAAATTTTTTTGAGGACATTTGGATTACGGACTGCTGGGCAGTCCCATTGACCGGTGATAGAGACTCCCAGTAAACTTTCTTCTTCACAATTTATTTTCCATTCTTTAGATATATAAGGGAAATCGGTGAGGCTTGCCTGATAAGTCCCCAGAATAGCAGCGATTTCAGCTTTTTTTAATAAAGATAATTCCGTATCTTCCGGCCGAGCAACAATTTCAGTCAGATTACAGAACTGTTTATTTCTCAGTGTTATTTCTCCGCAAGGATTGGTTCCTGAGGTTTGCAAATGTTTTTTGAATTTTTTCCATCTTCGCTGGGGCATCTGTTTTTTTAGACCGGCTCTATTGAAAATACCTCTTTCTCCGGTTCCGCTTTTTGCTAAAGACAGCCATTCTTCCATAAATTTGGTCGCTGATGGTTTTTTGTTATAGACAGCCGAATTGTTAGCCATGGAACGCTGAGGATTCGTGATGTAATAATGGCCGCTTTTTGAATCTCTTATTTTGTCATCCTCTAAATCAGAAAGGGAGATAAGAGCGCTTCTCCTCACTCCCCCCATTTCCACCAGCTGCCCTATCTTGCAGATAATATCATGGACATCCATGCTGCTGAGTCTGTTTCCTTGGTTATTTAAAATTATCTTTCTGGTAAAATCCAGCAAAGACTTTAATGGTTCCGGTCCGGAGCTGATCCCTCCCATGGTTTTTAACCGGGCTCCGTAAGGCCTTATTTTTGAATAATCAAATGCGATATCTTTGCCCTCATACCAGGTTTCCAGCCCCAAGGTTAACGCATCACCCCATCCTTCTTTGCTGTCCTCAATAACATGCACAGGCAGGATTTCTCCGGTTTGGTATTTGATGATAGGTAGCTGCTGGATATTTTGATTTTCCACTGAGAATCCTACTCCGGCTCCGCACATCAAGAGATACATGATTTCAGCAAAATCTTTGAGTTTATTCGGGGCTGTATAGGAACAGTTATAGGTGGCGACATTGGTGGCTTTGATGGCTTTACCTGCAGACCAAGTGAGGCGCATAGAGGGCATTGCCTTATGGTTGAGGATAAATTCTCTGATTTCTTTGTATTTTTCCTCAGTTATTTTATCTCCTAAATTTTCACGCATAAAGTTAACATACCTATCCACTGTTTCAATCCAGGTTTCTCTTCTCTGTTCTTCGGGCAGCCAGCGAGAATAGGTTCTGTAATAAATGAATTCTCCTAAGGCATCCCGAAAATACTTTTTGCTTTTTTGAGCTAACTCTTTAACTTTTTGGGGAACAGCTTTTTGCTTTTCTCTTATTTCGGCTCTTTCCTGACGATATAAAATATATGACTTGGCCGTCTTTGGAAAATCCATCAGGATGAGCTTTTCCTCCACCACATCCTGGATTTCTTCTATATCCGGGATATAATTAGGAAAATATCTTTTTTCTAATTCTTTAACTGCCTTATTGGCAACTCGGACAGGATCTTTTTCAAGATTCCCTTCCTTGACAGATTTCATGGCTTTAGAAATAGCGTTGGTGATTTTCTGGCGGTTAAAAGGAACAATTCGTCCGTCTCTTTTTTTTACTTTTTTAATTTTTTCTTTACTATCCATAAATACACATCCTTTACATAGAAATTTGAGACTTACATTTAATCCTTCATCTTTTATATAAAAAGCTGTTTACTTTTATATTATATTCTTTAAGATGCATTTGTTGATCTGTCACCGTTATTTTTTTTTATCGGTAAGATGCCGCCGTTCTTAAAACTTCCGTCATCATTGATTTTTGGATTATTGTTTGGGCGATATACGTTTTATCAGTAGTCATGAGGGATACCTTTTATGTGTAAAAGAAGATGTTCATAATCTTCCATTTCTTCGAGCCAGCCATAATTTGCATCGTATTTTGTATCCAGGTCTTTTATATAGGGTTTGATATCAAGAAGCGGAGTTCCATCGAATACATCCATGCCAGAAGTTGTGATCTCATTGTTTTTGATCTGTTTAATACGGACAATGCTGAGACCAAAGGGATTCGGTCGAACAGGTGATCTGCTGGCAAATACACCGACTTTTAATCCTCCTGTCCAGGGAGGAGAAACCCTCATTGAAATTTTTTGCTTTATAAGATGAGTGTAATAAAGAACATAAACATAGCGAAAATCAGAAAGTTTATAGAGTCCCTTTGCATATTGAGGTTTAATAATAATCCGAAAAT
>JAWLEN010000091.1:0-9471 GCA_041686095.1 Candidatus Aminicenantota bacterium
TCAATAATATTTCTTTTATTTCTTTTTCTTTCATCAGTTTTTTTCTCCAAAAAAAGAATATCACAATGGGTATATGATTTCAATCACAGCAAAACGGATGTAAGCATTTCTAAAACCGTGATAGAGTTTATTTGACAGATAAGGGGAAGGGCAAGGGATTCGTCACCCGCTCGATTCCCCAGCGTGGAATCTCCCTCCCGGTTCGGGCTTCGCTCCCCTCTAAAGAGGAACCATGCCCGCTCCGCCCTCACAGGGGATTCCTCATCCCTTGCCCTCTCCCCTTAATAAACATTATACATCACCTGTACCACGGTTTTGGAAAGGCTTACAAAACGGATAAAATCAAACATTAAGCACTAAAGGAATTGACTTTATAATTGAATAAAATTATACTAATTTAACTTAAAAGGCGAGGTAGCTCAGACGGTAGAGCGAGTGACTGAAAATCACTGCGTCGGCGGTTCAATTCCGTCCCTCGCCATGTTTTTTTTCTCGTGAATAAAAATATCGGAATCGAGAGGGAATTTCTGAATTGAAAAAGATCAAGGTTTATTTTACTGTATGCTCTTGAACAATTTCTTTAAACTCTTTCCGCTTCAAAGCCAGCTCAATAGTAGCCTTAAGAAATCCAGCTTTATCTCCGGCATCATATCTAGTGCCTTTAAAGAGATATCCATAAACCGGCTCCTTGTCTAATAATCTTTTAATGGCATCTGTGATTTGTATTTCTCCCCTGTGGTCGGGTCTAGTCTTTTTTATAGCGCCAAAAATATCAGGGTTGAAAACATAACGCCCGATGATCCCAAGATCAGAAAAAGCTTTGGCAGGTCCTGGTTTCTCAATCATATCCTTTAATTTGAAAAGCCTTGAATTGACTTTTTCAGGCTTGATAACCCCATACTTTTTAGTTTCTTCCTTGTTTATGCGCTTCAGGATAATCACTGAGGAACCGTATTCCTCATAAACATCCGTGAGCTGTTTGATGGCTGGAACACGGCAGTCAAATATATCATCTGGGAGGAGGACCGCAAAAGGCTCATTTCCTATGAATTTTTCTGCCATTAAAATGGCATGTCCCAATCCCAACGCCTGTTTTTGTCTTATGTAGCAAAATTCAGCCAAATTAGATATCCTTTGGACTTCCTTTAGGAAATCTGTTTTTCCTTTTTGTTCCAAAAAGGATTCCAATTCAGGACTTTTATCAAAATGATCCTCAATAGGAGACTTGCCCCTGCTGATAATAACGCATATGCTTTCTATACCTGAATTCACCGCTTCTTCCACACTGTACTGAATCAAGGGTTTGTCAATGACTGTGAGCATCTCTTTGGGCTGAGCTTTAGTGGCAGGGAGAAAACGTGTGCCGAACCCTGCGGCCGGAATCACAGCTTTACGTATTTTCATTTTTCCTCCTCGTTCATGCTAACGTGAAATGTTCATAAAAAAACTACTTCATTTCACACATAATTGCAACATTTTGATAAAAAGCAGAGTTATTCCCAATTTCATAAGTTCCCTATTTCTGTGACTGAATTTTTTTTCATGGGAGAAAGGATATGGGATGAGGAATCCCCTGTGAGGGCGGAGCGGGCATGGTTCCTCTTTAGAGGAGAGCGAAGCCCGAACCGGGAGAGAGATTCATCGCTGGGGAATCGAGCGGGTGACGAATCCCATAACTTTCTCCTCTCTAAATGCACAAACCAATCACGGAAATATGATACCCATGAAATTTGGATAGGGGTAAAGCAAACCCGGGCAACACCCGAATCTTACCACATATAGGAAATGGAAATGCCAGGCGTGATGATGCTCAAATTATAAATTCCGGGCTGTTGATTCTCAGTATTCACCGCCACATTTCTTTCCTTGCCCACTAAGTATTCCAGCATAGCATCCACATGAAGGTCATTCATCTTGTAACCGATGCCAAAGGTAAATCCACTAAAAGTGTAACTGGGGATCAGAACATTCATGGTCTCATCCGGTGCTGGAGCCGGGTCATGATAATATCCAGCTCTGAATGCCACCTTATTCAACCAGTACTCAGCCCCGAACCGGATCTGCACCGCATCTTCCCATTTGAGCTCCATCACATCCGCGGCAGTACCAGCCATGACTGATTTCCAGATAGTGTCCTTAAATTCTGTTTCTAATTCATCCAGTTTCGCCCAATTGGTGTACTGGGCGTCCAGGGTGAAGGTTAAATTTTCAATGGGATGAAAAGCAATTCCTCCGGCCAGCCACATGGGATAAGTCACCTCTCTGTCAAACTCAGATGAACCCGGAAATCCTAATAAACTGAAATTGGAAATAGAGGCTTCTCCTGACATGCTGACTTTAGTAGGGGTCCTGAAGGTGAGCCCTAAGCTGACCTTATCACTGGGCTCAACCAGAACACCTAATGTGGCTCCTATACCCCAGCCAGTGGATTCCTCTTCATACTGACCAAAGTCAATAAGAAACGGCGGCACTGGAACAACTGTTCCCCCTGCCCACCGGCTCAGATTAAAAAAACCGTAGTTGATGTTGAGAGAAGCACCCACGGAAACCGCATCGCTCACTTGATAGGCAACCGCCGGCGAAATGGTCACCACTCCAATAAAACTTTCCTGTTTGTAAGGTTTAGTCTGAATCGGAGATAAAAGCGGAATATAAAAATCTGACCCATCCCATTCAGCTCCCAGTCCCGAAGGAGTGTAGATTCCTAATCCAGCCACGAGCTTATCAGTGATGGGATGATAATAGGCGGCTATTCCTGAAGGATATGTGTTTGATTTTGCCTGTGCATCGATCAAAGTTGTTCCTGACATCTCCAATTCATAAGTGGCGGTCGGCATGATCAAGTCGCCTGAAAATCCCAAAGTTTTGTTTTTGAAATTGGCTATGCCTGCAGGATTCCAAAAAACCGCACTGTAGTCATCAGCCAGCCCCACAAAAGCGCCTCCCATGGAAAGGGCTCTGGCTCCAAGACCATTCAGATTCAATCCATTCGCCATCAACAGGGGTGAAGCAAATAAAAGCAGAACAATAGGACCAAAAACAATGATTTTTTTCATTTTAACCTCCTTCTGTTCTAATCTGTTTACTCCATTTATTCCCTTTTGTCAATCCATTTCGTTTAAAGGAAACCTTTCCAAAACCGTGACAGAGTTTACTTGATATATAAGAGGAAGGGCAAGGGATTCGTCACCCGCTCGATTCCTCATCCCTTGCCCTCTCCCCTTATGGGAAATATTAACAATTTAAAATTATTTGCTTTTATCTTAAAGGAACTATAATTTATATTTGAATCAAAATAATTCTTTGTATATAATATTTATTATATAATATTAATTTAATGTTAAAAATTTTGTTACCAAAGGAGGATAATCATGATAAAAAATGAACCTTATAAGATTAAGTCTATTCGTAATCTTGGATTCGTGAGTAAGGCAGAAAGGAGAAACAATCTCAGAAATGTATTCTTCAATATAAACCATCTCAAAAACTCAAGTATTAATTTTGACATGATTTCCCAGGGAGCCTCTGCCATGAGCCAGGAGCAAGTAAGCTCTCTTTTCCTTGGAGATGAAGCTTATGCAGGGGCCAGAAACTTTGATGCGTTAGTACGACAGATCAATGAAACATTCGGACTAAAATATGTTTGTCCCATACACAACCGTTATGGCGGACTCAAACTTTTAAGTTCAATTATGGTTACAAGGGACAGTGTGATCGGAGGAAATACAGATCTACCGAGACCTGTTGTTGAATATTATGGAGGAAATTACGAGAATTTCGGTGAAGAAATTGAAGACTTTATTAATAATAATAAGGGAAAGGTTGCTTTTATCTATCTAGATCTTCAAGGCGGCGGATATGCTCCTTTCCCATATAATAAACTTCAATTAATAAAAAGGACAGCGGATAACCAAGGTATCAAAGTGATATTGGATCTTTCCTGTGTTGTTGAATATGTCTATCAATTAAAAAACAAACCGAATTGTTTAAAGGATAAATCTTGTAGTGAATTGATAAAAAAGATATCAGAATTTGGTCATTCTGTTATTTTTGATGCGGGTCAGGATGCGATGAGCAACACAGGGGGCTTCTTGGCAACCAATAACATAGATGAACATGAAAATTATCGGAATGAAGTTGTTGTTTACGAAGGTCTACATACCTATGGAGGAATGGCCGGCCGCACTATGGAAGTGATTGCTGTTGGATTAAAAGAAATGACAGACAGTAAACTTATGGACTGGATACATCATCAGGTTTCTCTTTTTTCAAATTGGCTCGAAAAAGCAGGAGTCCCTTTAATAAAAGGATGCAATGGAGTTTTTCTGAAAACCAGCCAGATCTTAACTCAGGCTGAGAAAACTGCAGCCAGCAGTTTTGCAGCGGCCTTATATCTAACATCTGGTGTAAGAGCAGTCCTTGAAGGGCCATTTATGGAGGATACTCTACTGCCGATTCTAATTCCTAGACGCACACTTATGAATACCCAACTGAAAGAGATTGCCGAAGCTATAATCAATGTTTTTCAACAGAAAGAGAATATTCCTCCCTTAACTCTTCTAAATAAACCTGACTTTTTCAGCGAAGCTCAATATCGCTGGGTTGTCCCCAACCTTGAAGTTTATGATTTTACATGCGAACCTTATCTCATTCATTCTATTGAGCATGTTGGTATGAAAAGCCGAAAGGAAAGGAAAAAGGCTGTTATCGAAGCTGGCTATAATACCTTCCTTTTGAAATCGGAAGATGTAACCATTGATTTCTTAACAGATTCAGGAACTTCAGCAATGAGTGTAAATCAATGGATGAATTATTTAAAAGCATGTGAGTCTACGGCTGCCTCTGATGCCTACTATGCTATACTTAATTCAACTAAGAAGATATATGGATATAAATTCCTAATTCTGACTCATCAAGGTCGATCCGCAGAACATATCATGTCGCAAATTTTCATCCGCAAAGGAGATTACGTGCCCGGCAATATGTATTTTACCACTACAAAACTTCATCAAGAAATGGCAGGCGGGATTTTTGTAGACGTTATTGTTGATGAGGCCCATAAAACAGAGTCCGATTTTCTCTGGAAAGGAAATATTGATCTGAAGAAACTAGGGGCTCTCTATTCCAAATCTAAGAAAGAAGGGAAAAAGATTGCTTATGTTTCCTATGAGTTTAATGTGAATATGGCTGGAGGTCAGCCTGTGTCTATGGATAATATCAAGGAGGTTTATTCATTTTGTAAGCCAAAAGGAATTCCTGTTTTTTTTGATGCAACAAGATGCGCCGAAAATGCCTGTTTCATCCAGAGACGAGATTCAAACTATGCGGATGTTGCTGTTTCGGAAATCCTGCTAGAAATGTTCAGTTATGGGGATGGAGCTACGATTTCCAGCAAAAAAGATATGCTTTCCAACCTATCTGGGTGTTTAATCTTTAAAGACAGGAAGGATTGGTATGAGAAAGCTTTAAAAATGCTACCACTTTTTGAGGGATCATTTTTTAGCGGAGGAACATCAGCGGGAGATATGGCTGCTCATGCCCAAGGACTTTTAGAAATGGTAGAAGACCGATACATCAACAGCCGAATCTCTCAAACAGCTTATCTTGGTAAACTCTTGAGCGACGCAGGAATTCCTATAGTACTTCCTCCAGGAGGACACGCCATTTTTCTGGACGCGAAAAGATTCCTGCCACATATTGACCAGGATCAGTTTCCTGCTCAAATGTTGACTTCTCAGATTTTTATTGAGACCGGTGTCAGGGCTATGGAGAGAGGAAATGTCAGCAAAGGCCGTGATATGGAAACAGGGAAGAACTACCGCCCAAAACTCGAGCTAGTCCGGCTAACCATTCCAAGACGTGTTTATACACGTGACCATATTAAAACTGTGGCTGAAGGCATTATAAGTCTCTATAAAAAACGAAAAGAAATTAAAGGGCTGCGCTTTACCTATGAGCCCAAAAAACTTCGATTTTTTCAGGGCCGATTTGAAGAAGTGAAGTGATGATTAAATCTGTTCAATCCAATTATCATTTCCAGTATTCATTTATTATATCTATTTCTCAGACTTCTTATATTGAGTCGGACCTTTGTCATATCCAACAGCTTTAAGCCACCAAAAAGGATAACCTACACCTTTACCTAGTTCAGGTAAATTGATGTAACCATCGTTATATTTCGTAATCAAGTAATCGGATAATTCCCACCATTCTGTAACAACATCATTCGCATTTTTGATACAGTAGCTAGTCAAATATTCTCTTGCTAGATCTGAATTAGTTTTGTACATCATTTGTGCTGCTTGATCAATTGCAGGCTGCATAGCAAACTCTTTATTTTCAATTTTCTTCTGTTTCGCTTTTATATCCTCTATCATATAACTAAATTTAAGGTCTGCCCAGTTGGAGACGAAGTCGAAAGCCCACCAAGCTGATTTTCTTGTAAATTTATATAGGCTTCCTATACTATACTCCTCTGGAAGATCGGTCATTCCTGCGTAAAAAGGAACATAACAAGTAGTGTGTGGAGCATCAGGTCCCCACCAGACAACTCCGCCTATATGATCAGGAAGCCAGTTTCTTGCCTGTATGACAAAACTGTAAGAGCATCTGAAAATCGAAATAGCACGTTCCCAAGCACCTGGCAATAGGTGCTCTCCCCGGCCACCTGCATAACGGTTTGGTGTGCCAAATGGCCCAGCAGCAAAACCCTTGGTTAGATCAAATTCTGTCCCTTCATAATAATCCCTATGAATCCTGAAAAGGTCTTGAACGGATATTTTCTCGTCAGGTTTAACTGAGAAGGGATATTCTTTTGTATACACATCCTTTACCCAAGGATCAAATTTCTTGGAAGGAGCCAATAGATCATATGCTCTCCACTTCCGCCTCAACGCATAGTAGGAATGCACATATTCTCCCGGGCTATATACTTTAAGGAAATCAAAGGGTGTGCCCGAATTCCACCATCCTTGTTCTTCAGCCACTGAAAATATATTATCTGAAAACATGAAATCCGGACTGTCTGGGTTGATTTCCCTGATTGTAAATATATTTGGGAGAACAGCTACCTCATCATCCGGCACCTTTTGAGCAACCCATATCGCACTCTTGCCATCTGGAGTGGCAAGAATTTCAAACACCCATGCTTCATCTGGATCTATTACTGTTAAATTTTCACCCCAACCATAATAGCCATATTCAACAGCCAGCTTGCCCATTAGTTTTATAGCCTTTCTAGCAGTCTCACATCTCTCCAAAGCAACTCTCGTAAGTTCTGCAACATCAAATAAAGCATGTCCTTCGGGCTTAGGCTTTGCCCGGGTTTTGGCTGCTGCTGTAGATTCTCCTATGGCTAGTTGACACTCATTCATAACTCCGTAAACTGCATCAAAGTAAGCATATGTATGCTCTATTTCAGGTATGTATCCAATTATTTCTGGCTTTTGCCCTTTACAAGGAGCATAGTCTAGAGATCTTTCTTCACTTACGATACGGGGATATTCTTTTTTAAATCGAAAAACCGGCCTCATTTCATTAGGTTTATGATCTTTTGCCGGCACATAAATAAGTCGAAAGTCACAGACATGGCAATCAGCAGTGTGTGTGGTCAATACAGATCCGTCTACTGAAGCATCTTTGCCCACTATTACTGTAGTGCAGCTGTTCCCTAGTATATCTGAGTTTATCACCCTGTCTGAATCCTTAGAGGAAAAAGAGGAGTTCACGTTTGTCATAAGAAACTTCGACCCACTCAAAACAAAAATACCTAACAATATAAACACAGGTAGCCGTCCTCTAATGTTCCAAAATAGTCTAAATAACTTCATCGTTTTTTCTCCTTTTAAACCGATCCCAAAAGGTTTTATCCTTATTTATTTTGTATACAGTATACACGAAACTTTTAATTAAGAAAATTTTTTTTTGTTGTTTATAGCTGAATTATTTCAAATTGATAATTATTTGTGCTCTTTTTTATCATTGAAAAATTAAAAGTGAAATTGAAAAATTTTCCTTTTAATTTTTTTATTTTTGTGTATACTATATATTAAATTATATGCATCCTGAAAGGGAGGAATAGGTACGATGGATTTTAATAAAGGACAGCGGGTTATGATAAATTACAAATCTCTCAAAGATCATGTGTATGAATATTTGTATAAACAAATCAATACAGGAAAACTGAAACCAAAAGAAAAAATAAGTGAAAACAAACTTTGTGAACATCTCAATGTCAGCCGCACTCCTGTAAGAGAGGCTTTGATCATGCTCGAAGAAAAAGGATATGTCACAAGACTCCCCAGACGGGGTTTCATTGTCAGAGAAATAACCTCAAATAAAATTAAAGAAATTTATTCAATTATCGGCTGCCTTGAAGGAATGGCGGCCTCACTAGCAATTAAGAATATAAATGATGAAGATTTGAGTTTGATGAAAAAATTAGTGAACAAAATGAATGATTCCATCGAAAAAAGAAACATTTATGAATATTTTAAACTCCAGAGAAAATTTCACAATGTTTTTCTCGTAGCCAGTGAAAATTCAGAACTTATAAATATCGTAACCTCATTAAAAAAACGATTCATAAAAAAAGCTTATTATAACCACGAAAAGGATGATCATCTCTTTAAGGATTTATCAAACTTCAATAAAGGACACGAAAGAATTATTCAGTTATTCGAAAAAGGAAATAGTGAAGAAATAGAGAAATATCTAAAAAACGAACACTGGAACCTCAAACATGTAAACACTGTTGTATCCCCTTTTGAAGCTAATAAAAATAATACGTGAAAAATTTTAAGTTTTTTCTCCTAAAATCTTATTCTTATTCCAGCACTGAAAGAAATTCCTGAAAGACTTACTGAAAATTCTCTTACATTCTTAAGACTAGAACCAGTCGGCTTTTCTTCAAGTAATCGTATATTCGAATAACTCTTTCCCAAATCTTCATTAAAAATTTCATAATACCAGAGAGTTCCTGATCTTATCTCGCTTTCATATCCAGAACATAAAAATATTTCCTGTCCCTTCCAATTTCTCAATCCGGCATACCTTCCCTTTCCTTCGAAGAAAACAAATATATTATTTCTCAAGGGATATTCCATTCCAATTCCGCCATGCAAACCAATCCCATTAGCAGTGACATCTCCTTTTGTTTCTGATAAGTAATTGAATCCAAGAATCGTCTCGTCCATATCCATGGAGTAATTCATTTGGCCTAAATAAATACCTATACCACAGCGGACAAAAAGTCTTGCTTTTGAAAAAACTGGATGAAAATAATAAAAGCTTAATTTCACAGGGACTGCTGATATCTCTGGTTGAAATTGAGTAATATTATTATAAATCGATTCATAATTAAGAATTACTTTGCTGCTCGCTTTTCTTAGAATATAACCGGAACTTAAACCAATACCAATATTTTCTTTAAGATGAAAAATGAATTCCCCTTCAAGATCAGGACCCCAATTA
>JAWLEN010000092.1:0-9098 GCA_041686095.1 Candidatus Aminicenantota bacterium
AGTCTACACACCGGTACGGGCTTATTCCATTAAAGAAGATGCGTTTAAAGTCCTGCCCAAACAAAAAATCGCAGACCAGCTAAAAGCCAAACTGAGAAAGGATATTGTCCGGGGGGCGGCTGATTACAGAAGTCTTTATGACCAGATAAGGAAAATTATGAATACTGAGGGATTATCTAAAGGCACAAAAAGATTAATGTGTATGGATATTTTAAGAGAGATGAAAGCTTTACAACAGGTTGATGAATCCAATCTTATTGAGCTGGCAGAGAATCTCAAACAAACTGAAGGACAAAAACATGTGTTTTTATTTTATCAGAAACAGAGCCTCCCCATTCCAGAGATTTTAGAGGACTCGGATAGAGTGGAACTAATAGGAGGTATTTCCGATAATGCAGAGGGAATTAAAACCGCTTTTTCAGACTCCTCTATTTCCAGCCATTTTGTGTTCATCACCAGAGAACCGGAATATGCATTGGACTTAACCAGGTTGACTTCTGTAGATAAATCACCCATTAAAATGGAGGATTCTTCAGGTGAGATCTTCGGGGCTTTCGATGACCTGGCCAAGGCGACCGGAGGATTGACCGAGAGCTCTGCAAATGTGGCGGTAGCTTTTGAAAAGACTGTGGAAGCCACTGAAAATTACTACCTGATCTACTACAGTCCTAGTGATTACAAAGCGGACAACAAGTTCCATAAAATCGAAGTCCGGATAAGAGGCGGCGGTTTTCGGATTACCCACCGGGCCGGTTATGTGGCTGATTGAGAGAGGAATTGTCTTATATGGGATATATTCGCTTGTTTGACATAAAGAGCTCTTTAAATTAGTATTGATTTGAAGGGGATAGAGATGAAAAAGAAAGCCGTTTTCATTTTCTTATTTTTTCTTCTCATTTTGAATTTCTCTCTTTTTGCTGAAGAAGAAGCGAATCTCAACATCAATATCAAAGTCAGCCTGTTTAAGGGAATTTGGGATAAGAATGGGGACGGAATTGAAAAAGAGTTAATCATGACCTCTTCCACTCATCCGGAAGTGGCTTATCTGAGAGACAAAGCCTCCGGTCCAGAGCAAGAATACATTGCTGCGGTTATGGAGACATTGGTTAAGACCATGAACCTTCAGGGCATTGAAGAATTGGGATTATTAAAAAACTCTTGGGTTGTCACAGAGACAAGCTTTAAATCAACCATATGGCGCAAAGAAGCTGCTTTTCAGTTCATTCTCATTCCCACGCGGCTTTCTCCTCTAAAATTCAGTCTTAAAACAATTGTGGAAAAAACCAAAGAAGAGACTGTGGCTCAATACAGAGAGGATCAGGAAAAAAAGGCTAAAGCAGAATTGAGTAAATGGGAGGAATTGAGAGCTAGTTCTAAGGCCAGCGCAAAAGGATATATAGAAAGGATTCTGGAGAGTGAGATAATCCTTCAAGTCGGAGAGCCTGTACTTGTGGGAATTCCTTATAAAGATACGGCTTATTTTATATCCATTTTAATCCCGGGGTTAGAAAACCCCAATCCTATCCATAAGGTCACACCTGTTTATCCTGAAGAGCTTAAAGAAGAAGGGATAGGAGGAGAGGTTCAGCTCAAAGTCAAAGTAAATGCCTGGGGAGAAGTGGGGAAAGTTGAAGTCATCAAATCACTTCATCCTTATCTGGACCATGAAGCGGTCATGGCTTTAAAGAAGTGGAAGTTTGAACCTTTTTTCCGAGGGGGAAGGCCCGTGCCTGCTGAGTTTATCTATAGAGTGAATTTCAATCTGGAAGCAGAAGCGCAGGGAGATGCGGGAACTGAAGAAGCATCAAAAAGACTGGAAAGCTATAGTCAAGAGCTTGTGACCATACTCCATGAATGCGCGCAGTACTGCCAGAAATTGGATAAGGCTGCGCTTGATTTTATATGCAAAGAGAAAATATATGATATTTACTACGGCCCTGATCCCAAAAGAAATGGACACTCAATTTGGACTGTAAAGAGAAACTTATCAGTGAATGGGAGGATTGAACTCGGGGATATGAATGTTTTTAAACCCTTTTGGGGTGTTTGGAAAATTAATAGGAATAATTATATAAGCGACTATCTTCTGGTAAAAAAAGGACAGGAAATTAAAGAAAAAAGAGTCCTTCTTAAGGAAAACAGCCGACAGGTGCCGGCTCAAAAGGAGTATCTTAAAAACCCACGGTTTTCCGGGCTCAAACCATTTCTTGCCCCGGGTCAGGTACTGGGAAAAAATAACCAGGAGCTTTTTTCTTTCAATATTATTAAAGATAGGGAAAACCTTTATGAAATCGAAGCAGTGCCCGTCTCCAGATATGCGGGAGGCATCGAGTATGCCAGAATATGGGTGGATAGACAGGATTTTCAGGTTCTAAGAATGGAGATTAAAGGGATTCCCCTTGAGGGCTATAATGAAGTGCTTGAAGAGACCACCGAGCACAATGTAAAACCTGAGTTTATCACGAGATATTCTTATAAAATGGAGAAAAGCGGGCTTCTGTTTCCTGATAAGGTCAAAGTATTGGTCAGATATCCCATGCATCCAGACGAGACTACCTTTTATAAAACCAAGATAAAGACCAATATAAGCTATGATGACTACCAGTTTTTCACTGTCAAGACAGAATCTGATTTTGATAAAAAATAATATAGATTTTGGTGAAAATCAAAATAGAGTAATCTAAAAAAGAGGAGATCAATGAGCAAGAAAATATTGCTTATACTTTTTGTTGTTTGTCTTTTAGCTTTTATTCTGATTGCGTCCGGACCGTTTCCTCAGGAAATTGAAACAAAAGACGGTGTGCGCATCATTCATAATAAAGAAAAGGGGATATGGAGTGACCAACCCCGCCTCTTTTTAGAGCTGGTTCGGACTGTGGGCGGCTTGGATGTTGAAGATGAGCACCAGATATTCAGCAGTCCTAAAGCTATGGCTCTGGATGATGAGAGCTGTCTTTATGTACTGGACATGAGGGAAGCCCATATCCGAAAGTTCTCTCAGGATAATGAGTTTCTTACCGAAATCGGAGGCAGAGGCCAGGGTCCCGGGGAACTGATGCATGTTTCCGGCTTTGATTTGGATGAACAGGGACGCCTCTGTGTAAATGGTCAGCTTAAGTGCAAGATATTCTCTCCTCAGGGAAAAGAGTTAAAGTACATCAATCTGCCAAGATACACTCTTAATGGAGATATCCGGGTTCTCAAATCAGGAGACATTGCTGTAGGCGGTTGGATTCAAAACACATGGCCTGGCCAGGAGTTTAAAGACACCCATCTGATCAAGATTTTTGACCTGGAAGGAAACCTTCAAAAGAAGATCGGAGAAATTTACGATTACGGCAAGCCTTTGCTCAACAGTCACGGAAACCGGTTTCGTTTTGATGTGGACCAAAGCGGACATTTTGTGGTCTCCTTTATATACCAGAACCGAATTGAGAAATACTCTAAAAAAGGGGAATTGATATGGAAGGCTGACCGCGTTCTTCCTTACTCCACAAAACCCATATCCGAAGGATTCATGACTTCTGATGAGCGGGGACGAGGCATTCAGGCCCCGAATATGAATTGGGTGTCTTTTGGAGTAGCTTCGGACGGAAAGAAAAGGACCTGGGTTATCACAGTGGCGGATGAGATGAACCACAAGAATATGGAAGAGAGCAGGTACAATCCCGATTGGTACAAACTGGAGGTGTTTGATCCGGAGGGTGTTCTTCTTCAGGAAATTTCTCTTGATCACGCTTGTCACAGCATCCGGGCCCATGGAAATCAGCTTCTGCTTTTAGACCTTAATGAGACCAAAGTCTATCAGTATGAGGTATTTGAGGAAGAGAAGGTTTTAAATTGACACTATTTACCAACCACTGCCACTTAGTCAATGAGATAAAGGCGATGTGAAGTAGCCCCCGTTTCGACCGGACACTCGAGTCCTCAAAATAAGTTGTAGTCACAGTGTTAGTAATATGACTATAATTTAATATTGAAAGAGGAGTGGCATGAGTGAGATCAAAGTCATCACCTCAGTCCAGCGCAGACGAAGGTGGAGGCCTGAGGAGAAACGAGCTATGGTGGAGGAAGCCGAACAACCTGGGATGAGCATATCCGCAGTAGACAGTATGATGCGGCTCTTTTTAAATACCCAAAAGGATATTAAAAGGTTAAATTTTTTTTATCTAATGGGAGTCCAGATCGGCTTAGTTTTGAAAGTTTTGGTCTTTTTTCTGTCAATGTTTAGTGTGAGGCACCAGTAATTGACTGCTTTTCGGCTCAAATTTCGGCTGTTTATCAGTACATCAACAAATTTTTTCATGCCGCTTTTTTTCTGAACCTCTTTGATATAGTCAAAACCGCCAAAATTGATGGCTCTTTCAATTTCGATTTCAATAGGTGTAGAATCAGGGTCTCTGTCCCAGAATAATTCTTCTCTCATTTTATAAACCCGCGGAAAAAGTGTTTGAGAGAGACAGCTGTTCCGCCGGAAAGATAACTGCCTTCTGGAAGAAACTTGCATTTATATATTTGAATTAATTGCTTTTTCAGGTTCTTAAGTGCATCTTCCCGATTCATAGTCATATTTTACCATTATCCGATGTAAAAAAAAATGGGAAGGCATCAGCCGCGCCAGGCGAGAGTTAGTTTTAAGATCAAGTGGTAGGCAGGTCTTATATTTCCCTATGCTCAGTTCTTGACCGGCTTGAAAGACACTTTGGTCACCTGCGTCCTAATTTCCTATCTTGAATAATCAATACAAAATTTATTCCGTATTTTCCACTTGACATTGAATAAATTATTCGTATACAATTAGTATACGAACATATACTTAATGTATATAGATTATCGTTATGACAATTATTAAATCTTTAATCTCATCAAACATCCGGATCGCCATTCTAAAAATATTGGTTATCAACCCCCAGGATTCTTTTAACATTAATGAATTGAGCAGGATGACTGGATTTGCATTAAGAGGTGTGGATAAAGAATTAAAAAATTTGCAATCAGGGGGGATACTCAAAAAAAGAATAGTAGGAAATCAGCATCGGTATCAGCTCAATCCACTTTGCCCGGTTTACTCTGAAATTAAGGCTATTATAGTAAAAACTGTTGGAATCGCTAATATTATAAAAGAAGCTCTTAATCCCCTAAGGAAAAAGATCGACTATGCATTCATTTTCGGCTCATTTGCCTCTGGTGATTTTGGAAGTGAAAGTGATGTGGATCTCTTTATCGTCTCTGATCTTTCCGGATTGAAGTTAACAAAAGCATTAAGCAAGGCTCAAGATACCCTAGGTCGTTCCATTAATATTGCTCATTTCAAAGGAGATGAATTCAATCGCAGAAAAAAGAGAAAGGATCATTTTATATCTAAGGCGATTAGCGGACCCATAATCAATATTATAGGGAAAGTGGATGGATCTTAAAATCTGGGAAAGAAACGGCTGGCTGCGCAAGTACCAAACAACCGCCAAAGAAGTATCTAGCCTCATCTCTCTTGTAGAGAGAGATTTGCGTGATGCTGAACAAGAAGAGATCTCCCTGGATTGGAGGTTCAATATCGCTTACAATGCTGCACTTCAACTTTCTACTATAGTGCTCTATGCATCCGGATACAGAACGGGAAGAGGTGAAAGCAAGCATTATCGTGTCATTCATGCAATTCCTCTGGTCATTGGGGAGGAATTCATTCCTATAAGAGACTTTTTGGATAACTGCAGGAGGAAGAGAAACGTCAGTGAATATGATGCTGTCGGAACAGTATCAGAAAAAGAGCTTGATGATCTCCTTGAAATAACACGTAATTTCAAAGACCAAGTTAAAAACTGGCTTAAGGAAAATCATTCAGGCTTGCTATAAGTTACTAAATCCACAAAATCTGTCAGGCTTATGAGTGGTCCGAATTTGGCTGAAACGAAACAAATCGCACCGAGATCACTTTCATTATGATGATGACCAGTTCTTCACTGCAAGCACTGAGGTCAAAGGCTGAGGCTAAGGGCAGGTCTGACATGTACAAGCTGGAGGTGTTTGATGCAGACGGTTTGTTCCTTCAGGAAATTCCTCTCAATCACTCATGCCACGGCATCCGGGTCTATGGGAGTCGGCTTCTGGTCTTGGATTGTAGTGAGAGCAAAGTATATCAATATAAGATTGAGGAAAAGGATATCAATTAGGACAAGATAAGAGAAAATACAGGGACACAAGATCCATTTCCCCGTTTTATTACATGATTGATTCTTCTTTGAGTAAGAAAATTTGATAGTCTTTAAACTCTATGGTTGCCTTTCACAATGATCTATTTTTGTAAGGATCAAAGTGTAAAGTGTAAACTGTAAACAAAAATTTGTTTACACTTAGATATAACCGGCTGAATATAAAAGATTTAGATGATATATAAGTGTAAACTCCATCTCTTATCCCAATTTCCCTCAACCTAATATAATCCTTTTTAAATCAATAAGTTAAAGCGTATTCAATCAAATGGTATATTTTTTGCCTATTTTGATTATATCTCATTAAAGTCATCAACAAACAAAAAAAAGGATGCAAGAGGAGGGATTATAATGAATACACGAACAAAGAAAGTTCATGTTTACTCGAATGGATGTGTCCCCAACAGATTGGAAGGGAAAAAAATCACTGATAGCTTTTCTCAACAGGGATGGAGTATCACTGATAAGTATGAAGAAGCAGATATCATTATTTTCAATTCCTGTGGATTTTGTAAGGATAAAATTAAAGAATCAAAGGAAGTTATTGATAAATTTTCTAGGATCATAGAAAAAGGTAAAGAATTTATATTAACAGGATGCCTTCCTAAGATAGATCCTTCTATTGCCAAAAACAACAAAAAATGCCGTTTGGATGACTTTTCATCGATTGGAAAATTCTTAAAAACCAGTCCCAAACTAAACTCCATGTTTGTATCCGGCTGCATCAAAGATGTGTTAGAAACAACCCGGAATGATGTCTATCACATCATAACATCACAGGGATGTATGGGAAAATGTTCCTACTGTGTGATTAAAAGAGCCAAAGGTTCCATTAAAAGCAAGCCGATTGAAACAGTCAAAACAGAATTTTTTAAAGGGATAAAAAAAGGATTCCGTAAATTTATCCTCTGGGGTGAAGATTTAGGCGCCTATGGATATGATAGATCCTCAAGCATTGTTGATTTATTAAGAAACCTTCTTGAGACAACGACTGATGGAGTGGAGTATTCACTTTATCTGCATCGATTGAATCCTCAGTGGGTTATCCGTTACAAAAAGGAATTTAAAGACATACTAAAATCCAGAAGAATCAAGATGATATACTCTCCTATCCAATCCGGAAGTGAAAGAATTCTAAAATTAATGAATCGATTCTATACTGCAGAAGAAGCAAAAGCCTGTTTAAAGGAAATTAAAGAAGAATTCCCGGATGTACTATTAAAGACAGATATCATGGTTGGTTTTCCAACAGAAAGCGAAGATGACTTTTATGAGACTCTTGCGTTTGCAGATGAAGTCCAATTCGATGATGTGGTTTTATTCAAGTATGGCGGAATTTCAGGTACACCTTCTTATGAAATGAAGGGCGAAATTATAGATGAGGTGAAAAATTCCAGAGTCAAAGAATTCTGGTTCAGGTTCCCCTATCTCAGATTCAACATTGAAGTCATTGATGATAAAGGGTGGATTACTGACTTTGACAAGATGGTTAAAAACGGACCCTTTCGACTTAACTCCTATTCCCATGGTTCTTGATGATTTAGATAAATTTATGATGACTAAAGGATAATGCTGAATAGTTCCTATTTCAATCACACACCCATTTTCTCAAAAAAATAAGTATAAAATATTCTTGCAATACCGACACGTTAAATTTTTTTCTTTTTTTTCTTTTCTCTCCGACTAAATATATAGCAAAGGAAGAGTATAAAGTCAGCATCGGAATTTAGTTATAAAAAAGTTTAATATATTTTTTTTGTCTGTTTAGGTTGGGAGTTAAGATGATGGGAAGATACATCAATGGATAAAGACGCAATAATAATTGGAAAAAGTCAGCATATAAAAGAACTCAAGCATTTCATAAAAAAGGCAGCAAAATCCGATTGCAATTGTCTTCTCATTGGTGAGACTGGCGTAGAAAAAGATATAGCAGCCAAGTCCATTCATTGTTTAAGTAAAAGAAGAGATAAAAATTTTGTTAAATTCAACTGTGCTAACTTTGTTAAAGATTTGTTAGAAAGTGAGCTTTTCGGACATGCAAAAGGGGCTTTTACCGGAGCTACCACAAATAAAACCGGATTGATCGAAAAAGCGGACAAAGGAACGTTTTTCTTTAATGAAATAGCTGATGCCTACCCATATACCCAGGCAAAACTGCTGGATATCATAGAAGATAAAGAATTCAGAAGATTGGGAGAGAACAAATCCAGGAAAATAGATGTAAGATTCATATGTGCTACTAATAAGAATATCTCAAAAATGATGAAAAAGGCTGAGTTTAGAGAAGACTTGTTTTTTAGAATAAATGTTTTATTTTTCCATATCAAACCTCTGAGAGAAAGAAAACAAGATATTCCACTTCTTATAAAATCATATTTGAAAAAAAAGAGTTTGGAACTATCTCAAAATATCACCATTAATAAGGAAGCCTTATCCAAGCTCATGAATCATTCATTTCCTGGGAATGTGAGAGAACTGGAAAATATATTGGAAAGAGCCTGTTCTCTTTCCAATTCTAGAGAAATCACAAGGGACGAAATTGAGTTTAATGACATTGCTTATCTTAAAAAAGAGAGTAAATCAAATATAACTCCGGAAAAGGCCATACAAACCATTAAAAAATTTAACGGGAATAAAACAAAAGCAGCAAAGGCTCTTGGTATATCCAGACCAACTCTATATGAATTAGAAAAGAAAGCAAATAAATATAAGTGATTTCATAGAAGAAATCAGAATAGCTTTTAATTATGAAACTTAGAGACTACCTTAAAGAAGCCGCACAAGACATAAAATCAAAAGAGAAAACTCAGAAGTTCAGGTTTTCTTCTTTGAAACGCTTTTTTCCATACATAAAAGAACACTGGAAAAAATTTGCCTTTGGTTCATTCCTGA
>JAWLEN010000008.1:0-36710 GCA_041686095.1 Candidatus Aminicenantota bacterium
CGGAAATTTTCTCTGAGTATTTGAAAAGTCCATTCACTGTGGCTCTGTTTTCTTGAATGGTTGTGACAGGCTAGGCAGTTGATTTCCAGCTTCCCGGATACATTCCACCTCGAGTCAGGGCTCCTTTCATCTAATTCTGGCTCTGAAATCTCTCCTCCCAGCACATGTCTTCCAAAAAGAAGGGTGAATTCCCAGAATGTCAAATCCAGTTCTTCAGGATGAAAAGTTCGGGGCCAATCCCGGTAGGAGACCGGAAGAACAGTTCCTGTATCCAAGTCAACCCAAAACCAGGGTTCCCCGGGTCTGCCGTCCTGATTTGAGGATAGTGGACTGAAATGGAGCCCCTGCTGGATCTGATTGTAATTATGGCAGGGAGCGCAGGTGTATCTGGTCGAAAAAGGCAGGGGGTAAGATTCTGTAGGAACTATTTTTTGGTCAAATTCATCTTTCAGCAGAATGTTGTGTACAGGAACGGTTCTGTTGCCGTCCCAACTTGTTTTTTCTTTCTGCTGGGCATAAATAAAAGGAATATTAATTAAAAAAAACAACAAAAAAAAGGTGTGCATCCAATTTTTTTTCATGCTTTGAATTGGTCTTCGTTAAATTTGATTTTTCTTGGTGATTCCACGGCTTTATTAGCGGTCAGAACAGCCACGATTGTTTCAAATCCAATTTCTCCAGGACAGGTTAAGGGAGTTCCCTCTCTTACCGCACTGAAAAAGTTTTCTAAGTGAGGTTGATGGGGAGGTTTAGCCAGCTCAACAGGAAGGGGCCATCGTCCAGCTTCTTGAGTGACTCTCACATCAAGAAATACATTTTTTGTGTCCATTTTTTGAATGGGGGGAGTTTCTGATTCTAAGAGACCTTCATTGACTAAAGAATCCCATTCCGGAGCATGGGCTTCTCTCATGGCCCAATTTCCCATTTCAGGCACTTCTGAAAGTTCTATGGTCCCGTTGTCTCCCATGAATGCCTCGTAAAAGCCTCCGTATTTAGTGATAGTCTGGACTTGATAAAGAGCTCGGCAGGTCCCCTGTTCTGTCTGGAATTCATAGATGGACATAACATTGTCATACCATTCTCTGTTTTCATAGTAATCGATGCCCCCGGATGATATAACAGAAGAAGGATTGCCTCCAAAGACCCATGAAAAAAGATCTATCTGATGGGAACCCAGGTCAACCAAAGGCCCTCCTCCGTATTTTTTAAACCACCGCCAGTTTCTGAATTCTGTCATGGAGCCGTATCCGTATTTTTCAAGTTTTTCAGGAGAAATGGTGTATTGTTCGGGCCAGCCCAGCATGTCGCTTTTGGCTCTGTTCCACTGAGCGTATGATTGAGAAACTCTTCCCAGCAGGTTTTTTTCATGGATCAGCCGGTCAATGGCATGAATATATCTGGGATTGCTGCGCCGCTGATGACCGATTTGAAGAAGTTTGCCGGTTCTTTTTGAAGTCTTGACCATGCTGCGGGCTTTTTCAAGGGAATTGGACATTTCTTTTTCACAGTAAACATGAAGCCCCTGTTCCATGCAGGCATTGGCATGCTCGGCATGCATCCAGTCTGGGGTGGCGATGATGACCGCATCCAGATTTTTTTCATTTTCCAGGAGTTCTCTGTAATCTTCATAGATATTGACATTGTATCCGTATTTCTGAAGATAGCGGCTGGCATATCTTTGACTGTATTCCCAGATGTCGCAGATAGCCTGGAAATGAATACCAGGAATGCGGAGGCATGATTCGATCAGCACCCTGCCTTGAGTTCCGGTTCCAATAACAGCGATATTTATTTTATCAGAAGGGTCTTTATCCTGACTTAGGGATAAGGAATTCCCCTGAATCATTTTTGAAGAAAGAGCGGTTCCAAGACCTGCCCAGGCCGTTGATTTTAAAAAATCTCTTCTGGATAAAGGATTGCTCTTTTTTGGCTTTTTTGTTTCAGGCATATTTCTTGTCCTTATGTCGAGTCCGGATTAGTCATTTTATGGGGGCTCATCAATCAGTTTTCATGTCCTTATCAAAAGCCACTTCAGAAGGAGAAAAATCAATGCTTTTGACAAACTCCACGGATTCCTGGGCTCCGAATTCTCGATCCATACCATTGTCTTCCCATTCCACAGACAGAGGTCCCTGGTAACCAATATCGTTTAGTTCTCGGATGATTTCTTCAAAGTCAACATCTCCGTGTCCAAGGGACCTGAAGTTCCATCCCCGTCTAAGGTCTCCGAAAGGAAGATGGGAGCCCAGTATGCCGGACTTTCCATCAAGGGTCACAGCCACATCCTTCATGTGCACGTGATATATCCGATCAGAAAATTCACGAATGAAAACTTGAGGGTCCATTCCCTGCCAAACTAAATGGCTGGGATCAAAATTCAGCCCTAAGGTGGGTCTGTGTTCAAAAACATCGAAAAGTTTTTGAGTGGTGTAGAAATCAAAGGCGATTTCAGTGGGATGGACTTCCAGAGCAAATTTAACCTTTTGTCGGTCAAATTCGTCTAAAATCGGGGTCCAGAGTTTTTTGGCTTTTTTAAACCCCTCCTCGACCATGTCTTCAGTGGTTTGGGGGAATGAATACCAAAATTTCCATATAGGGGAACCCATAAAACCATTAACCACAGAAATCCCCATTTTTTTCGCCACCCGGGCTGTTAATTTCATCTGTTCAACGGCCCACTCTCTTATTTTTTCAGGATTTCCTTTTATTTTATCTGGAGCGAATCCGTCCAGACGCTTGTCATAAAGGTCGCCCACACACTGTCCTGCCAGATGGGCTCCTAAGGCCCAGCATTTAAGTCCGTGTTTTTCCAAGGTCTGTTTTTTCTTTTTTATATAATCAGAATCTTTAGCAGCTTTATTCACTTCCATATGATCGCCCCAGCAGGCGATTTCCAGGCCGTCATATCCCCATAGTTCTGCTTTTTTGCAGATTTCCTTAAAGGGCATATCAGCCCATTGTCCCGTAAATAATGTGATTGGTTTTGCCAATTTATCCTCCTCTTATTAAAGGTTTAAAAATCCACCCAAACAGCTCCTTTTTGGGAACTTTCCACGCATTTTTCTATAAACTTAACCCCCTGGAGTCCTTGTTTGACACCAGGATAATCAAAATCTTGGGGTGAGGCCTCAGCTCCAGTGATTTTTTTTGATAGTGCTGAGATAAAATTAGTGTAAATATTGGCAAATGCCTCAAAATAACCTTCGGGATGTCCTGAGGGAACACGGGATGCTTTTTCTGCGATGGGATACATCTGGTCTCTGCCTCTGGATAAAACCTCTGTGGGTTTATCCAGATAGGATACTCTGCAGTGGTTTGGATTTTCTTGAAACCATTCCAGAGAACCTTTGCTTCCGTATATCCGAACTCTAAGACCGTTGTCATGACCTACCGCAATCTGGCTGCTCCAGTAAAGTCCTTTGGCCCCTTTGTCATATTCCACCAGAATGGAAGCATTGTCATCCAGGATTCTTCCTTTGACAAATGTATCCAGTCTGGCACACAGAGAAGTGATTTTTAGACCTGTCAGATAAGAGACCATGTTTTCAATATGGCTTCCAATATCCCCCACACAGTTGGAAGCTCCGGATTGCTCAGGATCTGTTCTCCAGAGGGACTGTTTCTGACCTGTTTTTTCCAGCGGAGTGGCCAGCCATTCTTGGGGATATTCGGCATTTATGAAGCGGATAGTTCCCAGCTCTTTGTTGGCTATCATATTTTTTATGTGTTTGACCATAGGATATCCTGTGTATGTATAAGTCACACAAAACAGCAGATCGTTTTCCTGAGATATCTTTGCCAATTCTTCGGATTCCCGGCTGGTCACAGTCAAAGGTTTGTCACACACAACATGAAAACCATGTTCCATGGCTGATTTTGCGATAGGAAAGTGGGGGTTATTGGGAGTGACAATAACCACAAAATCTATGCTGTCTTTTCTTTGGCTCTCCTTTTCAAACATGTCCTGGTAAGTGGAGTATAACCGGTTGGGGTCTAGTCCCAGGGCTTGGCCTGTCTTCTTGGTGTTTTCAAAATCCCTGGAGAAACAACCGGCAGCCAGCTCAGCTTTTCCGTCCATGGCTATGGATTTTCGATGGACTTCTCCGATAAAGGCTCCTTTTCCGCCTCCGATCATCCCATAGGTTGGCCTGGAAGGATTTTTGGTTTGTTTTTTTATTGAGGTCATGATAAAGCCTCCTCGGTAGTATGGAAAAAAATCATCACAAATGAATAAATCAGGATAACATATTAATGGATATCTTGAAAATTTTCAAAAGTTTTGTGTTCTATTCTTTATTTTTTATATTTTCTTGAATAAGGTTGAGTGCGTTTCTGGCTTCTTGTTTGATGTTTTTATCCTGAATAAGACGGTGAGCCAGGTCTAAAGCTTGGTCACAGGCGAATTTGGGAAGCACTGCCAATATCATTATTTTTTCTTCGTCTCTTTGGGCGAGATTCAAGGCTGTTTCCAAGGATCGAACCGCAGCTTCAGGTCTGCGAAAGGGCTCCATTTCGATCATTTTTATATAAGACCTCAGACATAAGATTTGATGTTCAGGTTTAGTCAATGATTGAGCCAAGTAAAGGACATCTTCATCAGCGGTCGGAGTGGGCCAATTAGCAAAAGCTCTGACCACCGCATACTGAATCAACTCATTAGATTCACTCAATCCCCTGCGAAGAATGGGAAGAGTGCTGTCATCCCCTATCCTTCCCAGGAGTCGATAAAGGGAAGACCGGCTTTCGGGTTCCTCAACTTTATCAAGAGCTTGGGTGACTGGTTCTCCTCTTTGTAAAGGATCTTTAATTTTCAGGGCAGTGAAAGCAGTGGTGTTGATCATCTCTTCTCTAATTTGATTGTCTTTGGTATTCACAAGAAATTCAATGAGCCGGGGTATGTCTTCCGGAGAGGAGATTTCTTTGATAGATTTAGCAGCTTGGAGGCATACTTTTGGATGGGAGGAGCTTAATTTGGAAAAGAGAATCTCCTTGCCTGAATCAATTCGCCTTTGTTCAACAGCTTTGATGTATTCGATTTGAATTTCGGGATTTTTTTCAGTGTCTAGGTTTGAGACTAGGGTCTTATCAATATCAGGTCCTTTAAGTCCCCAGAGACTGGACCGAGCCTGCTGCTGTTCTTTTGTTTTGGAGCGGGCTGCAGCCTGAGCGAGAAAATCCACTGTGGAGGAGGTGCCGATCTCTTTTAGAGTTTTTAATGAAGCCAACCGCACTTCTTGGTTGGGGCTCTGGGCTGAATCAAGCACAGTTTGCAGGACTTTTTTTCCTGGGTATAGGGAGAGTGTGGAGATCAATGGAATTTGTACTGAATCGGGCAGAGAGGGAAGCAAAGAACTTATTTGGCTTATATTTGCGGCATCAAAATATTCTGGAATCATCTCTATACAGGGTGGATAGATATTATTTTCCTCACCTTTCAGTGTTTCAAGGATGATTTGAGCTCCGCGTGGACCCGCAGCTTTTATTTTTCCTCGGAAAGCACTGTTATGTAAAGACAGAGGAAGATCTGTGTTTAAGATCTTATCATATATATTTTGAGCCTTTTCATGGTTTCCTTTGGATAAATATTTTTCTGCGCATTTTAGAAGCGACCCGGTTATCTGTGTTTGAAGTTCCCCTTTGGTTTTGGGTAACACTTTGAGCAGCGCTTCAGAGGCTTGGTGGTCTCTTATGTGCCCTAAAGCAGCGGCTGCGGCAAAAGATAGCGATGAATCATTGTTTTTGTGAAGTATCTCCTCAAGATAAGGAACGGCTTCAGGAACTTTCCTGTGTCCTAAAGAAGAGACAATGCCGGCTTTTATAAGTCCCTTGCTTTTTTTTAAACCCCGCAGCAGGGCTTTATCAGAAGCAGCGCCGGGTATTTTCTCAAGTGCATACCTGGCCATGTCAGTGGTCTCCTTATTCAACAGCATATCTTCCAAAACCGGAACTGACTTATCGCTTCCGATGATCCTGAGATGACGGCAGGCTTCCATTTTTCCAGCGTTAGTGGCCTCTGCCATGAGAAAAGAAATCAGTTGTTGTTCGCATTCCAGTTTTCCCTTCTCTGAAGTTCTATGAGACCGGATGTATGCGTTCAGCTCAAGTATAAGGCTGTCGTTTTTTCCCTGTTCATAGGTTTTAAGCTGCTCGAGAATATCAGAGAGTTCTTTTTCATGCGGTGAGCAAATCAAAGATTGGGCAGCTCCCAATAAAAGGAAAAGGCAGAGAACAAAATGAATGATGATCGATTTTCTTTTAACTGTTTTCATAAGCCACCTCTTTCATTTCCGATCTTTTTCACTCCGGTAGGATCCAAGGCTTTCGAAAGGAGCGGCTTAACAGTCGCTGAGCTTCGGAATCATTTTCAATGGTCTCTGTTTTTGGATTAAATTTGATTTTTCGACCTGTTTCAATAGCGATGACACCCAGATGACCCACACTGGCAGACCGGTGGGCTGTTTCAGCAGGAGTTATGGTTGTTTTTCTGGTTTTGACACAGTCGAGAAAGTTTTGATAATGGTCATTGCTTTTGTATAAACGGGTCTCGTTGGGACCGATGAATTCATCAACCAGTGATGGTGGATCGGCTTCAAATCCTCCTCGGTTGCACCAGACCCATCCGTATTCTCCGATCCATTTGGTGCCGCCTCGGATCTCAGGATACCCTCCGGCTACAGTCATAGGCGTTCCGTCTTTGTATTTGAGTTCAAGGTAATAACGGGTAGGGCTGTTCCAAACTCCGGCTCGCTCATATTCAGCGGTTCCTTTAATCTCAACCGGTCCAGTGGAATCATATCCCATTCCCCAGTGGGCGATATCCACATGATGACCCACCCAGTCCATGAGCTGCCCGCCTCCATAATCCATATTCCATCTCCAGTTTCGATGCACTCTGGCTGGACAATAAGGGGCAGAAGGAGCAGGCCCAAGCCAGAAGTCATAATCTAGATGTTCAGGGGGAGGACCCATGGTCTCCTGGCCTTTGGTCCCGGCAAAGTCATGATGTCCCTGGGGCAAGCCGACCTCTATTTTTTTGACCTTGCCGATCCGGCTGTTGCGGACAAGCTCAGCAGCTTTATGAAAGTTGGCCACTGACCTCTGCCAGCTTCCGGTCTGCCAGATGCAGCTGTAACGTTTCACCGCACTGCATAAGGCTCGGCCTTCGGCGAGGCTGTGGGTGAATGGTTTTTCTCCGTAGATGTCAAATCCGGCTCTGGCGCATGTGGTGGCAACAATGGCATGCCAGTGGTCTGGCAAAGACACGCATACAGCATCAATATCATCTCTCAAACAAAGTTCTCTATAATCGTGATAGGCGGCGCAGTCTTTATTTCCGTATTTATTATTAACCAAATCTCTGGCTTGAGTTAGATGATGGTCATCAATATCACAGACAGCCACCCACTTGACTTCTTCCTTATTTAAAAAGCTTTCCATATTAGGAATTCCCATCATCCCAAAGCCAATACCAGCCATAACGATTTGATCACTGGGAGCTGTGCTCGAACCGAGTCCCAGCACAGAAGAGGGAATAATATAAGGGGAGGCAGCCAATCCAGCTGCGGCTATAGATGCGCTTTTTAAGAAGTTCCTTCGGCTGATTTTTTTTGGTTTTTTATCCATATCTTGAATCCTTTGCTAAAATTCATGTGTGGCTGAAGCGACTTTGAAGAAAAATGGCGTTAAAAATCTGAAGGGAGCTTTTTTTCATCCTTTTCTTCCATGCCTACAGGTTCTGGTTCCTTAAAATTGATTTTTTTTGATATGGTATAAGTCCCTAACAAAATATATTGGGATCCTTTAGATTTAGCAAAAATTCTCACTTCAGCTGTTTTCCATTCAGGATTGTTTTTAAAATGTTCCACATTGTCTCCTTCAACTCCAAAATTGCTCTGCAGGGTTATTTCTTCACTGACTTCTCCTGGATTGAGAGGGTCTCCATGAATGCCTGCGAGGAAGTTATCTCCCAGGTTTTCTTTTTCTCCAATAAAGCGGAATATACCATTAAAGTAAACATAGGATAAAGGTTCTTCTCCCACGTTCTTGACCTTAAAACTGATAGCAGGAGCCAGAGTCAGTTTAGGCGGCCAAGGCTGGTAGTATTTCTTTTCCCACCTTGTTTCTATATCTATAAGCTCAATTGAAGATTTTAATTCCTCAGGTGCGATTGATTTGGCACAGCTGCTCCCTAAGGATATCAATATTATTAAGACAAGAGTTAGGGGGATGATTTTGATGAGATTGGTTTTCTTTTTCATGTGTACCTCCTTTTGTTTAAATATAGATGAAGTTTAGGGTTTTATCAAATTTTTAATTTAATATGAATTGTTAAGAATCTTAATGCACGATTTGGGAAGCAAACACAAGGCTCACATTATACCTATCTGCTTGATGTATGTTTTCTTTTAAAACTTGCAGGGTTTCCGGGAAAGGATGGCAGATGCCCACAGCCTTCCCGTTCTTTTCAGCGGTTTTAAAAAGCTTGATGAGCTGATTTTTGATGTATTCCGGCTCGGTTTCACTGTCCAGAAAGATATGTCTGTACGCTGAAGGGATTTTCATTTTTTGCGCTATATCATAAGCCACAGAATAGGGAGTGGTCCGGCTGTCTATGAAATAAAGATGGGACTCTTTTATGTTTTCAAGTATTATCCCCATAATCATTTTGTCTTTAGTCACTTTTGATCCCATATGAGTATTGACTCCGGAAATAAAAGGGACCATCTTCAGATTGGCGTTGAGGACCTCTAATATTTCCTTTTGATCCATCCGGGAGTTAATGAGCCCCAGGGTATGCTCATTGTCATAAATATTATTCATGGATTCAAGGGGTAAGTGAAGAATGACTTCAAGTCCATTATGGTGGGCGAGATTTGCTGTTTCTTCAGCATAAGGGCTGTAAGGAAGGACAGCTATGGTTAGGGCTTTTTTCATGGAACAGAGGTCTTTTATATTATCCATTGAGTATCCCATATCATCGATAATTAAAGCGGCACTGTTTTTTGGGGCATAAAAGAGTTCTGGCTTTTTCTCTTTTTCCGGCTCAATAGAAAAAAGGAGAAATAAGGGAATCTCCCCTTTTTTCTTCACTTCCCACAGAAGGTACTTTTTTTCTTTTTTCTGCTGCTCTCTTTTTTTTTGGATGGTGGCGTTGATATTAAAAAAGCTTTCCTCAAGGTTTTTTTCAAGAAGACTGTATTTTTCTCTGTCAAGGCTGACCATGATGTGACATATTCCCTGCTTATCTGTATATTTGTTTATGCCTTTTTCTGGGATTTGGGTTGAGACAAGCATCTGGTCAACTATATGGATGAGATTTTTTTGGGTTTCAGAAATCTTTTTTTTCTTAGAAAAAAAAGAAAACACAAATGATTTCTCTTGTTTTTTCCAAGCGATATAGTCAAGTCCCAGGAATGAGGTCAAAGCCAAACAACACAGCACCAAATAAACAGTTAGGAATTTATGAGTATCTCTCATCAGCCTAGTCTATTCATAAAAAGGCGGATTCCTCATTCATCGAAAGCATAATAAAATTTATGATTCTGAAAGTGACTTAAGGGTCATTTCTAGATAGGCTTTGAAGCTTAAGTCAGTTCCCTCTATTTTAAAGTCGGGATTGATTCCTTTTCTCCAAGTTTCTGTTTTGGAATAAGGATGGAACAAGCCCGTGGTGAGAACGATCCCACTTCCATCGGTTAAAGGAACAAGTGTTTTGACTGCCATGAGGCCGGGTGTCTCTGCCCCGATTACCTTTGCATCTCTAAATTTTCTTAGAACACTGGCTGCGGCTTCAGAGGCTCCCATGGTGGACTGGTTTGTCCATATATATAGAGGCGTTTCCCCAAGCAATGCTGGATTCATACACGGGACAGATTCTTTTTTGTTTTCTTTTGTTTCTATATAACCAATGTTCTTTTTTTGCAAGAAGATATTGATAAAATTTTGGGCTTCTTTTAAGTCTCCCTGATCACAGCATCTGAAGTCAATGATCAAAGGTTGTTTTTTATCTGAAATCTGGGGAATCACAATCTGTTTGATTTCTTCAGTTACTGGTGAGAAAAGAGCATTGATCTTTAGAATTCCTCCAGGCCCCTTATCAGGATCAAAAGAGTATAAAGATTGATGAACCGGCCTTCTCTGAATGCTGATTTCTTCATCTCCGGTTCTTTTAAGAATTTTAATCTTGATGCTGTCAGGTTTTTCGCTTTTTTGTGTGAGGTTAGCCTCTATCATGCTCATCTCTAATGTGGACATCCCATTAACAGCCCCTATGGTATCTCCTAATTGAAGCCCTTGTTTTTCTGCAGGGGAATTTTCTTTAATGCCTATGATCACAGGAAAAGAACTGCTGGTTTTAAAGAGTATGATTCCTGTTTCACTGCTTGGCTTTCCATAGAGTTGTTTGTACTTTAGGGTGTCATTTTTATTTAAATAACCAGAGCAGATGTCCAGGGAATTGACTAATCCTTTAAAAGCGCCTTCCATGGTTCTGCTGGGGGAGGGTTCCTCGATATATTCGCTTTTGATTACGTTTATGGCTCTAGCCAGTATGATAAAATTGTCATCTGATTCCAATAATGTGCGGGGGTTTTTTAAAAGGTTTCCTTCCAGCAAAAAAAACAGACTGGCTGCACCTAACAAGGTAAAAAGGAATATTCTTCTTCTTTTGGCACGCATTATTGATTAACCTATATAAACCCTAATTCTATCATCTTTATTTCAACCATTTCAAGGGATTGAGAGGTTTGGTCTTATAGCGGATCTCAAAATAGAGGCTTTTTCCAGAAAGAGAACCGATATCTTCCACCAGGGCAATAGGCTGTCCGGAATTCACCGCATCTCCTTTTTTAACGAAAAAATTCGAGCAGTGACCGTAAAGAGAATAGTAGGACATTCCGTGGTCTATAATGACTAAATTGCCGTAACCATGAAAATAATCCGAATAAACAACAATGCCGGGATGTATGCTTTTTACCACAGAGTTATCTGTTGGGGAGATCTCTATTCCATTGTTTTTTGTTATGGTATTGAATTTAGGATGCCTTTTAAGCCCAAAGGATGAAACTACTTTTCCTGGTAAAGGCCATGGTATATCCCCTTTTTTTTCATACATGGGAATCAATTTAACTGGAAAGGAGCTTGGGTTTTTAAGTAATTTCTCCATAAGATTTTTCAGCTGTTCCGCTCTTTCCTGAAGTTCATTCATGGTTTTTTGATAGGATTCTTTATTGTTGTTTATTTTATTAATAAGATTTTGGTGCTTTTTTTCTTGAGCGATGAGTTCTTGTTTTTTTTGTTCTGAAATAAGGATTAAAGAATTTATTTCATCTTTCTTTTTTTCAGCTTTGGAAAGGGATTGTTTCAATTCATTTAAAGTTTCAAAATACTCGGAAATGATTGTTTCTTGATGTCTTGCTAGAGTGGTGAGATGTTTGTTTTCGGTTAAAAAATGGGATGCATTTTTAACTTTAAGCATGAGTTCAAAATAATCAATTTTCCCATGTTTGTAGAGGGCCACCAATATTTTCTTAACGGTTTGCTTTTCTTTTTCCAGTTTTGTCTGGATAGAGGGAATTTTTTTCTCTAATGCTGAAAGTTCCTGATCAGCCTTATCAAGTTTTGTTTGATTCAAGGCGATTTCATTCTTAAGTAATTTTTTTTGGAATCTGATTTGACTCAGCTGTGAGAGTATTGAAGATTTTCTTCTTTCTTCCTCAGTGATTTTTTTCTTTATGTCTTTTATCTGACTGGAGATTTCTGCAAGACGTTTTTCATATTCTGATACATCTTGGGCAATAATAGAAAAAGGGGCTGAAATGAAGGATAAGATGAAAAAGATAGCAAAGTGAGCCATGAATCGTTTCATTGGACTTTATAAACTGATGATCATTTTATATATCACGTCATCTTATTTTCTGGTTACATATATTATAGCACCAACAACTCCAATGATAAGCATAAACGCGACATCTATGAGAGCAAAGGAAAAAGCAGATTCAGGAGCAATACCATAGAATTCGAATATTTCTATGTAAGCGCCTTCTCTCAGTCCCAGTCCATTGATGGTTATGGGGATCAACTGAATAATCATCACTATGGGTATAAAAACAAGGTAGTCAATGAATTTTATGTTGAGATGAAGGGCTTTTCCAATAAGAAAAAAATGAAGGATCACATTAGCCTGAAGCAGGAAGGCCCAAACAAAAGCTTTGAATAAGGCTGTTTTTTTGGTTTTATAAAAAATAATGGTGCTGCGGAATTCAATTGTTTTTTGGATGACTTTTTTTAAAAATCCTTTTGACGGGATCTTATTGATTATTTTTTCAATAACAGGAGTAAAGAAAAAGAGAATCGCGGCTAATCCAGAAAAGCCAATGACCAAGGATACCCAGATAATTGGAATTTTTTGTGCCATGTCTAATCGGAAGATAGCCGCACCAAATGCAAATAAAAACAGAACGACAATTCCACTGAGGCGTTCTACCAGGATGATTGCAGAGGACTTTAATACTGTTTTTGAATATTTGGATCCATCCCATATGCGGACCACATCACCACCGATCCGGGAAGGAAGTATGGTGTTAAAGAAATTGCCCACCAGATAGGACTTGATCAGAAAGGAGAGAGGGGCACTGTCTCCCTGAGCCTTGACCAGTATCTGCCACCGGATCGCGCTGATGAGAAGACCCAATCCGTGAAGAGAAAAAGACACAGCCAGCCACCATATATTGACGGTTTTCAATACATTTAAAACTTCTCTTATGGATGTTTTGAAGATGAGAATAAGTGCTAGGATGCTCAAACTCACTATGAGTTTGAGGGAAAAGGTTAAGGGATTCAATTTACGGCGCGGTTTGTCAGTCAACAAAAAACCTCCTGTACAGATGCCTATAACGATAAGACTTTTTCATTATATTATATTATACTTTTGATGATGGTGAAAATAATGATGAGCGTCACTGCTGCAGGAGCCAGATATTTGATATTAAAAGTCCACAGCGATTTTAACTTAAACCTTTGGCTTCCAATGCTGATTTCTTTGAGAGAATTCCTTACTTTCCAAGAATAGGCTAGAAAGAGGCTTATCAGCACTCCTCCCAGGGCAAGCATGATATTGCCGAATATCAGGTCCATAATGGTCATGACATTCAGTTTTGTGAAAAATTTCACTCCTCCGTTTGAAAGGGCTGAGGGGATTCCCAGTAGAAATGATATGATTCCGATGAATACGGCTGCTTTTTTTCTTTTCCATTGCTTCTCATCTACAAGATAAGAGGTGGGCACTTCCAGCAGAGAGATGGTTGAAGTGAGAGCGGCTATGAGAAGAAGAGAGAAAAACATAATTCCAAAGATATAACCTCCAGGCATTTTTGATATGATAATGGGAAAGGCTTGAAACATGAGTCCGGTGCTCACTTCAAATTCTTGTTTAAACTGTTCTGGAGTCAGTTGCAGTGAATGGAAAAGCGTGGGAAATATGATGATTCCAGCAAGAAGGGCCACCAATGTGGTGGAAAAACAAACCCATCCCGCAGATGAAATCAAATTATCTTTTTTGGTTATGTAACTTCCATAAACAGTCATGGTTCCCATGCCCAGACTTAAAGAGAAAAAAGCCTGTCCCACGGCATAGAAAAGCACATTGAGGTTGAACCCGGAAAAATCAGGTTTCAAGTAAAAAGATAATCCTGTTCCAGAACCGGGAAGAGTGATGGCCCGGATAGAAAGAATGATGATGAGGACAAAAAGGACCGGCATCAGGATTTTTGACCATCTTTCAATGCCGCTTTTCACTCCTTTACAGATCACAAATGTGGTGACAGCAATGATCAAAAACAAAAAAATCAGTACAGCCAGAGGGTCAGCAGCAAAACTTTTAAATATAGCATCTGAAGCTTCCCAGGAGACTTCTCCCATGAAAGCCCCTTTGATGGTCTTATAGAGATACCCTGCAGCCCATCCTGCCACCACCGAGTAGTAGGAAAGGATGAAGATTCCTGTGACAATCCCCATAAAGCCCACTCCTTTCCAAGGAGTCCCAGGTTTTATGAATTTCATGGCTCCCACTAGATTTTTTTGGGAATGGCGCCCTATAGTCAGCTCGGCCAGCATCACAGTGAATCCGATGAAGATGACAGAAAGGATGTAACAAAAAACAAAGATGGCTCCTCCGTTTAGTCCCACCATAATGGGGAACCGCCATATGCTTCCCAGGCCAATAGCTGAACCAGAGGCAGCGAAAATAAAGGCTGTTTTAGAGCCCCAGTTTCCTCTTTCCAAAAGTTCCGGGGTTTCCATATAACTCTCCTTCAACTTCTATTTTTCTAATTTTTTTATTATTTATCCTAATTATTTATCATAGATGGATGATGGAGGTAAAGCAATGAGTTGTGATTTATAGTGAGCATATTTATTTTCCTTTTCGATTCTATTTATATATAGAGGTAAAATAGGGGATTCGTCACCCGCTCGATTCCCCAGCGAGGAATCTCTCTTCCGGTTCGGGCTTCGCTCTCCTCTAAAGAGGAACCATGCCCGCTCCGCCCTCACAGGGGACTCCTCATCCCCTATTCTTACCTCTATATGATTTTGGATATGCTTTGGTATTTATACATAAAAAATTTAACATAAAATTAACACAACCTTTATCTCTTTTTAACAAAAAACCCGCATAATCCCTTCTGCTTTTAACAAAGCAAATCTAAATGGAGGTTTTTTATGAGGAAATACAGTTTATTGGCTTGTGTTGTGCTCGCTTTGAGTTTGCTTTCAGGCTTGAGCTATGCCCAAGGAAGCTTCAAAGGGTACATGTTTGGTGACTACTACTATGTTGCGTCTCACCACAACGAAGACTATGAAGACAGAAACGGATTCTGGTTCCGCAGAATTTACTTTACCTACAACAACCAGCTGACTGAGAAGATCAAGATGAGACTCAGGTTGGAAATGGCAAGTCCTGGTGATTTTGATGAAAAAGACAAGATGGTTCCTGTGGTCAAGGATGCCTGGGTGAATGCAGACCTTGGCGGAGGACAGAATTTGGTTTTCGGTTTGGTCAGCACTCCCACCTGGGGAAGTAATGTGGAAGATGTTTGGGGTTACCGATCATTAGAAAAAACTCCTCTCGATCTTATGTCCTTTGCTTCTTCTAGAGATTTTGGTATTGGGTTCAAAGGAGACTTGGATAAGTCCGGAATGGTATCCTATTATTTTCTATTTGGAAACGGCTCATCCAATAAATCAGAGACCAACAAAGGGAAAAGATTCTACGGCTCGCTCGCTTTTAAACCTGTCGACGGACTGATCCTGGAAGCCTACGGTGATTATGAGACCACCAAGGACAAAAAAAATTATTATGTTTACCAGGGATTTGCTGCTTACCAGGGAGACTGGGGCCGAGTCGGAGTTCTTTATGCCAACCGCCACTTTGACCATGAAAACACAGAATTAGATTGGAGCATCTTTTCCGGGTTTGCTGTGATTTCTGCTTCTGAAAAAATGGATATCATTGCTCGCTATGACAAAATGCTGAGCGAACCTATAGCCAAGACAATTGACTACATTCCTTTTTCTACAGCTGCACCTTCCAACCTGATTATCGGGGGAATCAGCTATGAAATTGCCAAAAGCATCTGGCTCATTCCCAATGTGAAGTATGTGTTCTATGATGACCCGGATGTGGGTGATACTCCGGAAGACGACGCTTATATCAACCTTACCTTCTGGTGGAAATTTAAATAATCGGATGGAATAAATTATAAATATAAAGGAGAATTCAAATGATTAAAAGTAAGTTAGGATTTACTGTGCTGGCAGCTGTGTTGGCCGTGGGGTTAATGGTTATTGTTCCCACCTTTGCTGCCAAAAATTTGACCATTAAGGGATCCACAACTGTGCTTCCTGTCTCACAATCCTGTGCTGAGGCTTTCATGAACAAGCATTCAGACGTGAATATTTCTGTTCAGGGTGGAGGTTCCGGTGTAGGGATCGCTTCTTTGATTGACGGCACCTGTGATATTGCGGATGCTTCCCGACCCATTAAAGACAAAGAGATCGCAAAGGCAGAAGAAAATGGCATAGATCCTTATGAAAATGTGGTGGCTTTAGACGGAATCGCTGTGATTGTTCACCCTTCCAATCCAGTGGATGGTCTTTCCATAGAACAGATTAAGAAAATCTATACGGGCGAAGCTTCAAACTGGAATGAAGTGGGCGGAAAAGACATGAAAGTTGTTGTTATTTCCCGTGACAGCGCCAGTGGAACTTTTGAGACATTTAATGAATTGGCTCTGGACAAAGAAAAAGTAAGACCGGATGCTCTGCTTCAAGCCTCTAACCAGGCTGTAGCCCAGACAGTGTCCCGGACAAAAGGGGCTGTTGGATATGTGGGACTGGGATACCTTTCTTCTTCAGTCAAAGGAGTTGCTGTGGATGGAGTGGAACCGACTAAAGCCAATGTGGTAAAGGGATCTTATAAACTGGCCAGAGAATTGTACATGTATACAGATGCCCCCCCCCAGGGATTGGTTAAAGATTTCATTGATTTTGTGTTGAGTGAGGAAGGACAAAAACTGGCAGAAAAAGCTGGATACGTGGCTGTAAAATAAGAAAAACAATATATAATATCTCATTTGGCAAAGGCCAGAAGATAGCATGTACAGAATAAAAGAAAAAATATACAAGGGAATATTCACTCTTCTGGCCTTTGCTTCCCTTGTTTTTCTGGTTGGAATCACCCTCACGCTTTTTATAGAAGGACTGCCTGTATTCAAAGAGGTGGGATTTTTTGATTTTATTTTTGGCAAGAGCTGGTATCCCACTTATGAGCCCCCAGAGTTTGGTATCCTTCCCCTTATATTGGGTTCCCTTTGGGTCACTTTTGGAGCCGTGCTTTTTTGTGTGCCCATAGGCGTGGGAAGCGCGCTTTTTATCAATGAGCTGGCTGGAAAGAGATTGAAAGCTGTGCTTAAGCCCGTTATTGAGATCTTAGCCGGCATCCCCTCTATCGTGTATGGTTTTTTTGGAATGGTGGTAGTGGCTCCTTTTATCCAAAGGCTTTTAGGCCTTCCGGTAGGGTTGACCGCTTTCACAGGCAGTCTGATGCTGGGAATCATGGCTACTCCCACGGTCTGCAGCATATCTGAAGACGCTCTCAGCTTTGTTCCCCGGAGTTTTCGTGAAGCCTCTCTGGCTGTGGGAGCCAACAGATGGCAGACCTTGACCAAAGTGGTTTTCCCAGCCTCTGCTTCCGGGATTTCAACCTCCATTATTCTTGGGATGAGCCGGGCTGTTGGAGAGACCATGACCGTATTAATGGTCACAGGTGGAGCTGCAGTCATACCCCATACTTTTTTTCAACCTGTGAGGCCCATGACATCCACCATTGCCGCTGAGATGGGAGAAGCGGTTATGGGGAGTTCACATTATCATTCTCTCTTTGCCATAGGGCTTATTTTGTTTTTTATCACTTTAGTCTTTAACATAATAGCAGAACTTATAAGCAGAAGATTCAGGATGAAACTGGGATTAGGAAGATGAAAAAGCAGGTCAGCCAAAACATGGGATTCGGTCTTCTGTTTTTGTGCATCGGGACCACACTTTTTTTTCTGGGTTCCATTATTTATTTTATAGCTATCAGGGGATTTAGAATCCTGTCCTGGGATTTTCTCACCCAGGTTCCTAAGGAGGCCATGACCGCTGGAGGGGTGGCTCCGGCCATCGTGGGTACTTTTTATTTGACCATGGGAGCGATCATATTCTCACTTCCTTTGGGAGTGGCCTGTGCCGTCTATTTGACAGAATATTCTCCAAAAGGCTTTATCGTTAATATCATAAGAATGAGTATCAACAATCTGGCTGGAGTGCCGTCTGTGGTGTTCGGTCTTTTTGGACTGGCTATATTCGTCAAGCTTTTTAATTTCGGAGTTTCTATCCTGGCTGGATGCTGCACTTTAGGAATACTGGTTCTTCCCCAGATCATCTCTGCCTCACAGGAGGCTCTTTTAGCTGTCCCTCAGTCCTATAGAGAAGCATCACTGGCTCTGGGAGCCACTCACTGGCAGACTATAAGGAGTACTGTGCTTCCCGCTGCTTTGCCAGGAATACTGACCGGAGTTATTTTAAGTGTGGGTCGTGTGGCAGGGGAGACCGCTCCTATCCTTTTCACAGCAGCGACTTTTTATACCGGGGGTTTCCCAAAATCTATTTTTTCAGAAGTGATGGCTCTTCCCTATCATATATACGCTCTCATGACCGAGGGTACCCATCCCCAGGAGCAGACTCAAATTGCCTATGGATGCGCCCTGATACTTCTTGCGTTGGTTCTTGCCATTTCTGCAGCGGCCATTATAATACGCCAGAAACACAGGAAAGCTTATGAGCAATAAAGTAAAAATCAAAGTAGACAATGCCCATTTTTATTACGGCAAATCGTGTGCTTTGAAGAATATAAGCATGGATATTTATGAAAACTTGGTCACAGCCATTATAGGACCTTCAGGATGCGGAAAGTCTACATTTATCCGTTTGTTCAATCGAATGAACGACCTTATTCCACGCACAAGATTCGAAGGAAAGATTTATTTGGATGGAGAAGATATTTATAAGCCCAAAGTTGATATTGTGGATATCCGAAGACGGGTGGGGATGGTGTTTCAAAAACCAAATCCTTTTCCTAAGAGTATTTTTGACAATATCAGCTATGGACTTAAAGTCAATGGGATGAAAAATAAAACCGCTATTGAAGAAAGAGTTGTGGAATCTCTCAAGGATGCAGCTATCTGGAATGAAGTCAAAGACAGGCTGCATGAAAACGCTCTGGGTTTATCCGGAGGTCAGCAGCAGAGACTTTGTATAGCCAGATGCCTGGCTGTAAAGCCCGAAGTGATTCTTTTTGATGAGCCCGCGGCAAGCTTAGATCCCATTTCTACAAAAAAGATAGAAGAGCTTATTGAAAAGCTCAGAAAGAAATACACCATTGTTATTGTCACTCATAACATGCAGCAGGCGGCCAGAATTTCTCAGTACACTGTTTTTCTTTATATAGGGAAGTTGATAGAGTATGCGCCTACAGATGAGCTCTTTACTGTGCCGAAAAACAAAATGACAGAAGACTATCTAAGAGGAAAATTTGGATAAAAAATTTAAAAAGAGAGATATGGCTAGCAAGAGGAGGATAAAGTGCTGGAAAAAGAAGTGATTTCATTAAAGAAAAGAATTGTTGAATACGCTACTTTTGTGGAACAGATGATAAAAAACAGCATTGATGGATTGATGGAGAAAGAAAAGTCCTTGTTAAAAAAAGTTATCAAAGAATTAGAGCCCAAAGCCAATGACATGGAAATAGATATCGAAGAGCAGGGCACTGTGGTCATGGCTAGATTTCAACCTAAAGCCAAAGATCTCCGTCTCATATTAATGATATTAAAGATGAACAATGATTTAGAAAGAATGGCAGACCACGCGGTGAATATTGCGGAAAGAGGTCTTTTTCTTATCAAGAAACCCATAGTCAAACCTCTTATAGACATTCCCAAAACCGCTGAAATAACCATTCATATGCTCAAAGACAGTATCGATTCTTTTGTGAAAGAAGATTCCAGATTAGCCAAAAGTGTGTGTGAGAGGGATGAAAAAATAGATAACTTGAACAATCAAATCCTCCGGGAATTGATCACCTATATGTTTACAGATCCTTCCACCATAGAGCGATCTATTAAACTCATTCAGATTTCCAATAATTTTGAGCGGATTGCTGACTTAGCCACAAATATCTGTGAAGATGTGATTTATATCGTGGAAGGAAAGGTCATCAAACACCATAGGGATGCAGAATAACTTACGGATGTTTCAGGCAACCTCCACTCTATTCCGTCCTTTTTCTTTGGCTCTGTAAAGAGCTCTGTCTGAACGCTTCAAAAGGTCTTCGGGGTCAGGCTGGTCTTGGTGAGGACAGGAAGAAACCAGGCCGATACTTATGGACACAGGAATGCTTTTCCCCTCTGTTGTTAAGGGTTGTTTATTGAATGATTTTTTCAGGCGCTGGGCTGCTTTTTGAGCCTGTTTTTGTTTTGTGTTGGGCAAAACAATAAGAAATTCTTCACCTCCATACCGTCCTTTGATGTCATAACTGCGAAAAACTTTTTGGATGAGTCGACTTGTTTTTTTGAGGACCTGGTCACCTATTTGATGCCCGAATTTATCGTTTATTTCTTTGAAATGATCTAAATCAGCCATCAGAATAGAAATGGAATTTTCCTGGCGCGCAGCTCTCTGCACTTCTTCTTTTAGCCTGTCTAAAACCGCACCGTGGTTTAAAAGTCCGGTCAGGTCATCAGTTAATGCTTTTTTCTTTAATATTTTATTGACTTGCTTTAACTCTTCTTCCATTTTTATCCTTTTCGTGATGTCTCTGGCTATCCCTAACACAAGATGAGGTTTTCCTTTTCGATAGATGACCGAGGATTTAGTTTCCACAAACACAGGGGTTCCGTCTTTGCGTTTTAACTTAAAGCGGCCCAGCTTCTTTTGGGTTCCGGTTTTTTTTAACTCCTGCAGGAGTTTATAAATTTTATGAAGGTCTTTGGAATACAGCAGTTTACTGAAGTTGATTTGACTGATCTCTTTTTTGGTGTATCCAAGACCATGGAGTGCTGGCTCATTAGCGTCTAAAAATCTCCCTTTAAAATCATGGATATAAATCCAGTCCAAAGAGCGTGAAAACAAGGCATTCCATTTTTTCTCCGTATCCTCTAAATTAGCCTGCAATTTTCTGTATTTTGTCAAATCTCGGGCCACTCCCTGTACAGCCACCAGCTTGTTGTTTTCTATGACTGGACTGGTTATGATCTCTATTGGAACGAGTTGTCCGTCTTTCCGGATGATTTCTATTTGGAGGTGTTTATCAATTTTTTCTCCTTTGATGCGTTTTTTGAGTTGGGATTCTACTTGCTTGATGTAAGAGGGAGCGATGATCTCTTTCATGTTCATTTTCAGAAGCTCATCCAATGGATACCCGGTTACTTTTTCAGCAGCCCTGTTTCCGAATATAAACTGGCCTTTTAGATCGATTTCAAGAATGATATCCTGGGTGTTGTTGATGAGTCTTTTTAAATGTTCTTCTGTTTTTGAAATATTTTCCCCTCTTCTTTCAATTTTATTTTATCTATATAGATAATCGATTCCATCCTGTTTGTCAATTCAGTTTTTTTGTTCTTAATAAGAAAAAATCAGTCTGAAGAAAAAGCTTATATTTTTTAGGGACGTAGGTATTCCCTCCACAACAGAAATAAAAAACTATATAATAAAAATAACAGCATTTTTCAAGAATCGGTTAGGTTAATGACCTTGTTTAAAAAAGAAAAATCAAACTTTGATTTATTATCCTGCGGACAAAACATATATTCAGCAGCGCTGGATGCTGTGTCCCCTGAAAAACTTATGAAAGATAAAGTATTGGTGAGAAAAGAACAGCTTTCTATCCTGGGCAAAAGATTTGACCTAACCCATTTTGAAAATATTTATGTGGTGGCGTTTGGAAAATCAGGTCCTCAGTTCGCTGAAAATATGCTTCGGATTATGGGGAAAAAAATAAAGGGGGGAATTTTTGTCGGCCAAAAAGAAAAGCAAGACAACCTTCCCCCCCTAATATATATGAAAGCATCTCATCCTCTTCCTGATTCAAACAGTGTCCAGACAGCTAAAAAGATACTTTTTTTGGCTGAAGAATTAAAGGAAAAGGACCTTCTGATCGCCCTTATTTCAGGAGGAGGGTCTTCCCATGTCTGCCTTCCTTCTCGAGGGGTGAGATTGAGCGAAAAAAGAAAGGTGATCCAAAGCTTACTTCAAGCAGGAGCTGATATTAAAGAGCTCAATACAGTAAGGAAGCATCTCTCCCTTATAAAAGGAGGGCGGTTGTCAAGGGCTGCTTTTCCTGCTACAGTGATAAGTCTGATTATATCTGATGTTATAGGAAATGACTTGGAAGCCATTGCCTCTGGCCCGACTTATTGGGATTCTTCCACTTTTCAAGACTCCATAAACATATTAAAGAAATATCATCTATGGGAATATTCTCCAGAACCTGTAAAGAAAGTGCTGAAAAAGGGGGTTCAGAAAAAATTGAGGGAAAGTGTTAAAAAAGGGGATCCTTTGTTGAGAAAGACCTATAATTTTATTTTGGGCGACAATAAAGATGCTTTAGAAGCAGCGGCAAAAAAAGCTTCTCAATTAGGATTTAAAGTGTCCATCCTTTCTTCATCTGAAAAAGGTGAAGCAAGGGAGAGAGCCAAACATTATATTTCATTACTGTTGGGTACCATAGAACAGGTTAAACAAAATCCTGAGCCTATTTGTTGGCTTTCTGGGGGAGAGTTGACAGTAACTGTAAAAGGTTCAGGAAAAGGCGGCCGAAACCAGGAGTTTGTCCTTGCTTTTATTAATGAGGCCAGACAAAGGGGAATCAAACTGGATGGCTGGATTATTATAAGCCTAGGCACAGATGGAATAGATGGTCCTACGGATGCAGCCGGAGCGTGGGGCTCTGAGAAAACTCTAAAAAAAATAGAGAAGCTCTCTATGGATCCGGAGAAATTTCTTGCCCGTAATGATTCTTATCATTTTTTTAAACAAGTCCATGGATTAATAAAAACCGGGCCAACCCAAACAAATGTTATGGATCTTCGAATATTGATTGTGGAATAATTTTGTCTTGTATATTATCTGTAAATTTATTATGTTAAATAACCTGGATTATTCAAAAAAAGATCGAGAAGTCAGGGCCCAGAATAGTCCAGTTTAAACAGAGAATTTAATAAGGGTTGAGGATCGTTATGGATAAAGATTGGAAAGTTGAATTAGCTAATTTTTTTGAAGAGTTAAGAATTCTGAGAACAAGCAAACAGGAATCTTTAAAGGATTTCGACCAGTTTTGTGAATTTGTAGTGGAGCCTGCGTTTGAAAGCTTAGAGGACGAACTGATTCAGTATGGAATTAAATCCAAGGTCATAAAGATTAAAGGAAAATCTATTGCCTTTCAGATAAACTTTGGTAAATCAAGCATCAGCAATTTTAAATATGTCATATATCTTCCCAAAGGATCTCTGACTCTTAGAGTGAAATTGAAGTTAAGGGGAAGGAGGACTAAAAAGAGCGAGGCCAAAGAGGAAGAAGTGGATTTTATGGAAGGAATTGATCCAGATGATATCCTTGACCTGGATAAAGAAGGAATCATCCTGGATGTTATTAAGAAGTACAGAAATTTCATTTATAAATCAGAAGCGGTCATGGGATAGAGAATAGCCTATAATGAGGATCCAGATTTCTTATCTTAAAGAAATGCCCTTTCTCATCCATGGATTTGGCAATAAGCATCTCACTGAAAAATTCTTGGATGACAGCTTCCCCTATAATGAATTTAGAAAATTATTTCTTGACCAGAAGCATTCAGATATCATACACGGCATTGAAGGTGAATCTAATGAGGTTCTTGAAGGGGATGGCTTTATTACTTCTCTTCCTCAAGTCCTTCTTGTCATTAAGACAGCTGACTGTCTTCCTGTTTTATTGGCAGACACAGAGAATAAGGTGATAGGGGCTGTGCACTGCGGCTGGAAGGGATCAGGAAAAAGAATTCTGCAAAAAGCTTTGAAAAGGATGAAAGAAGAATATTTATGCCGGGATTCCTCTTTATTAGCGGCCTTGGGGCCTAGCATTTGTGGAAAATGTTATGAGGTAGGGACAGAGGTGTATGATTTTTACAAAGAGAGAAACCATCCGTTGCAGGTCTTTAAAAAGCACCCTAAGAAGGAAAAGAAATATTTTCTTGATTTAAAGAGGGTCAACCAGTTACAATTGCAAGAACTGGGTGTAGGGAAGGAAAGAATATTTTGTGTCAATCAATGTACCTATTGCAATAAACAATTTCTATCTTATAGGCGAGACAGAAATAAAGATGGCAGAATGCTGAGTTTTATAGGCATGTCATTTGATAATTTAACTGAATAAATTATACGAGGCTAAAATGGGAGAAAAATTTTCGGATATTAACATACCTGATTTAAAGTTGTTTAAAAAGGGAAAAGTCAGAGATATTTATGAGCTGGAGGATAAGCTGCTCTTCGTGGCATCTGACAGAATATCTGCGTTTGATTATGTGCTTCCTTCTCTTATCCCGGATAAAGGAAAAGTACTGACTCAGATTTCGAAATTTTGGTTCGAATTCACTTCTTTGGTCTGTCCGAATCATATGATTACGGCTGATTTCGAGGAGTTTCCTGGATTTATTAAGAAATATAAGAGCCTCCTGGAAAAACGATCTATGCTGGTTTTCAAAACTGATGTGATACCCATTGAATGCATTGTGAGGGGATATATTTCTGGCTCAGCTTGGAAAGACTATAAAAAAGGCGGAAAGGTAAGCGGGATAAAGCTGCCTTCAGGGATTAAAGAGTCAGATCAACTGGATGAGGTGATTTTCACCCCCTCTACCAAAGCTGAACAGGGACATGATGAAAACATATCATTTAAACAGATGCAGAAGGAAATAGGAGCAGAGAGGGCCCAGAAAATTAAAGAGGTCAGCATTGCCCTTTATCAAAAAGCATCCCTGCATGCTCTGTCAAAAGGCATATTGATCGCTGATACAAAATTTGAATTTGGGTTGAGAAATGGAGAATTGGTATTGATAGATGAAATATTTACTCCGGATTCGTCAAGGTTTTGGCCTGTAGAAAGCTATTCACCCGGAGGTCCTCAGCCCAGCCTGGATAAACAATTTGTGAGAGATTATCTGGAAAGCACAGATTGGGATAAAAATTCACCCCCACCGAAACTTCCTGATTCTATCATCGAGCAGACCGCTCTAAGGTATAAAGAAATTTATTTTAAATTAACAGGAAAAGATGAACTATAAAGCCTCATATCCAGAGGAATAGATATTTATGGGAGATACTGGATGATTGAGGGATAAAGGAACAGGAGGGAATAATGGTTTTTAATTGGCTGGATGTGATACTGCTTATCATCCTTATTATTACTGTTATTTTGGGAATAATCAAAGGTCTGGTGAGGCAATTAATTGGGATTTTAGCTGTCATAGTGGGAGTGATACTGGCCATGGCTTATTACCCTTATGTTTCAAAAGCAGTCAAACCTCTTTTTTCAAATGAAGCGCTGGCTGAATTTCTTGGATTTTTGATTATATTTGTGGTTACTCTAATTTTGGGCTGGATTATAGGAAGGCTGTTCTCTAAGGCAATGAAAGGCTCTCTAAAGTTTTTGAACCATTTATTTGGAGGGGGGCTTGGTCTTATAAAGGGTATTCTGATATGTGGCATTATTGTTTTTGCTCTGCTTGTTTTTCCTGTTGAGAACAGAGCTTTAGAGGAATCGGAGCTGGCTCCTTACTGTCTTAAAGTCACTCAAGCCGCCGTTGACTTGATTCCTTTGGAACTTAAAGAGAAATTCAATAAGGCTTATAATGAGATCATGAAAAAAGGAAAGAAAGATGCCGAAAGAGTCTAAGGATTTTTCTCTCCACCAAAAGATGGAGATCTTGATTGATGATCTGGTTGATAATGAAATTCCGCTCAAAGAAGCTTTGAAAGAATTTGAAAAAATTTATATAGAAACAGCGAAGAAAAAAAACCAAGGCAATAAGACAAAAACAGCTGAAGCCCTTGGGATCCACCGCAACACTCTTTATAATTTATGTAAAACCCTCAAAATAAAGTAATTCATAAAATATGTAGGCATTTTCATGCAAATTCTTGATGATAATTTAGCAGTCTCTAAGAATGATTGCTAAAAAAATTTCATTTCCTATTGACAATCTAAAAATTTTTAGATATATTAGCACTCATCATATAAGACTGCTAAAAAACCAAAAAAAGGAGGTCTAAATGAAGATTAGTCCTTTATATGACAGAGTTCTTTTAAAACGTCTGGAAGAAAAGAAAAAAAAGAAAGGCGGTATTATCATCCCCGATACAGCCAAAGAAAAACCACTTGAAGCTGAAGTCGTGGAAGTTGGAAAAGGAAGACTCGAAGGAGACAAAGTTGTTCCTCTTGAAGTCAAAAAGGGGGATAGAGTTTTGGTTGGAAAATTCAGCGGAACTGAGGTGAATATTGATGATGTTGAGTATGTTATTGTTCGCGAAGAAGAAATTTTGGCTAAAATCAAATAGTTTATGAAAAGGAGTGAACAAAAATGGCAAAAAAAATAACATTAGGTCCAGAAGCTAGGCAAGCTCTCCTAAAGGGAGTGGATGCCTTGAGCAATGTTGTCAAACAGACCCTAGGACCAAGGGGAAGAAACATTGTATTGGAAAGAAAATTTGGATCACCCACCAGTACAAAAGATGGGGTGACGGTCGCTAAAGAGATAGAGCTTGAAGAACCTGCTGAAAATATGGGTGCCCAGTTGGTGAAAGAGGTTGCCTCAAAAACTTCTGATGTGGCTGGAGACGGGACCACAACCGCAACCATATTAGCTCAGTCCATCTATTCAGAAGGATTAAAGTATGTCACCGCAGGTGCAAATCCTAGTCTTATAAAAAAGGGAATAGATAAAGCTGTTGAAGTGGTGGTCGAAGAGATGAAGAAGGTGAGCCGTAATGTGAGCGGTGAGATGATAGCTCAAGTGGGAGCCATCTCCGCAAATAATGATGAGTCTATAGGAAAGATCATTGCTGAAGCCATGGATAAAGTTGGAAAAGACGGAGTGATCACAGTGGAAGAAGCTAAAGGATTAGAGACCACTATGGAGATTGTTGAAGGAATGCAGTTTGATCGGGGATACCTTTCTCCCTATTTTGTCACTGATCCTGATAGGATGGAATGTGTACTTGAAAATCCGGTGATTCTTCTTCATGAGAAAAAGATCAGCAATCTGAGGGAACTGCTTCCGCTTTTAGAAAATGTGGCTAAAATGAACAGACCTCTGCTGGTTATCGCTGAAGAGGTAGAAGGAGAGGCGCTTGCCACTCTGGTTGTCAATAAACTGAAAGGTACTTTCCAGTGCGCTGCAGTTAAAGCTCCTGGTTTTGGCGACAGGCGCAAAGCCATGCTTGAAGACATAGCCATTCTTACAGGAGGCCAGGTCATCACTGAAGACATTGGCGTTAAGCTCGAAAATGTATCTGTGGATTGGTTAGGTGAAGCAAACAAAATAGTTATTGACAAAGATAACACCACTATTGTGGAAGGAAAGGGAAAATCTGAGGATGTCAAAGCTCGCGTCAAACAGATCAGAGCTCAGATCGAAGAAACAACTTCTGATTATGATAAAGAAAAGCTTCAGGAGAGATTAGCAAAGATGGTCGGCGGAGTCGCCTTGATCAAAGTCGGAGCTGCCACAGAAACAGAACTGAAGGAGAAAAAAGCTCGGGTTGAAGATGCCATGCACGCCACTAAGGCTGCTGTTGAGGAAGGAATTGTCCCCGGAGGAGGCGTGGCCCTTCTCAGAGCACAGAAATCTCTTGATTCCCTTAAGTTTAAAAATGATTCTCAGATCGGTGTGGATATAGTGAGACGCTCCATTGAAGAGCCTCTCCGGCAGATAGCACAGAATGCTGGTTATGAAGGTTCGATTGTGGTGGAAAAAGTCAGAGAAAAAGAAACAGATATGGGATTTAATGCCTTGACCGAAAAATATGAAAACTTGGTTAAAAGCGGAGTTCTTGATCCCACTAAGGTTGTAAGGAGTGCTCTGCAAAATGCATCCAGTATTGCGGGCGTTCTTCTCACCACTGAGGGTCTTGTGTCTGAGATTCCTGAAGAAAACGAAGGCTCAGGTCAGCCGCCTATGCCTCCAGGTGGAGGAATGTACTGATCAAATGTAGTTGAGACGTTATCATAAGCCCCTTTCTGATTCAGGAAGGGGCTTTTTTTTACTCCTGATTTATGACTGGAAGCATTTCTAAAACCATAATGAGGGGAAGAGAAAAAAATAATCTATATCACAGAATTAGAGATGCTTAGCTTGTGAATGGCTATTGGCACCTTGAGTGCTATTGTGGTATAAAAAGCTTGTGTTGAAACTGTTTGATAGATACATCTTAAAAGAGATTGCCCCGCCTTTTTTTATTGGGATAACTGTATACACATTTGTGCTGTTAATGAATCAGATTTTGCTCCTTTCTGAAATGTTCATAGCCAGGGGGGTTCCTGCGAGCACGGTTCTTTCCCTGCTTTTTTATCTTATCCCATCTCTACTTGCTTTCACCATTCCTATGGCTATTCTGATGGGTGTTCTTGCTGGATTAAGCCGCCTTTCTTCAGATGCGGAAATAACAGCTTTTCGAACTTTAGGGGTTGGCCAGAGGCAGATCCTTAGACCGGTTCTGATATTTTCAATCTGTGGCTGGCTTATCACTTCTTTTTTCACTCTTTATTTAGCACCCCAGTCTAATTACAAGTGGATAAAAACACTTTCCCAATCCGTTAATTTAGAGGCTCAGTTCAATGTAAATCCAAGAGAATTTTATGATAGGATCCCTCGCACCGCTCTATTTGTTCAAGATATAGGGGAAGGAAATTTATGGAAAAATATATTTGTCCATTTTTCCTATCCTTCTCAAGAGCCAAGGATTATTTTCGCAGAGAAGGGAAGAGTGAATTTATTTCCAGATAAAAAAAGAGCTACTTTAGAGCTGCAAAAAGGGATCATTCATTCCTCCAATGTCTCGAATCCAGAAAATTACAGCATGACAGTTTTTAAAAGACTGGAGGAAGAACTGGATGTTCGAAGCCTTTTTGTAGGAATTTCTACTGAAAAAAAAGCCAGAGAAAAGGATATAAATGAGCTGCTGAGTGATATAAAGGACACCAAGAGAGAATTGGGAAAGTTAGGAAGCTCTGATAAAAACTCCATTGATTTCAAACAAAATAAAAGGAAGCTCATTAAATATCTTGTAGAAACCCATAAGAAATTCGCGCTTCCTTTTGCCTGTATTATTTTTGCCTTTCTGGGAATCTCTTTAGGAGTATCAACCAAAAAAGGAGGAAGAACCAGCGGCTTTACCTTAAGTATTGTCATCATTGTGATTTACTATATTTTAATTACAGCCGGAGAGAATATTGCCGTCAATGAAGGCATAAAACCCTGGTTAGGTATGTGGGGGCCTAATATTTTACTGGCAGGATTGAGTGTTTATGCTTTCACATATTCTCGGAGAGAAAGCCAATTTATGAGGTCTCTGTTTAATGCCTTTTCAAAAAAGAGCAAACCAAAAGTTAAGAAAAAAACAAGCAAGGGCAGCTTAACTCTGCCAAGAATATATATCCGTTTTCCTAACATCATTGACCGTTATATTATTAAGAAATACATCTCTCTATTTTTGTTGGTTTTTTTAAGCCTCCTTTGTGTTTTTATTATTATTACTTTTTTTGAAAGCATAGATAATGTTTATGAGCATGAAAAATCTTTAACTCTTTTTTATGAGTATATATGGTTTAAAATACCGGAATTTATCCATTATGTGCTTCCTGTGGCTGCACTTTCTTCAGCCCTCTTATGCCTTGGCATTCTGACTAAATTTAATGAAGTAACAGCCATGAAAAGTTCTGGGATGAGTGTTTTTCGAATCATAGTCCCTGTATTGGTCTTATCCATTATAATAAGCTTCTTTTCATTTTATATTCAGGAAAATATCCTTCCTTTTTCAAGCAAGAAAGCAGAAGAAACTTGGAATCAGATCAATGATGTTCCTCCACGAAGTTACAATCGACTAGACCGGCGATGGGTTATGGGGAAAAATGGGGACAGGATGTATTATTACAATTATTTTGATCAAGATCGAGCTGTTTTTAGAGGCATGACAATACTGGATCTGGATACAAAATCGTGGGTGTTGGAGAGAAGGATATACGCTGAAAGTGCAGAGTTAATCAATAATAAACTCATTTTGAGCCATTTATGGGAGAGGAGATTCGAACAAAACAAACCTGTTTCCTTCAGCAAGCAGGAGAAACGAGAACTCAAGGTGATGGAACCAAAAAGCTATTTTATTAAAGGTATGAAAGAAGCAAATCAAATGCATTACGGGGAGCTAAAGGATTATATAGATAAACTAAAAGTAAGCCATTTTGAGACCACGCGACATGAAGTGGATTTGCATTATAAAATTTCCTTCCCTCTAGCTACTTTTGTGATTGTTTTGCTCGGAATCCCTTTTGCTTTCACCATGGGAAAGAGAGGAACATTAGTAGGGATAGGCATGAGCTTTGTTATTGTCATTATTTACTGGGGAGCGATAGGAATTTTTAAAAGTCTTGGTTATGCTGGTTATATCAGTCCTTTTTTGGGGGCCTGGGGGCCAAATCTGATTTTTGGCCTCATTGGACTCTATATGATTTTTAATTTAAGAACTTAGTCAAAATTCAGAGTATTCGAATCTCGATTTATTACATTTTATACTTTCCGAAATCTTCTGGTTTTAAGTTTTCAAGCCATTTTTTGAGTTTTTCAGAGTCTTCCAGCTTGTCATCAAATTTCAAACTTTGTGCTTTTTCTATAACTTGATCTTTTACATAGATAGGCGTGCCTGTCCGGAGAGAAAGGGCAATGGCATCTGAAGGACGGGAATCTATTTTTATTGATTGTTTATTGTGTTTGCAAAAGATGGTGGCGTAAAAAGTATTATCTTTTATGTCGTTTATAACCACCTTTTCAAGTTTTGTGTCCAGGTTTTCTAAGATGTTCTTTATAAGGTCGTGTGTCATGGGTCGGGGCGTTTCTATGTTTTCAATTTTTAAAGAGATTGCATTTGCCTCAAATACACCTATCCATATGGGGAGCATTCTTTCCATTTTTGGATCTTCAAGAACCACAATGGGCATTTTTGATATAGGGTCTATAACCAATCCCTTTATTCTCATTTTTATTTCCATTGCTCCCTCCAGAACTAATCCTAAATATAAGGCTGGAAACCACTAATGTCAAGGAAAGCTGATGATAAAGAACAGATGGTTATCTATTTGATGTTTATTTCAACATCTTTGGTGTGTGTTTTTCCAGAAATATTATCTTTGATATCCAATCTGAGGATATATTGACCTGGATCTAAATCCCTGGTCTCTTTTTTCTCTTCTATGATTTCATCACCTTTTTTCTTCCGAACTAGGACTGTTCTTTCAAATTTCAAAGGTTGAATGATAATAGGTGAGTTATAGTTTCCTTCAGCAAAACGGATTAATGGTTCTTCCTGTCCTTCTTTTAAGACTTGATAATTAACCGTGAAATCGTATCTCTGAGTTTGGGGATCTGTTGAGCCTCCCATCACATAGAAGAAAACTTCACTGGTGTCTCCGGAACTAAAGGTGTTGTTGAGCACAGGTTTGATTTTGAGAATGGAATAAGTGAAATAGCCTTTATGAATGTAAGTTTTCTTCTCAGGAGCTTCCAGTTTTTGAGTGTCATCAACGAAAAAGACAGGTGGGACTTCAAGTCTGTTTCTAATACTGGCTGGGTCTTTGATTTCGAATTCAAAATACTGGGTTCCAATTTTTTGGTAATTGTCTTGGGTGATGGCCATGGCAAGCAGATATTCGCCCGGGGGAAGAATGTATCCTGTGGAATACATTTCTACTTTTTCTGGATCATATAAATCTTTATTAACCTGAAAACCAGCTGGAATAAAAGTTTCTTTTTCAAAGTCGCCGTCTAATTGATTGAAGATGAGAAAGACATCGAATCTGGTTTGAAGAACATCTGGAGTTTTTTCAACAAAAGCCTGCTGTTCTTGTTGTTCTTCTTCTTGGGGTGCGCCCACAGGAGTGTAGGCCAGGTCGGCATTCTTAGCATTGAACAACAGGATAAAATAGAGATTTTGACTTGCGGGAAGGTAATAATAATCAGAAATAGAAAATGGAATGTCCATAGATGGTTCTCTGGATTCCATCCCTTGAAGTAAAATCGATTTTACTTCATCAGGTATTATTTCTGCTTGTTCCTCTTCTTGTTGACCCCTTATTTCGGGAGAAAATGCTGTTCCCAGCATAAGGAACATGATTAGAATCGGGATTATTAAACTTTTTGTTCTCATTATTCCTCCTTATGAGAAATCGTTTTTTTCCTCTCGAAAAATTTAAACACAAATTATATCATTTATGGATATAAAAGCAATAATATACCAGAATTGAAACTGATTTTCCAGAAATTCTGCTTTTATGACCCTCAAGTTCCCGGGCTATTTATTTATTTGATATTTGATCACAGCTTTCTGATGCTCCTTAAAAGTGGAGCTGAATTTGTGTGTTCCGTCATTTTTTGACACAAAATAAAGATAGTCAGTTTTTGAAGGAAATAAAGCGGCTTTAAGTGATTCTTTGCCGGGATTGGATATAGGGCTGGGAGGCAGCCCTTTGTATAAATAGGTGTTGTAGGGTGAGTCGAGTTTTAAGTCTTTATTTCTTAACCGTCCTTGATACTCACCTTTTTTCTTTAAAGCATAGATTATGGTTGGATCACAGTCTAGTTTCATGCCCAGTTTCAGGCGGTTATGGAATACTGAAGAGACTAAAGATTTTTCTTCCGGGACAGATGTTTCTTCTTCAATCAAAGAAGCCAAAGTAACCACTTCTCTTATATTCATTCCCATTTCTCGGGTTCTTTCTCTCCATTGAGGATTGAAAGTTTTTTTGAATTGACTGACCATGTTTTCAATGAGTTCTTCTTCAGAAGTGTTTTTTGGAATATGATATGTTTCCGGAAACAAATATCCTTCCAGGTTTTGGGCTTCAGAATCCATAGAAGATATCAATTGTGTGTTTTGAGCATTATAAAGCACTTTTTTGTTGTCCACTGAGTATTTCTGTGACAAAAGCTCAGCTGTTTCCCATATGTTTAATCCTTCTGGTATGGTGATGGGGTGAAGTTTTATTTCTCCCTTGATTATTTTTTTAAGGACTTCTTTGACAGAGATGGGGGGATTGAATTCATATTCCCCCGCAATAAGGTTTTCTTTTGTAAAAAATACTTTGTAGGCAAACAAAAAAGGCCATTTATTTTTTATGATATTTTCTTTTTTTAGTTGCTGAGCGATCCAAGAGGCACTGCTGCCTTTTTTAATTTCGAAAACAGTGTTTGGAGAGATGATATTTCTTGGATGATGGTATTCCCATAAAAACCAGCTGGAGAAAAAAAGAGAGGCAACAACAAGTAACACCAGCGCTGCTTTCAGTATTTTTTTCAAATTGAATGATTTCATAGGCTGTCCAAGTAGCTTGACAGGATGATAACCGCTGAGATCTGATCCACAAGCTCTTTTTTCTTTTTATGGCTCAATCCTCCTTCCCTCATGATTTGGGAAGCCTGTTTGGTGGTCAAACGCTCATCCCAGTAAACAATGGGAATCTTTAGTGTTTTTTTCAGCCATCCAGCGAATTTTTTTGTTTTTCTCACCCGGCTTCCTTCTGAACCGTCCATTCTCAACGGAAGGCCTATAACTATTTTTGTGATATTGAATTTTGAGGCAAGATTTCTAAAAAATCGAGTATCTTCATCTTTGTTTCTTAGTTTATAGCTTTTGATAGGTTGAGCGGTGGCCATCATCTGGTCGCTGACAGCAAGACCTATATTTTTATCTCCATAATCTATGCCGAGAATTCTCATTGAGCTATTTTCTTTTTTTCTCGCGGTGCCTGTTGACGGCTAAGTCAATGAGCTTTTCCAGAAGTGATGAAAATTTTATGCCGCTTATTTCCCATAATTTTGGGTACATGCTGATTTCAGTAAATCCAGGGATGGTGTTTATTTCATTTAAGTAGATTTTATGATTTTTTTCTTGAAAAAAGAAGTCTACCCTAGCCATTCCAGAGCCTTCAATGGATTTAAACGCAGTTATAGAGATCCTTTGAATCTCTTTAACTACGGATTGGGGTATTTTGGCGGGAATTTCAAAACCTGTTTTTCCTTCTTTATATTTATCTTGATAATCATAAAAATCCCGGTAAGGTATGATTTCTCCGGGGAGAGAAGCTATCGGATTCTGGTTTCCTAAAACACTGCATTCAAGTTCCCGTCCCTGTATAGCCTCTTCAACCAGAATCTTATGGTCGTAGGTAAAGGCGAGGTTAATGGCTTTTGGTAAATGGGCAAGAGATTGGACTTTGGTTATTCCTATGCTTGAACCCAGGTTGGAAGGCTTTATGAATAAAGGAAAGCAATATTCTTTTTTAATTTTTTCAGTAACTTTCTTTTTATGGTGGACCCAGTCATTCTCATAAACAACACTGTATTTGACCACGGGAAGTCCTTTAGCTTTAAATATAGATTTTGACAGGGCTTTATCCATGCCAATAGCAGAGGACATGACCGTAGCGCCTACATAAGGGACATCCGCAAGTTCCAAGAGTCCTTGTATGGTTCCGTCTTCACCATAGGGCCCGTGAAGCACTGGAAAATAGACCGGAGATTGAGGAAGGTTTATGTTTTTTTTTGTGTCCCAGGGAAGAAAGGAATAAAAAGGTCCTTTTTCCAGTTTTTCTATAGAGATTTGCGGAGACTCAACCGTGTTCCACATCCCTTTTTTATTGATATAGATGCATTGAGTTTTAAATTTATTTCTATTTAGATTATGGTGAATTGCCGCGGCTGAACTTATGGAGACTTCATGTTCTGCAGAGCGGCCTCCAAAAAGGAGGATGATGTTTTTATCCGTTTTCATTTTCTGATTTTATTGTATAAGAAAAGCCAAATTATGTCTAACCAGAACCGTTCAATTTATTTTATCATTTGACACCTTTACAACGACTAAATATAATAATGGCAACAAATATTAAAACAATTGTGGCAAGAGGTGCAAAAGTGAAAAAAAATCAGATAGCAGGTGGCGGATTGATTTTCCATCTAATCTTAATTTTAATCTCTCTCAGCATTACAGCCTATGGATTCCAGCAGGAAGGCATAAAAAGGGCAAAGATATTTGAAGAAGAATATGAATTGATCTCAGAATCGGATTTATACTGTTCTTTTTATGTTTTAGATGGAGAAATCCCTGATCTTAAAATCATTGGTGCTGAAAGAGCGTATGAGCGGGATACATTCAGTGATGAAGATGTTGTGTATTTGAATCAAGGAGGAACGCAGGGATTAAACAAGGGACAGGTTTTTATGGTCATAGAAGTGAGAAAAGAAGTCCCTGGGGTCGGACCCATTGCTTTCAGGAGAGGCAGAGTGCGGATAAAGGATTTAGATGAGTCTAAATCAACAGCACGAATCGAGAAATCATGCAATACGATAATGGAAGGTTATTATCTTATTCCTTTCCAGCCAAGAGAAGGAGTGACAGGCAGAGATCTTGGTTATGATATCCCCCCGTTCGAGACTGAGGGTGCAAAAGGTGAAGTTGTATTCCTTCAGACCGATTTTAATCAGATAGGATCCGGTCACTGGGCCATTGTTAATGTTGGCCGGCAGTCTGGGATCACTTTGGGACAGCAGCTCATTTTGTACAGGATCCTAGAAAAAGAGGCACCTTTACAGATTTTTGGAAACTGTGTGGTTATTGATGTTCAGCAAGAAACATCGACCATAAAAATCTTATCGTGCAGAGATGCCGTAGGAATCGGGGACCGTGTCATGGTCCGACCAGAGAAATAGTCAAGGTCATTATTGTCCAAAGGTCTTTCTTAGGGATCTCTCTTCCATTCGGGCTTCGCTCTCCTCTAAAGAGGAACCATGCCCGCTCAGCCCTCATAGGGGATGACTCATCCCATGCCCTTCTCCCATAACGAAACCACAACTTGTGAATATCCCAGGATCATCTTCATAAATTCGAAGGCTAAACATTCAAAGTCGATTCAGCTATATCTGAATTTCAACAAGCTATGACTTGGGAATAATTCTGGATATTAAGGCATGCCAATGATTGCAAGAGTGGAAGATGGAGGCGCGGGTCGGATTCGAACCGACGAATCGAGGTTTTGCAAACCCCTCCCTTAAGCCACTTGGGTACCGCGCCGGTCACACATGATTGAAATCTATCTATCCAGAGCGTTGTCATTGTAGCGAAAAAGCAGGTTATTGTCTAGTGTAAAATCAGGTTATTCAAAGGATCATCTCTCCGGAAGATTCGGATATTAGCTTGATTGAAACGACTTTAGAAATAGAGACCAATTCTTTTTTTTTATTTTAGTCAGAGATTGGTTTTTATGAGAAGAGTGATTGAAGTAGAGGCAAAATATCAATAATTGAGAGTTTCCATAAGGAGATAATCATGCCTGTGATTCCTGTCGATGTATGGAAGGGATTTGGGGAGGAATTTTGGAGCGGACGATGGGATTTGAACCCACGACCTTCTGCTTGGCAAGCAGACGTTCTACCCCTGAACTACGCCCGCTCTTTACTTTGATCTGCCGCGGTTATGATAGAGCTAAATTACCAGAAACAGTAAAACCTGTCAACCTAATTGAGCATTTCCTATTTCTATGATCATTTCTGTTTACCCCTATGGATCAAATAAACTCTATCAAGTAAATAGAGATACTAACATTCTTATAGTAATCCTTTTTAAAACCGTGATAAAGTTTATTTGACTGATAAGGGGAAGGGCATGGGATTCGTCACCCGCTCGATTCCCCAGCGAGGAATCTCTCTCCCGGTTCGGGCTTCGCTCTCCTCTAAAGAGGAACCATGCCCGCTCCGCCCTCACAGGGGATTCCTCATCCCTTTCCCCCTCCCCTTAATAAACATCATATATCACCTGTATCTG
>JAWLEN010000093.1:0-9011 GCA_041686095.1 Candidatus Aminicenantota bacterium
CTTTTGCATCTCAAACCCCACAGTGAATGCATTGATTCGTCAATAACTCCAGCAAATTTTATGCCAACCGCCCCCTATCTGATGCTCAGCAGAGAGGGAACGCCCATCTGCTCTCTACAAAGGACACCTGTCCCCAAATTAGGTACAGTTTACTTATTCACCTATTTTTTGAACTTACTTTTTGGAGTAAACCACCTTTCCGCCCACAATAGTGTAGAGTACTTCAGCTTCCAGAATCTCATCTTCAGGAACCGTCATGATGTCTTTGGACAGCACCGTGATATCTGCCAGCTTGCCCGGAGACAGGGAGCCCAGTAGATCTTCCTGAAAAGAGGCATAAGCGCCGTTTATGGTGTAGGAGCGCAGGGCCTGATCCCGGGTCATTCTCTGATCCGGATAAAAAAGTTCGCCGTTGTTCATCTTCCGGGTCACCGAAGCATAAAAGCAAGGGATGGGATCCACATCTTCAACTGGTGCGTCGGTTCCATTGCAGATCACAGCGCCTGTGCCCATGAGCTTCTGCCACACGTAGGCCCCTTGTTCAGCCCGCTCTTCCCCCAGGCGTTTATAGACCCAGGGACCGTCTGAAGTGCAGTGAATGGCCTGCATAGAAGCGATCACACCCAATTCTCCAAACCGGGGAATGTCTTCTGGATGGAGATGCTGGGCGTGCTCCACTCTCCATCTCATGTCTTCTTTGTCCGGATGAGCTTCAAACGCTTTTTCATAGATATCCAGCACTTCCCGATTAGCTCTGTCTCCTATAGCGTGGGTGTTGAGCTGAAAATCATTCTCAATGGCGATCCGGGCGGTCTCCTGAATGGTCTCCACCGAAGTGGTGTTCAATCCGGTGCTGGAAGGGAGGTCTTTATAAGGCTCCAGCAGCCAGGCGCCGTGGGCACCCAGGGCTCCGTCTATGAGCCGCTTGATGGACCGGACGGTCAGATGATGGTCACCCACTCCCAGGAGTCTGTACTCAGAAAGTTTTTCCGCAGTGATCGAATCATTTCCTTCACTGATCATGACATAAAGGCGGATGCCCAGTTTTCCCTGCTCAGCAAACTCTTTAAAAAGGTCAATAGTCCTGAATGACGATCCAGCATCATGAAGAGAGGTGATTCCTTTGGACAGGCATTCTTGGTCAGCCAGCTCCACTACTTTTCTTCGGTTTTCTTCTTCCTGCTCAGGAGTCCTTTGTTCTAGAGAAGTGTAATAAGCGCTCCGGACCAATCCCTGTGCCGTCTCTCTAAAAGTGCCAATGGGATTTCCTTGCGGATCTCTCACAATCTCTCCGCCCTCTGGGGCTGTGGTCTCTTTGGTCACTCCAGCCAGTTCCATGGCTTTGGCATTGACCATACAGGAATGACCGCTGGCATGGGTAAGCATGACCGGGTTTTCAGGGCTGACTTCACTCAAAGCATCATGATAAGGGAGTCCATCCACATTGGGCTCCGGGGTTTGGTCCCATTTTTCCTGATGCCATCCTCTGCCCAAAATCCACTCGCCTGGTTCTGACTTTTCAGCTTCCTGTTTCACCATAGAGACGATTTCTTCCCAGCTTTCGACATGCATCAGGTCCAAAGACATGGCTGCCTGTCCGATACTGGTAAAATGAGCATGGCTGTCAATAAAACCAGGGACAGCCAGCTTTCCATCCAGGTCTATGACCTCGGTGTTTTCTCCGATATAAGCTTCGATTTCTTCTTCATCACAGAGAGCTTGGATTTTCCCGCTGCTTACGGCCAAAGCTGTCACTTCTGGTTTGGCCTCATCCAAGGTCACGATCTTTCCATTCCTCAGCACAAAATCAGCTGACTCTTCAGCCGGCGCGCATGAATAAAAAGAACCCAATAAACAAATCACTAAAGCAAAAACAAAGACTTTCAAATATGATATTTTAGATCTCATGGTTTAAACTCCTTTCTTCCTTGAATTCAGTTTAAATTAAAAAAAGAAAAGTTTAAAGTTTTTTTTCACCTCAAGCAGCGATTTTACTCTTCACATTAAAAATGGATTCTGTTAGAATTCATTTTCACTGAATAGAGGAATCGTTAAAACGAGGCGCCTCAAGGACAGCTTATGAACAAAGACCCAAAAACAAATTCGGACAGCGTTGACTCCAGAGAAAAGCTGCGCATCGATACCGTGCAAAGGGTGAAGTTCAGAACAAATGCCTCAAAAACTAATTCCCTTATTCACGGTCAAGGATTTTCTCAAAACCTCAGTGAAAACGGGTGCTGTCTCTTTCTGGACAGAGAAATTCCTGAAGGCTCTTTAATGGAAATCACATTCGAAAGATTCGGGAACAACAATCATGATGTGAAAATCATCGGAAGGGTCATCTGGCAGAAGGACTTTCTTTCCGGAGTGAAATTTCTTTGTGATGCCTAAGATTCAAGAAGCATTTTTATAAAAAAAGATTTTCTTTAAGCGAATGAGAAAAAAGATTTGGACTTTTTCAAAGACAGCTCGATCGGTTTTCTGTTTTCTTTTGATAACGATTCTCTCTGGGCTGTTTCAAGGATGCGGAGAAAGACCTCATAAAAAAGAACGAGGTTTCCAAGTTTTAGAAGCGACCATCCAAGATATCCACAGCGCTTATCTCAGCGGAGAGATGACCTGCCAGGAACTGGTTCAAACTTATTTGGACCGAATCAAAAAATACGACAAAGATAAAAAATTAAACTCCATTGTGGTGGTCAATCCAAATGCATTGACCAGAGCTGCGGAGCTGGACAAGGAACTTCAGAGTACCAAAAAACTGCGTCCCCTTCACGGGATCCCGGTGATCGTGAAAGACAACTACGAAACCCATGACCTTCAGACAACAGCTGGCTCAGAAGCCCTGAAGGATTATATTCCCCCTGATGATGCTTATCAGGTCAAAGCTCTGCGTGAGGCCGGGGCCATTGTTCTGGCAAAATCAAACATGGCTGAATGGGCTTTCAGCCCTTATGAGACCGTGAGCTCCATACTGGGATTGACCCGGAATCCCTATGACTTATCTCGCGTTCCGGCCGGCTCCAGTGGAGGAACCGCTGCGGCTGTGGCTGCCAATTTCGGGACCGTGGGTCTGGGCACAGACACGGGCAATTCCATCAGAGGACCTTCAGCCCACTGCGGCTTGGTAGGAATTCGCTCAACCATGGGACTGACCAGCAGGGACGGCATCATTCCTCTTTATCTGAGAAATGATATTGGAGGGCCCATGACCCGGACCGTAGAAGATGCGGCCAGAGTTCTGGACGTGATTTCAGGTTATGACCCGGCAGATCCTGTCACTGAACGATGCCGGGGGAAAATCCCAGAGACCTATACTGATTTTCTGGATAAAGACGGTCTTAAAGGAGTCCGAATCGGGGTGTTCCGTGTACTGGCGGACCGGGCTTCTTCAGATCCCAAAGTCAAAGCTGTTTTTGAAAAAGCCCTTCAGGACATGAAGGAGCAGGGAGCTGAAATTGTGGATCCTTTTGATATCCCTGACTTTGGCAAGCTTTCACAAGATCTGTGGTGCGATACTTTCCGATACGACCTCAATCAGTATTTGGCTTCAGTGGGAGATAAAGCGCCTGTCCAGAGCCTAACAGAAATTTTCAATTCAGGAAAGTTTCTCAGGTCAGTCAGGGACCGGATTGAGAGAGCATTGGAGGTGCCTTTGACTGATGAGCCGCAGTGCAAGGACCTGTATCATGAACCCCGAAACATCAAATTCCGGGAAGCGGTGCTCAAGGCTATGGAGGACCAAAATATGGATGTGTTTGTGTATCCCACATGGGGCAATCCGCCCCGGAAACTGGGTGATATGAGAAGTCCGGCAGGAGACAACAGCCAGCTGATCCCGCCTCATACCGGGCTTCCAGCCATAACTGTGCCCATGGGATACACTTATAAAAAGCTTCCTGCAGGGATTCAGATAGTGGGCAAGCTGTTTGGAGAGCCGGAGCTGATTAAAATCGCCTACGCCTATGAACAGGCTACCCAGCACCGCCGACCTCCTTCCGGATTCCCTGAAATTAGGAAATAATTTAACATTAAGAAATCAGACATGAAAAAAAAATCATTTAATTTCAGAGCTTTCATTGTGCTGACCATATTTTGGTCCTTCATCATAGAGGTTTTCTCTGGCCTGGTTCTCTACACAGTCCCTTCAGGAAGAGTGGCTGACTGGGCCAACTGGACCTTTCTGGGATTCACTAAAGGCGATTGGGAAACCATCCACACCATTTTTAGTTATGTCTTTTTGATTTTTGTCTGCATCCATCTCTACTATAACTGGCATTCCATCCTGCAGTATATAAGAGGGAATATCAGAAAATACTCCAGATCCAGAATAGAGATGGTTATTTCCCTGGTGATGTTGATTGTGATACTCACAGGCACCATTATCAGCATCCCTCCTTTCAGCTCGGTTATGGATCTGGGTTCTCTGATCAAAGACGCGTGGCCGGCCAATAAAGACCAGCCTTTTCTAGCCCGGGCTGAAAAGCTTTCTTTTGACCGGTTTGTGCAAGAGCTGGGATTGGAGACAGAAAAAGCAGCCGCGTTTTTAAAACAAAAAGGGATCCAGGTTCATGACCCTCAGGATTCGCTCAAAAAAACCGCAGACCTAAACCACACTTCTCCTTCCCGGATATACAAACTCCTGAAGGAAATCATTCCTCCTGAAAAACAGATCCCCGCCCCCCGCCTCCTCCACCGCTAAATTGGGTTAAATTGGGGACGGTTTATTCATTTACCCTATTTTTATCCAATCTTTGTCTTTATTTTTCTTTTTCTTTGGCCTTCCTGCCTTCTTTTTTCTCAAAGTTCTTCCGGTTATTTTTTCTAGCTTGGTTATGAAGTCATCGTCTCCTAATGGCCTTCCTGTGTTTTCATGTTTTCTAAATTTATCAATATCTTCCTCACTTTCCTCTTTCTTAAGATAAGAACTCCAATCTTTGATCTGAGAAGTAAGATAAAAATCAGTCAATATTTTGTCCTTAGAATTATATACATGAGCCTTTGCACTTGACCAAATATAATCCTCGGCTACCTTGACAATGTCGGCTCTGACTGGGTTTCGTTCGATATATCTCACCCCTAAATATAAATGCTTTTCATCCATGGGATAGGAGCGAAACCTGCCCTGCCATAGATGACCTTTCCAATTTCTTTGAATGTTTACCATCCAGGTGTACTTTTTGTGGGTCTCACCAATGGCCTTGGCTAAACTTTCTTCTTTTTTTGGAACGGCAATGATGTGAACATGATTGTCCATCAAGCAGTAACACCAAACTTTGACTTCTTCTCTTCTACAATAATGATTAAGAATGTTGAGATAATGTCTCTTATCACCATCATTGAAAAAAACCTGTTGGCGTCGATTGCCTCTTTTAATGATATGATGAGGACATCCTGGTATTACAACTCGAGCTATTCTTCCCATTGCATATCATTAGACGACACGCAAAATAATATTTCTCAAAATTAAAAAATAAATAATTAGGTGAATAAGTAAACCGTCCCCAATTTAGATGATTTGACTTCATAGGAAAAATGGATTATCTTTCCTTCCTGAATGAGAGTTAATATTAAAATCAAAAAAAATAAAAGAAAGAAGAAAAACTCGCCTTATTATGCTTTGTATGTGGTTTTCCTTTTAGCTGTTTATTTGTTCCTGGCGTTTATTCCCAAAAACAGTGAGCAAAAACAAACCAAAATCACTCCTTCTGTGGATGAGAAGCAAGCTCATTCTGATGAAAATTCCAGGACGGTGACTCCCAAAACACCTCCCTTAAAGGAACAAAAAATAATAATAAAAAGAGGTCAGTCTCTATCAGATATTCTTAAGGAGTGTGAATTCACTCCCCTTGAAATCCACAAACTTAAGCAGGACGTGGAGCCTGTGTATGACATGGCCAAAATAAAAGCAGGAAACGAGCTTCGTCTTTATTATGAAGAAAATGGGCCTTTAAACTGCATCGAATATGACATAGACAAAGAAGAGTATCTTAAGATCCAAAAAAATCAGGACGGCTATGAGGCAAAAATTCTGAAATTTCCCATCCAAACAAAATTAAAACTGATGTGGGGGGTCATCAATGACAATCTCATCCAGGCCGTGAATGAAACCGGAGAAAAAGATTTTCTCGCCATTGTTCTTGCTGATATATTTGCATGGGATATTGATTTTTATGCGGATATCAGAAAAAATGATTCCTTTAAACTAGTCTTTGAAAAAAAATATCTGGATGGACAATTCATTGGCTACGGAAGAATACTGGCCGCTCAATTCACCAATCAAGGAAAAACATTCCAGGCTTTTCGTTTCACCTATCCGGATACCCAGGAATGGGACTATTTTGATCCTGAAGGCAAGTCATTGCGCAAAGAATTCCTCAAATCACCCATAAACGGCGCCAGAATAACATCCAGATTCAGCTACAGCCGGCTCCATCCGGTTTGGAAAGTGTACCGTCCTCATTATGGAGTGGACTATGGAGCGCCTATAGGAACTCCTGTTCAATCCACAGCAGACGGGACAGTGACCTTTGTGGGTCTGAACGGAGCTGCCGGACGAATGATCAAAATCCGCCATAAAAATTCCTATGAGACCATGTATCTGCATCTTCGAAGCTACGCCAGAGGAATCAAAAGAGGGGCTAAAGTCACCAGCGGAAAGACCATAGGATATGTGGGCTCCTCAGGAACTTCCACGGGTCCTCATCTGGATTATAGGATTAAATACCACGGGAAATACATCAATCCCCTTGCTCATAAGTTCAAACCTGTGGCGCCGCTGAGAGAGGAATTTAAAAATGAATATATGGCTTTGGTGAGCAGCTTTCAATTAGCCCTTAATGTTCCCCTTTTTGTATCTCCAAGCCTTACTAAATCTTCCTTGATCCCGCCTTATATAACCTCAAATCGATAAGCTCAGGCCTACTTCTTTTTCACTTTGCTGGTGGAACCGGAACTTCTGGATCGGGAGCCAGAACTTGAACCTGTTGACCGAATACTTCTCGCCCCGGAGGACCCAGACCGGCTTACTGTTCCCGTGATTCTTCTGCCGCTGCTTCTTCCTATGACTCTTTTACCAGTGCTCCTTTGGCTGCTTCCTTTGGAGAGTCTTGAGACAGATGTCCTTTCTGTGTATCTTATTTTACGTTCTGAAGTTCTTGTCTTGTTAGGATCTTGGAGCTGATCCTTTGTGATAACATCGCTTCCCCGCCCATAATAGCGGCTGGGATAATAGTAGTAATAGGATCCAAAGCGAGGATAGTACCAACCATAGTAATAGTTATAGAAGCCATAATACCAGAAAGGATTCCACCATCCTGCTCCCATCCAGTAATAGAAAGGATCCCCATAAAATCCTCCGTAGTAATAAGAAGGATAATAATCATAGTATTTTACGGTTTCCACTCTAGGACCTGTAGTTCTGTATCTTTCTTCAATGACTATACATCCTGAGATAAGTATGATAAGCGGGATAATAATAATTAGTTTCTTCATTTTTCACTCCTCATATAATTAAAGAGCAAATTCCATGCCATATTATAACAGAGAAGCCAAAAAAATGCACATCCAGAAAGTGTCCTATTTTTAGTTCATCTGTCTAAAAACGGAAGCATATCTAAAACCGTGATAGAGTTTAATTGACAGATAAGGGGAAGGGCAAGGGATTCGTCACCCGCTCGATTCACCAGCGATGAATCTCTCTCCCGGTTCGGGCTTCGCTCTCCTCTAAAGAGGAACCATGCCCGCTCCGCCCTCACAGGGGATTCCTCATCCCTTGCCCTTCCCCTTAATAAATATTATTCATCCCATGTATCACGGTTTTAGATATACTTCCTCTAAAAACAACACAGTTGAATTTTTAATTAAAAAAAAATAAAATAAAAATATGCCAGCATTATTCACGAGTTAAATTCGCTTTATTATTAATATTTTTTATTGAATAATCCTGGTTATTTTAAGGAGGCATAAATGAAAGTAACTCTAAGTGTTTTAAAAGCTGATATCGGGAGCATCGGAGGCCATATTACCCCTAGTCAAGCTGTCATCAACGAAGTAAAAAACTTTATAAAAACCCAGGGAAAAGACATCCTCATAGACTTTTATATCGGTTATACAGGGGATGATATAGCCATTCTTTGCTCCCATGAAAGAGGTATCTCAGATGAAAAAATTCATAAACTTGCCTGGGACGCCTTTTTATCAGGAACTGAAAAAGCTAAAAGCGAAGGTCTTTATGGAGCAGGACAAGACCTTTTGAAAGACGCTTTCAGCGGAAACATCAAAGGAGCAGGCCCGGCTGTAGCAGAAATGGAATTCGAAGAAAGGCCCAATGAACCTTTTGTTTTCTTTGCTGCTGATAAAACAGATCCTGGAGCCTATAATTTGCCGTTTTATTTAAGTTTTTCTGATCCCATGTACAATGCCGGTCTGATGCTGAGCCCAAAAATGAATAAAGGTTTTTCCTATCGAATCATTGATGTGGACTATGCAGAAAAAGATAAAATCATTGACTTGAATTCCCCGGAAGACCTCTATGATATCGCTGCTTTACTCAGAGATGGAGAAAAATATGTGATTGAGAGTATTTTTTCTCGAAATACTGGTAATCAAGCTTTGGCCATCTCCACCACAAGACTCCATAATATCGCTGGAACTTACACTGGAAAAGACGATCCTGTCGCTTTAGTCCGAGTTCAGGGAGAATTCCCAGCCACTGGAGAAATACTGGCGCCTTTTGAAATCGGGCACCTGGTGGCAGGATTCATGCGGGGAAGTCATAACGGACCTTTGATGCCCTGCAAACTGAACTCTACCATATCTTTTTTTGACGGACCTCCCATAGTCACAGGAGCGGCTTTCTGTATCAAAGAAGGAATATTCACAGAGCCGGCGGATGTCTTTGACCATCCTTTCTGGGAAAATGTTCGCCGGAAAATAGCAGATAAAGCTTCGGAAATCAGAAGGCAGGGATTTTCCGGAGCAGCTATGCTCGGCTACAATGAACTGGAGTA